>CAYPDV010000018.1:0-38364 GCA_964409525.1 uncultured Gemmatimonadaceae bacterium
ACTCGGCGGGCGTGATGCCGATCATCTTCGCCCAGTCCTTCATCATCATCCCGGGCACGATGGGCACCTTCGTGGACCTGCCGCTGCTCCGGACGGTGTCGGACTTCTTCCAGCCGGGAAGCTGGATCTACTACATCAGCTACGGCCTCCTGGTCGTCTTCTTCACCTACTTCTACACGGCCATCATCTTCAATCCGGTGGACCTGGCCGAGAACCTGAAGAAGCAGGGGGCGTTCGTGCCCGGCGTGAAGCCCGGAACCCGGACCGCCGAGTACATCGACCGGGTGCTGACGAGGGTCACGCTGCCGGGCTCGATCTACCTGGCGCTGATCGCCCTGGTGCCGTTCTGGATCTTCGACATCTTCGACATCCAGACGTTCTTCTTCGGCGGTACCGGGCTCCTGATCGTGGTCGGCGTCGGCCTGGACACCGTCCAGAAGGCGCAGCAGCACCTCATGCTCCGCCACTACGACGGGTTCATGAAGAAGGGCCGGGTCAAGACACGCGGTCGCCAGAGCTACATGTGATGGGAGCAATCCGCACGTTCGCACCCCCCTGGATCCTCCGACGCGGGACGGGATTCGACCCGTGTCCATGACGGTGATCCTCCTCGGGCCTCCCGGGGTGGGGAAGGGAACGCAGGGGAAGCGGCTGGCCGAGGCGTGCCGCTGGACGCGGATCGCCACGGGTGACCTGCTCCGCTCGGCGCGGCAGGAGGGCAGCGAGCTCGGCCGGAAGGCCGAGGCGTACATGGACCGGGGCGAGCTCGTGCCGGACGAGCTGATCGTCGACCTGGTGCGGGACGAGATCGCCTCGCTCACGCCCGAGCGGGGGATCGTCTTCGACGGCTTCCCCAGGAACACGCCGCAGGCCGAGGCCCTCGACGGGGTGCTGGACGAGACCCGGCGGCACGTGGACCGGGTGATCCTCCTCGAGGCGCCCGACGACGTGCTGATCCAGCGGATCTCGGGACGTCGGAGCTGCCCGGAGTGCGGGCGGGTCTACAACGTCCACTTCGGTCCGCCCGAGACCGAGGGCGTCTGCGACGAGTGCGGCGCGTCGCTTGAGCACCGCTCCGACGACGCGCCCGAGACGGTGCGCCGGCGGCTGGAGGTCTACCGCGACGAGACCGAGCCGCTGGTCGAGTTCTACCGTGCGCATCCGGCGCCGCTGGTGCGCGTGCGGGGCGACCGCGAGGTGGACGAGGTGCACGGGGCGGTGCGGGCGGCCGTGGGCGGCCAGCACGAGGGGCCCGACACGGGGTTGAGGGGGCTCCAGGGATGATCCACCTGAGGAGCCCCGAGGAGGTCGAGGCGGTGGGGCGCGGAGGGGCGATCATCGCCGGCTTCTTCCGCGAGGTGGTGGAGCGGATCGCGCCGGGCGCGAACACCGGCGAGCTCGACCGGCTCGCCGACGAGTACATCCGCTCGCACGAGGGCGCGGTGCCCACCTTCAAGGGGCAGTACGGGTTTCCCCGGAGCGTGTGCACCTCGGTGAACGAAGAGGTCGTCCACGGGATCCCGAGCGAGAAGCGGATCCTGGACGAGGGCGACGTCGTCTCGATCGACGTGGGGGTGACGCTGGACGGCTGGATCGCCGACTCGGCGTGGACCTTCCCGGTCGGGCGGGTGGCCCCCCAGATCGAGGAGCTCCTGCGGGTGACCGAGGAGGCGCTGGAGGCCGCCATCGGCGCCGCCGAGGCGGGCAACCACGTGGGCGACGTCGGCGCGGCCGTGATGGAGGTGGTGTCGGACACGCCCTTCGCCATCATCCGCGACCTCGTGGGCCACGGCGTGGGGCGGGAGCTGCACGAGGAGCCGCAGGTGCCCAACATCGGACGGGCGGGCTACGGGCCGCTCCTCCGCGAGGGGATGATCGTGGCGCTCGAGCCCATGCTGAGCGCGGGCGCGGAGACGATCCGCACCCTCGACGACGGCTGGACCGTGATCACCAGCGACCGGGCCGCCTCCGCCCACTTCGAGCACACGGTGGCGATCACGGGCCAGGGCCCGAGGATCCTGACCCGGGTGCCGGAGTCGGCAGCGGCGAGCAGCGGGGGAGCACGGTCGTCGCCGGCATCGGACGAGCGGAGCGGGGGAGCGCACCGATCGTCCGCGGCGTCTTGAGGCCACCCGCTCGGTGGGTTAAATTACTGTGCTCTGCAACAACCGGAGGAGAGCATGAAGGTCCGAAGCAGCGTAAAGCCGATCTGCGAGCACTGCAAGGTGGTCCGCCGCCGTGGAGTGGTGCGGATCATCTGTAGCCGGAATCCGAAGCATAAACAGCGTCAGGGCTAGATTGATGAAGCGCTGAAATCGGCGCTGGAGGTCGTTGGAGGCCTCGGAGCGCAGGACGAGAGCCGGGCGAAAACTACCAGGGACTGAGAGCATGGCGAGAATCGCGGGAGTCGATCTACCGAGAGGGAAGCGCATCCAGGTGGCCCTCACCTACATCTTCGGCATCGGGGACACCCGCGCCGGCGAGATCCTGGACGCCACCGGGGTGGATCCGGACACGCGCACCCAGGACCTGACCGACGAGGACGTCAACAAGATCCGTCGGGAGATCGAGAGCGAGTACAAGGTGGAGGGCGCGCTCCGCACCGAAGTCTCCATGAACATCAAGCGTCTCATGGACATCGGGTGCTACCGCGGAGTCCGCCACCGGAAGGGCCTGCCCGTCCGGGGGCAGCGCACCCACACGAACGCCCGCACCCACAAGGGCAAGCGTCGGGCGATCGCCGGGAAGAAGGCCCCGCCGAGGAAGTAGCGGGAACACCCTGACGAGGCGCCGCCGCCATACGGGCGACGGCCCCGAGAACCGAGAGCACGCCGGACCCCAGGAGAGAGCAAGTGGCCGATCAGAAGCCGAGCCGGAAAAAGAAGAAGGTGGTGGAGTCCGACGGGTACGCCTTCGTGAAGGCGACCTTCAACAACACCCTCGTCACCGTCACCGACACCTCCGGGAACACCGTGTCGTGGTCGAGCGCCGGCAAGGCCGGGTTCAAGGGCTCGAAGAAGTCGACGCCCTTCGCCGCCACGGTCGCCGGAGAGCAGGCCGGCAAGGACGCCGTCGCGCTCGGCATGAAGCGGGTCCACGTGCGGGTGCAGGGGCCCGGCTCGGGCCGCGAATCCGCCATCCAGGCCCTCGCGACCGCGGGCCTGACGGTCAAGTCGATCCAGGACATCACGCCCCTGCCCCACAACGGCTGCCGCCCGCCCAAGAAGCGACGGGTCTGACCAGCCGGGTCGCCCGGCGGCTCCACGCGAGCGCCCGGCGGCTCCACCAGAACAGGAAGGAAAGGAAACCGAATGGGACGTTATACGGGACCGGTCTGCAAGCTCTGCCGCCGAGAGGGGCAGAAGCTCTTTCTGAAGGGCACCAAGTGCTACACGGACAAGTGCCCCGTGGAGCGGCGCGCCTATCCGCCCGGCCAGCACGGCCCGGCGCACGCCCGCCGGCGCAGGCAGTCCGACTACGCGGTGCAGCTCCGCGAGAAGCAGAAGGTGAAGCGGATGTACGGGCTGCAGGAGCAGCAGTTCCGCAACGTCTTCCACTCCGCGGCGCAGCGGGACGGAGTCACGGGTGAGGAGCTCCTCATCTCGCTCGAGTCCCGGCTGGACAACGTGGTCTTCCGGCTCGGCTTCGCGTCGACCCGCAACCAGGCGCGGCAGCTCGTGCGCCACCGGCACGTCGAGGTGAACGGCCGGGTGGTCGACATCCCGAGCTACGTCGTGAAGCCCGGAGACGAGGTGGCGCTGAAGGCCGACTCGAAGGGGCTGCCTTCCGTGCAGGAGAGCCTGGAGTCCCGCACCCGCCCCGACCTGGTCGAGTGGCTGGCGCTGGACGAGAAGGCCCGGGTCGGACGCATGATCCGCCGGCCCACCCGACAGGACATTCCGATGGCTGTGCAGGAGCAGCTCATCGTCGAGCTCTACTCGAAGTAAAGGAATGGAGAACCCAGTGAACATCGATCTCGCCGGACTCGTTCTACCCGAGCGCATTGAAGTCGCCGAGACGTCCGAGGACGGCCGCTCCGCCACGCTCATCCTCGAGCCGCTGGAGCGCGGCTTCGGACACACCCTCGGCAACCCCATCCGCCGGGTCCTCCTCTCCGCGCTCCGCGGCTCCGCCGTGTGGGCCTTCCGGGTCGAGGGAGTGGTGCACGAGCACCAGACGATCCAGGGCGTGAGCGAGGACGTCCACCAGGTGATCCAGAACCTGAAGGCGATGGTCGTCCTCCTCGACGACGACGTCGACGAGGCCACCCTGGAGATCCGCGTCTCGAAGGCGGGGCCGATCACGGCCGGCCAGGCCTCGGAGACCGGCGGCGTGACGATCCTGGAGCCGGACCACCACATCATGACGCTCCAGGAGGACCGCGATCTCACGATCGAGCTCCGGGTGAACAAGGGTCGCGGCTTCGTCCTGTCCGACCAGCACCAGCTTCCCAAGGACGCTCCGGTCGACCTGGTCCGCATCGACGCGGTCTACAACCCGGTCCGTCGCGCCAACTTCACCGTCGAGGAGACGCGCGTGGGGCAGCGCACCGACTTCGATCGCCTGACCCTGACCGTCCAGACCGACGGCTCGGTGGAGCCGGTCGACGCGGTGCGCTACGCCGCCGAGATGGTGCGGAAGCACATGGAGTACATGCTCTACTTCGGTGAGGGCGGCGTGCCCGAGCCGGCGCCCGCCGGAGCGGTGGCCGTGCCGGAGCGGCTCCAGGAACTGTTCGCCACGCCGATCGAGGAGCTGGCGGAGCTGAGCGTGCGCTCACGCAACTCGCTCCAGAAGGAGAACATCCAGACGCTCGCCGACCTCGTGCAGCGCTCCGAGGACGAGATGCTGGAGATCGAGAACTTCGGCAAGAAGTCGCTCAAGGAGATCTCCGATTTCCTCGACGAGCAGGGGCTGCGCTTCGGCATGAAGCTCGAGCAGAGCGACGAAGGCACCCTCTACCTCATGGAGGAGTCGGAGGAAGAGGAGTCCGGGGAGACGACCGATGCGGCATCGTAAGAAGGGCAGGCAGCTCTCCCGGACGGCGAGCCACAAGGAGGCCACGCTCCGCAACATGGCCACGTCCCTCTTCCGCCACGAGCGGCTGGAGACGACGACGGCCAAGGCGAAGGAGCTCCGGCCCTACGCCGAGCGGCTGATCACGCTTGCGAAGGACGACTCGGTCCACCACCGTCGGATGGCGCGGCGGAAGATCCAGGACCGGGACGTCCTCGGGAAGCTCTTCGACGACATCGGACCCCGTTTCCAGGCGCGACCCGGGGGCTACACCCGGATCCTGAAGCTCGGGACACGCCGGGGCGACGCCGCCGAGATGGCCCTGATCGAGCTGGTCGAGCGGTCCGAGCAGGGCGCCTGAGACCGGAAACGAGCGGAGACCGATGAACGACAGACGGACGACCCCCGCCCTGATGATCCTCGCCTTCGTCGTGATGGGCGGGATGCTCTGGTGGCTCTCCACGACGGCCCCGGCCGAAGAGGTGCAGGTGGCCGAGAACGGGAACGGGGCCGAGAACGGCAACGGCGACGGCCCCCCCGCGGAGGAGGTCCGCCTGCGAGACTTCGAGAACGCCCGCGATCAGTACGTCGGACAGAGGATCCTGCTCCGCGACGCCGAGGTGGTGGGGGCGGTGAACGACCGCCTGCTCTGGCTCGCGCCCGAGGACAACTCGATCCTCCTCGTGCTGGACGAGGAGATGGCGGCGGACTCCGACGACCGGTACGCCGGCCAGGAGGGCTCCGTGACCGGGACCTTACTCCCGATGTCCGACAGCGTCCTGGACGCGTGGGAGGAGTCGGGCGTGATCGAGAACGAGAACCAGCGCTTCAGCGCCTCGTTCCGGTCGAACTACCTGGAAGCCGAGCGCCTGGACCTGCGTCCGGACGACGACGACTGACGAGCGGACACAGAGAATACCATGGCACGCATCTGCTACGTGTGCGGCAAGGGCCCCGCGACGGGGAACAACGTCAGCCACGCGAACAACCGGACCAAGCGGCGCTGGCTGCCCAACCTCCAGCGCGTGCGGATCCTCGACACGGACGGCACCCGGAAGCGGGTGAAGGTGTGCACCTCGTGCATCTCCGCCGGAAAGATCCGGAAGGCCCCGCCGGCGAGCGTCGCCGGCGAGGAGTGAGCGGTACCCTCTCCGGCATGCGGGTCGTGGTCACCCGCCCTCGCCATCAGGCGGCGGACCTGGTCCGGCTCCTCGAGGAGCGGGGAGGGACGGCCGTCCTCTTCCCGACCATCCGGATCGGCCCCCCGGCGGATCCGGCCCCCCTCCGCCGCGCGGCCGAAGATGCCCACGAGTACGACTGGCTCGTCTTCACGTCGGTGAACGGCGTCGCCGCCTTCGCGGGAGCACGTGATGAGGTGGGCCTCGGTCCTCTCCCGTCCGCACCCTCCGGCCCCAGGGTGTGCGCCATCGGCCCGGCCACGGCCGAGGCCGCCGAGGAGATCGGACTGGAGGTGGACGTGGTGCCGGAGCGGTACGTGGCGGAAGCCGCCCTGGAGGCGCTCGCCGCGGCGGACGACCTGGAGGGGCGGCGGATCCTGCTGCCCAGGGCCGCCCATGCCCGGGAGGTGCTCCCGGGAGGCCTCCGCGAGCGCGGCGCCCGGGTCGACGTCGTCGAGGCGTACCGTACGGCCGGCACGGACCCCGACGCGGAGGCGCTCCGCCGCCGCCTGGACGCGGGCGAGGTGCAGTGGATCACCTTCACGGCCTCCTCCACGGTGCGGGGCTGGCACCGCCTGATGGGCGCCGATCTGGGGGGAGCCCGGGCGGCGGCCATCGGCCCGATCACGGCCGGGACGGCCGCCGAGGTCGGCATCGAGGTGGACGCGGTGGCGACCGAGTACACGATGCCCGGGCTCGTGCGGGCCCTGGAGCGGGTGGGAGGGCAGGCCTCCGGAGACGGCACGTGAGGTGCAGAGCGCCTCGCGCCCGTTCGCGGGTCCGCTGTACACCGGGTCGGGTGCGCTTCGCGGTCCGTACGCCCGCGCACCCGTTGTCCGCGACCCCGGCCCGCCACATGTTTCCGGCCTCGCGCACCGAACTTCCCACAGATCCGATCGGTCGATGGAAAACCCCGTAGAGCATTTCCGCGACGCCGACCTCACCTTCGGGGTCGTCGGTCTCGGCTACGTGGGCCTGCCCCTGGCGGTGGAGTCGGCGTCGTCCAGCCTGCAGGTCCTCGGCTTCGACGTGAACGAGGACGTGGTGGAGGTCGTGAACGCGGGCCGGTCGCACGTCGGCGACGTGACCGACGACGCCGTGCGGAGGCTCCGCGAGGCCGGGAAGCTCGAGGCGACGACCGACATGAGGCGGCTGACGGAGTGCGACGTGATCTCGATCACGGTGCCGACGCCGCTGTCCAAGACGAAGGACCCGGACGTCTCCTTCATCCTGGCGGCGGCCGAGTCGGTGGCCGCCGCGCTCCGTCCGGACCAGCTCGTCGTCCTGGAGTCCACGACCTATCCCGGCACGACGCGGGAGGTCCTGCTCCCGATTCTCGACGGAGATCTCGAGGTCGGACGGGACATCTGGGTCTGCTTCTCGCCCGAGCGGGTCGATCCCGGCAACGCGGTCTGGAAGACGAAGAACACCCCTAAGGTGATCGGCGGGATCACGCCCGCCTGCACCCAGGTGGGCGCCGCCTTCTACGAGCGGTTCATCGACACCATGGTGCCGGTCTCCTCGACCGAGGCGGCCGAGCTCACCAAGATCCTGGAGAACACCTTCCGGGCCATCAACATCGGCCTGGCCAACGAGACGGCGCTGATCGCCGACCGGCTCGGGGTGGACGTCTGGGAGGTGATCGACGCCGCTGCGACGAAGCCGTTCGGCTTCATGAAGTTCACCCCCGGCCCCGGTCTCGGCGGCCACTGCATTCCGGTCGACCCGGAGTACCTCTCCTGGAAGATGCGGACGCTGAACTACCGCACGCGCTTCATCGAGCTCGCCTCGGAGATCAACGCCGAGATGCCGCGCTTCGTCGCCGGCAAGGTTCGGGAGGCGCTGAACCGGGTGCGGAAGGCGGTGAACGGATCCCGGGTCCTGGCGCTGGGTGTGGCGTACAAGCGCGACGTCGACGACTTCCGCGAGTCACCGGCACTGGACGTGATTGCGCTGCTCGAGGCCGAGGGCGCGGAAGTCGTCTACCACGATCCCTACATCTCGAACGTGACCCAGGAAGGTCACCGCTGGGAGTCCGTCCCGCTCACGGACGAGGCGCTGGAGGCGGCCGACGCGGTCGTGATCCTCACCGACCACACCGGGTTCGACTACGAGCGGATCGTGGATCGCGCACGGATCGTGGTCGATGCGCGGAACGCCACCGCGGACGTGCCGGAGGCGCGATCGGGGGGACCGCCCGAGCGGTGGATCGTGAAGGTCGAGGAGGATCCGGAGCCTCCGACCGGGACCGGGGTGGAAGATCCGTCCCGCCCCGCCCGCCGAGCAGAATCCACAGACCAACCCTCTTTCACATAGATCTATGGCAACCCGCACAACCAGCCCCGACGCCCTCATCGAGCCGCACGGCGGCGCCCTGGTCGACCTCATGGCCGACGAGGAGCGCAGCGCCGAGCTCAGGTCCGCCTCCCGAGACTGGACGTCCTGGAACCTCACGGACCGTCAGCTCTGCGACCTCGAGCTGCTCCTGAACGGGGGGTTCTCGCCCCTCGCCGGCTTCCTCGGCCGGGAGGCGTACGAGTCCGTCCGGGACGGCATGCGGCTGCCGGACGGCACGCTCTGGCCGATGCCGATCACGCTCGACGTGCCGGAGCCGATCGCCGAGGCGCTCTCGGAGGGCGACACGCTCGCGCTCCGCGATCCGGAAGGCGTCATGCTGGCCGCGCTCCACGTCGAGGACGTCTGGACGCCGGACCGGGAGCGGGAGGCGGAGGAGGTCTTCGGGACCACCGACGCCGCGCATCCGGGCGTCGACCACCTCCTGAACCGGACGCATCCGGTCTACGTGGGCGGCCGGCTCGAAGGGCTCTCGCTTCCGGTGCACTACGACTTCAAGGACCTCCGCATGACGCCGCGGGAGGTCCGCGAGGAGTTCCGGAAGCTGGGCTGGCGGACGGCGGTCGCGTTCCAGACCCGGAACCCGATGCACCGCGCCCACCAGGAGCTCACTTTCCGCGCCGCGCGCGAGGTGGAGGCCAACCTCCTGATCCACCCGGTGGTGGGCATGACGAAGCCGGGCGACGTGGATCACTTCACCCGGGTCCGCTGCTACCAGGCGCTCCTGCCCCGCTACCCGCAGAACACGGCGCGGCTGTCGCTCCTGAACCTGGCCATGCGCATGGGCGGGCCCCGGGAGGCGGTCTGGCACGCGATCATCCGGAAGAACCATGGCTGCAGCCACTTCATCGTGGGTCGCGATCACGCGGGACCCGGAAAGGACTCCTCGGGCGAGCCCTTCTACGGCCCCTACGACGCGCAGGAGCTGATGAAGGACGTGGAGGACGACCTCGGCGTGGAGATGGTGCCCTTCCGCTGGATGGTCTACGTCGAGGACCGGGCGGAGTACATGCCGATCGACGAGGTGCCCGCCGGCCTGGAGTCGAAGTCGATCTCCGGGACCGAGCTCCGGGCCCGGCTCTCGGACGGCCGCGAGCTGCCGGAGTGGTTCACCTTCCCGGAGGTCGCCACCGAGCTCCGGCGCAGCCATCCGCCGCGGAGCACGCAGGGCTTCACCGTCTTCTTCACCGGCCTCTCCGGCTCGGGAAAGTCGACCGTGGCGAACGTGCTCCAGGTGAAGCTGCTCGAGCTGGGCGGCCGCTCGGTCACGCTCCTCGACGGTGACATCGTGCGGAAGAACCTCTCCTCCGAGCTCGGCTTCTCGAAGGAGCACCGGGACCTCAACGTGTCCAGGATCGGCTTCGTCGCCTCCGAGATCACGAAGGCCGGCGGGGTGGCGATCTGCGCCCCGATCGCACCCTACGAGGCGGTCCGGAGGGAGAACCGGGAGGTCATCTCCCCGAACGGAGGCTACGTCCTGGTCCACGTCTGCACACCGCTGGAGGTGTGCGAGCAGCGGGACCGGAAGGGGCTCTACGCGAAGGCCCGAGCCGGGATCATCGAGGAGTTCACCGGAATCAGCGATCCGTACGAGGAGCCGGTCGATGCGGACGTGCGGATCGACACCACCGACCTCACCCCCGAGGAGGCCGCGCAGCAGATCCTCCTCCACCTGGAGAAGGAAGGCTACATCGGGGTGGATCGGGACTGAGGTCCCCTTCCCGGGCGTGCCGTGACTCCACAGGCGTGGCTGGTCCTCGGCGTGGTGGCCGGCACCCTGGTCCTCCTGGCCAGGGAGCGCCACCCCCCTTCGATCGTGATGTTCGGGGCGGTGGTGGTCCTCCTGGTGCTCGGCGTCGTGGGGCCGGCCGAGGCCTTCTCCGGCTTCTCCAACCCGGCGCCCTTCACCGTGGGCGCGCTCTACGTCGTGGCCCGGGCGGTGGAGAAGACGGGTGGCCTGCAGCCGGCGGTGCACCGGGTGCTCGGCGGGGGCGACGCCTCCCGACGTAGCCTGGCCGGGCTCCTCTTTCCGGCGGCGGCCTTCTCGTCGTTCCTCAACAACACGCCGGTGGTGGCCATGGTCGCGCCCCAGGTGGCGGCGTGGGCCAACCGGCACGGCAGGAGCCCGTCGCGCTACCTGATGCCGCTCTCCTTCGCGGCGATCCTCGGCGGGATGGTGACGGTGATCGGCACCTCGACCACGATCGTCGTCTCCGGGCTGCTCGAGGAGAGCGGCCGGGCTGCGATCGGGATGTTCGAGATCTCCCGGGCCGGCCTCCCGGTCGCTGTGCTCGGCATCCTGCTCCTGATCGTGCTCGCGCCCCGCCTGCTCCCGGAGCGGCGGGGCGCCCGGCGGGGGTTCGAGGAGGAGGTGCGCGAGTTCACGGTCCAGATGGTCGTGCGGGACGGCGGCCCGCTCGACGGAGCGTCTGTGGACCAGGGGGGCCTCCGCCGTCTCCAGGGCGTGTTCCTGGTCGAGGTGGTGCGGGAGGGCGAGGCGATCGCCCCGGTCGCTCCCTCCACCCTGCTCCGAGGGGGCGACCGCCTCGTATTCGCCGGGCGCGCCGACCAGATCCTGGACCTGCAGCGGAATCCCGGCCTCGTCTCCGCGGAACGCTCCCACGTCCTTCCCTTCCACGACGCCGGACACACCTACTTCGAGGCCGTGGTCGGCGCCGCATCGCCGCTCACCGGGAAGACGCTCCGGGAGGCGGATTTCCGCTCGACGTACGGCGCCGCGGTGCTCGCCATCCACCGGGCGGGAGAGCGGGTGCGGGCGAAGCTCGGCACGGTGCGGCTCCGTGCGGGAGACACGCTCCTACTGCTGGCGGGCGAGGGGTTCAAGGACCGCTGGGACCACCGGAACCACTTCCTGTTGATCTCGAGGATCGGCGGCCTGGCTCCGGCGACCACCCGGCAGGCGCTCCTGGTCGGGCTGGTGCTGGTCGGGGTCGTGGCCGCCGCGACGAGCGGGCTGCTCCCGATCGTGCACGCGGCGCTGGCGGGCGCCTTCGTCGTCCTCGCCTCCGGCGTCCTGAGCCCCACCGAGGCGAGACGGGCGCTGGACCTCGACGTGCTTCTCCTGATCGCCGCCGCCTTCGGGGTGGGGGCGGCCGTGCGGGTCTCGGGACTGGCCGACGTCGTGGCCGGTGGCATCACGGCCTCCTTCGCGCCGCTCGGCCCACGGGGTCTGCTCCTGGGCGTGGTCCTGGTGACGCTGGTGCTGACCGAGGCGGTGACGAACAACGCGGCCGCCGTGCTCGTCTTTCCGGTGGCCGTGGACGTCGCGCTCGGCGCGGGGCTCGATTCCCGCCCCTTCGCCATCGCGCTGGCTCTCGCCGCCTCCGCCTCCTTCCTCACGCCGATCGGCTACCAGACGAACACGATGGTGTACGGACCGGGGGGATACCGCTTCGGCGACTACGCCCGCCTGGGCTTTCCCCTGACGCTCCTGGTGATCGTAGGGATCGTCGGGATCGTGCCCCTGTTCTGGTCCTTCTGAACGTACCCACATCGGCCCCATGAGTCGGGCGACTCCATGACACGACACGACGACCTCGACCGCATCCGTCGCGCCCTCGACCGGGCCGCCGGCGCGGTTCGCCCCTTCACCCCCGGGGAGGTGGCGCACGTCGAGAAGAGCGACCGGGGCGATCCGGTGACCGCGGCGGACCACGCCATCGACCGGGTGCTCCGGGAGACTCTTCCGGAGGCCGGCGAGGGATGGCTCAGCGAGGAGACGGTCGACGATCGGAGCCGACTGGAGCGCCGGCGGATCTGGATCGTGGATCCGCTGGACGGCACGCGTGAGTTCGTGGACGGCATTCCCGAATGGTGCATCTCGGTGGCGCTGGTGGAGGCGGGGATTCCGGTGGCCGGCGGCATCCTGAACCCGGCCACGGGCGAGCGGGTGGTGGGCTCCGTCGAGACCGGAGTCGAGCTGAACGGCGAGCCCGCCGGGCCCACGGGCCGCACGGAGCTGGAGGGGGCCGAGGTGCTGGCCAGCCGGAGCGAAGTCGGGCGCGGCGAGTGGGAGCGCTACGACGAGGCGCCCTTCCGGGTGCATCCCTGCGGCTCGGTGGCGTACAAGCTGGCCCTGGTCGCGGCCGGGAGCGCGGACGCCACCTGGACGCTGGTGCCGAAGCACGAGTGGGACGTGGCCGGGGGTGCGGCGCTCGTCCGGGCCGCGGGGCTCCGTGTGATCCACGCCGACGGGACCGAGCCCGCTTTCAACCAGGCCGATTCCCTGCTGCCGAACTTCCTGGCGGGCACGCCGGAGCTGCTGGAGGCGTTCCGGGAGGGGTGGATGTCGGAGTCGGACGGCCGCTCCGGGGCTCCGGACGCGGGGGCCGCGTGAGCGCATCCGCCGCGGGGATCGCGTGAAGCTGCTCGTCACGGGGGGTACCGGGAAGCTCGGCGCCTCCGCCGTGCGGGCGGCCCGCGCCCGGGGGTGGACGGTTGCCGCCCCCACGAGGGAGGAGATGGACGTGACCGACCCCGCGGCGACCGGCGAGGGAGTGGTGGCGGCCGGGGCGGACGTCGTCCTGCACACGGCCGGCT
The DNA here is from genome assembly GCA_964409525.1 of uncultured Gemmatimonadaceae bacterium. Classification (GTDB taxonomy): domain Bacteria; phylum Gemmatimonadota; class Gemmatimonadetes; order Longimicrobiales; family Gaopeijiaceae; genus CAYPDV01. Next base: position 13,110 of record CAYPDV010000018.1, read on the forward strand.
ACACCGCGGTGGACCGGGCCGAGAGCGACCACGAGTCCGTCTTCCGCGTGAACCGGGACGGTACGCGCAACGTCTGCGAGGCCGCCGCCGCCACCGGTGCGCGCCTCGTGGCGGTCAGCACCGACTACGTGTTCGACGGCGAGGCCGACCGGCCCTATCTTCCCGGCGATCGGCCCTCCCCCCTGAACGTCTACGGCGCGAGCAAGCTCGCGGGCGAGCGGGAGGCGCTGAAAGGGAAGGGCGCGCTCGTCGTGCGCACGTCCTGGCTCTACGGGCCGGACGGACCCGACTTCGTCGACACCGTGCTCCGCGGGGCGCGGGAGGAGAACCCGCTCCGCGTGGTCTCGGACCAGCGCGGCCGGCCGACCTGGTCCGAGAGCGCGGCCGCCGCACTCCTCGATCTGGCGGAGGCCGACGTGACGGGCGTTCTCCACCTGGCCGACTCGGGCGAGGCGAGCTGGCACGAGTTCGCCTCGGAGATCGTGCGTGCGGCCGGAATCGCCACGGAGGTGGAGCCGATCGCGACTCGTGACACCGAGCGGCCCGCCCGCCGGCCCCGCTACTCGGTCCTCGACCTCCGGGACACGGAGCGGGTACTCGGGCGGGAGCTTCCGCCGTGGCGGGAGTCGCTCCGCCGCCACCTGGAGAGGATCGGAGCGATCGAATCGGGGAATTCGAGGCAGGAGCGGAGCCGGACATGAAGGGCGTGATTCTCGCGGGCGGGCTCGGCACGAGGCTCCTTCCCATGACCCGGGTCACGAACAAGCACCTCCTCCCCGTCTACGACCGTCCCATGATCTACTACCCGCTCCAGCAGCTCGTGGGGGCGGGCGTGGACGAGATCCTGGTGGTGACCGGGGGGGACTACGCGGGCGACTTCCTCCGCCTCCTCGCCAACGGACGCGCCTTCGGCCTGAAGCACCTGGATTACAGCTATCAGGAGGGCGAGGGGGGCATCGCGGAGGCGCTCGGATTGGCCGAGCACTTCGTGGCGGGCGACGACGTGGTGGTGATCCTCGGCGACAACATCTTCCAGGAATCCCTGGCTCCGGCGGTCGAGGCGTTCCGGGAGCAGGACGGTGGGGCGCAGATCCTCCTGACCGAGGTGCCCGACCCGGAGCGCTTCGGCGTGGCCGAGGTGGAGGACGGGCGGGTGGTCCGGATCGAGGAGAAGCCGGACGAGCCGACCACCAACCTGGCCGTGACGGGCTGCTACATGTACGACGCCGGAGTATTCGAGATCGTCCGGACGCTGGAGCCCTCCGCCCGGGGCGAGCTCGAGATCACGGACGTGAACAACCGCTACATCGAGCGGGAAGAGATGCGCTACCGGATCCTCGAGGGCTGGTGGACGGACGCCGGGACGGTGGCGTCGCTCCATCGGGCCGGACGGCTGGTGGCGGAAGAGGACGAGAACCCCGTGCTCCGGCCCGGATGGGTCCGGATCGGGGGGGAGGGCTGACCGTGCGTCTCCTGGTCACCGGCGGGTGCGGCTTCATCGGCTCCAACCTCGTCCGCCACCTCCTGCGAGAGAGGCCGGAGGCGGAGGTCGTGAACCTCGACGCCCTCTCCTACGCCGGAAATCCCGAGAACCTCCGCGAGGTCGAGGAGGACGCCCGCTACCGGTTCGTGCGGGGTGACGTGGCGGACCCGGAGGCGGTGGCGAACGCGATCCGAGGGTGCGACGCCGTCCTCCACCTGGCCGCCGAGAGCCACGTGGATCGCTCGATCGAGGGAGATGCCGTCTTCGTCCGGACCAACGTGGAGGGCACCCGCATGCTCCTGAGGGCGGCGCTCGACGAGGGGGTCGGCCGCTTCGTGCACGTGTCCACGGACGAGGTGTACGGCTCACTGCCGTGGAGGGACCCGGCCGAGGATTCGGCCGAGGAGCCGGTCGGCGGCCGTCCGGAGGCGAAGCCGGGCGAGGTGGAGTACTTCACGGAGGAGTCGCCGCTCCGGCCTCGATCTCCGTATTCGGCGTCGAAGGCGGCCTCCGACCACCTCGTGGCCGCGTACCACCACACGCACGGCCTCGACGCCGTCGTCACCCGCTGCAGCAACAATTACGGGCCGTACCAGTTTCCCGAGAAGCTGATCCCCCTCATGATCACGAACGCTCTCGAGGGGCGGGAGCTTCCGGTGTACGGCGACGGGCTGAACGTCCGCGACTGGATCTGGGTCGAGGACCACTGCAGCGGCCTGCTCGCCGCCCTCGAGCGCGGTGCGGCCGGGCGGACGTACAACTTCGGAGGTCGCGCGGAGCGCACGAATCTCCAGGTGGTGCGCGCGATCCTGGAATCGCTGGGGCTGGACGAGGAGGCGATCGCCTTCGTCGGGGACCGCCCGGGCCACGACCGCCGCTACGCCGTCGACCCCGCGCGGGCGGAGTCGGAGCTCGGCTGGAGCCCCGGAGTCTCGTTCGAGGAGGGGCTGGCGCGGACGGTCGCGTGGTACCGCGAGAACCGCGCATGGTGCGAGCGGGTACGAAGCGGAGCCTACCGGAGGTACTACGAGGAGATGTACGGAGAGGGAGGACGGCACGCACGCATGGACGAGGTGAGAGGAGCGTCATGAGAACCCTTCGGCGGGTCGGAGCGCACCTGCTGCTCCTCGCCCTGCTCCAGGCCCCGCCACTGGGGGCCCAGGAGGGCGGACCCCTCGAGGACGAGGTCGTCCTCAGGGCCGGCGACCTGCTGCGGGTGGAGATCTGGCGCGAGGAGGATCTCAGCGGCGAGTTCACGGTGGATCGGGAGGGGATCGTGACCCTGCCGCTCCTCGGGCGGCAGGAGGTGGAGGGCGCCCCGTGGAGGGAGGTCCACGACCGCCTGATGGAGGCGTACAGGGCGGAGCTCCGGAATCCTTCGATCTCGCTCACGCCCCTGCGGCGCGTCTACGTGCTGGGCGAGGTGAACGTGCCGGGCATCTACGAGGTGGATCCCACCATCAGCGTGGCGGGGGCCGTGGCCCTGGCCGGGGGGGCGAGCGAGCGGGGCGATCTCGACCGGGTCCGGGTGGTGCGGGAGGGCGCCCTGATCCTGGAGAGGCTTCCCGCGGAGAGCGCCCTGGTCCGGGCGGGAATCCGATCGGGTGACCAGATCTTCATCGAGAAGCGGAGCTGGTGGGAGCGGAACAGCACCTTCCTGGTGAGCGCGACGATCTCGCTGGCGAGCATCGTCGTCGCGATCCTGCGCTGATCGACTGATCAGCGGTACCGGACTCCGAGCGAGAGGTTGAGGTTGAAGCGGTCCCGGTCCTCGACGAGGTGCCGGTTCAGCTCCCAGGACGGCCGGATCCGGGCGGAGAGCTCGAAGTCGTCCAGGAAGCGCACCGCCTCCACCGCGAGGGAGTAGACGACGTTGTCCGGCCCCTGTCCGCTCACCAGGTGCCAGTCGCCCAGGAAGACCCGCTCCAGCTCCACGCTCCACCGGCCGCCGGCGTCGTACCGGTCGAGACCGAGGAGCACCCCCGAGCCCCCGTACGCCGCGGGCGACACCAGGAGCTGTCCCCGGTGGGTGTGGCCCTGACGCACCCCGCTGTGGATGTAGAGCGGCCTCGGCCTAGGGCTCCGGTCGCCCCGGGCACGGTGGCCCCGCTGCGAGTGGTGCCACCGGGTGTTCACGAGCTCGCCGCGGAAGGCGGTGAGCGCCCCCGTCCCGTGCTGCCACACCTTTTGAAGGCCGATCAGGTATCCTCCGAGGTCCTCCGGTATCATGGCGAGGAAGCGGGCGTTCGGCGCCCAGTCCTCCCGCACCAGCTCGCCGTACACCTCGAGGCCGGCCCCGGGAACGGTCCACCGGAGGAAGGCGGACACGAGGTGATCGATCTCCCCCTCGACGTCGGGGTTCCTCCGACCCCCCCCGAACTCGAGCGAGAGCGGCTGGAGGAGGTCGTCGATCCCGATCCCGTCCCGGGGCCAGGGGGCGTGGGCGAAGCTCGTCACCCCGAGCTCGAGGCCGTCCACCCCGCGCGGGGTCACTGCCGCCGTGGCGGCGGTGGACAGGCGGCGACTCTCGCCGGTGGTGACCGGCGAGAAGTCGGACTGCTCGAGCCGCCCCGCCATGAAGCGGCCGTGGAGCTTCACCAGCCAGAGGTCGAGGGGCCGGCGGGTGCCGACGAAGGCGTGCGGGAAGCCGCCGGCGTTGTTCCCGAGCATGACCGAGTGTCGGAGGCCGGGCCCGTACCACTGGGCCCGGCTCGAGACGCCGAGCACGGCGCCGGGGAGGTAGAGGTGGAGGGACGACTCGCCCGGATCGATCCGGCTCAGGCTCGAGTCGCCGAATCGCTGCGGCAGATCGATGCTGCGCGGCTCGCGGGGGTCCCGGAAGGCCCCCGCGTCGGAGCGGCCGGTGGGCGCGAGCTCGAAGGTCCGGTTCTCGGCCCAGAACACGGTGGGGGCGACCGTCAGCTCCACCGGCCCCCAGCGGGCGGCGAACCCGCCTCCGGCCGCTCCCGTGAACCCCCGTCCCGCCCAGACGGGGCCGTCGTTGGCCCCGGAGGGGAAGGCGGAGTTGTACGCGCCCTCCGTCCAGGGCGAGATCGGCACCACGCGCAGGGACGAGGGAGGCTCTGCGGACGAGGAGCGGAAGCGTGCGGCCCACGGGTGCCCCGGCTCCGGCGGGAAGAGATCCTCCGCCTCACCGGCGGTGAAGCCCCGCACGGTCCAGGGGTAGAGCTCCGCCTCCCCCGCCACCTGGAGCACCCGCAGGTAGCGCTCCGCCTCGCTCCCGACGAAGACCTCTCCGGGGTGGTACCGGGGACCCCCCTCCTGCGCCCCCGCCGACCACGGGAGGAGAAGGCCGAGGAGCATCGCGGCTCGAAGAGGCGACATCGTGCGAACGGGGACCTCGGATGCGGGTTTTTCCGGTGGAGGCAGGAGGTTATCATTCCGGACGGATTCCGTCGAGCCCCCGAATGCCCCGGATGCCGCTCCACCGCATGCCCCTTCGCTCGCCCATGGTGGCGCTTTCACTGATCGCGGCCGCGTGCCTCACTCCGGCCGCGGCGGCGCAGGGGCTCCCGCCGATCCTCGAGTGGGAGCCGTCCACGCTCTGGCGGATCGGGAGCCTGGACGAGGACCGCCACCGGCTGGCCCAGACCCTGGACGGCGCTTCCACCGGGGGCTTCCTGCTGAGGTCGACCGCGGATCTCGACGCCGCTTCGGACGGCAGGTCCGATTTCCGTCTCCTCGCTCCCTCGCTCGAGACCGTCTGGAACTCGGACCTTCCCTTCTCGATGAACGACGGCGCCCTCTGGGCGGGCCGCGGGCTGAACGTCCGTCTGAGCGGAGGCCTCGCCTTCCGGACGGGTCGGCTCCGCGTGGTGCTCGCACCGGAGGTGGTCCACGAGCAGAACCGCTCCTTCCAGACCGTCGTCTTCCGTGACGCCCGCTCGCGGAGCTCCTTCGCACACCCCTTCCACCCGCTTCCCGAGTCCATCGACCAGCCGCTGCGCTTCGGCGACGAGTCTCGCACCCGGCTGGACCCGGGGCAGTCGAGCATCACCCTCGACCTGGGGCCGGCGGTGGTCGGCTTCGCCACGGAGAACCTCTGGTGGGGTCCCGGCGTGCGGAACGCCATCGTGCTGAGTGACAACGCCCCCGGATTTCCGCATCTCTCGCTCGCCACCCGGGCCCCGGTCGCGACGCCGCTGGGCACGGTCGAGGCGAAGTGGATCCTGGGCCGCCTCAGCGAGTCGGACTTCTTCGACGACGATCCGTCGAACGACCACCGGTCTCTGAACGCGGTCGCCGTGACGCTGAGCCCGGCGTTCGCGCGGGACCTCACGCTCGGCTTCGCGCGCTCGGTCTTCGCGCCCCTCGAAGACGACGAGATCGGCTTCGGAGCGGCGGCCGACGCCTTCCGGAGCGTCGGACGGCCCCAGTCGGATTCGAGTGTGGAGCCGAGCTCCGGGCCGGATCAGATCTTCTCGCTCTTCGGAAGGTGGGTCGCGCCGACGGCCGGCTTCGAGACGTGGGGCGAGTGGGCCCGCTTCGAGCAGCCCGCCTCGCTCCGTGACTTCCTCGAGCATCCCGACCACTCGCAGGGGTGGACGCTGGGCCTTCAGTGGGCGCGGCCGATCGGCGCTCCGGTCCTTCCCGACTCGGCGGCCCTCGCGGGGGGCGCTCCGCTCGTCCGCGTCCAGGCGGAGGTCACGAACGTGGAGCCGGCGTCCACCTTCCGGGTCCGCCCTCCGTTCAGCTCGTACACGAGTCGGGTGGTGCCGCACGGCTACACGCACCGGGGGCAGGTGCTCGGGGCCGCGATCGGCCCGGCCGCCTCCAGCCAGTGGCTGGCCGTGGACCATCTCCGCCCCGGGTGGAGCATCGGAGGCTTCTGGGGCAGGATACGGGCGGACAACAACGTCCGGCTGACCGACGTCGTACCCCCCCCGAGAGACGAGGACGTGTCGATGTTCTGGGGACTCAGGGGACACGCCGACGTGAGCGGCTTCCGCGCCGAGGTGGAGCTCACGACGGGCATCCGGATCAACTACCTCTTCCAGTCGGGCCGCGGGAGCGGTGGCGGGACGCAGGCGAGGGACGGCATCGACATCGCGAACGAGCGGGTCTCGGTCACCGTGTCGCGGGCGGCGGGATGGTGAGGTCCGAGGAAGACGGGATCACGCTACGGGAGCTCACGAGCCGCCTCGGGCGTCACCGCCGGCTGATCCTCGGGGTCACCGCCGGGGTGGTGCTCGCGACCGCGGCGTGGACCTTCCTCTCCACCCCCCGCTATCGCAGCACGGCCGTGGTCCGCGTCCTCGAGCAGGAGTCCGGGCTCGACCTCCTGACCCAGGTCGGCTCGGTCCCGGGACTCGATCTCGGCTCGCTGACCGAGGACGACCTCAACACCGAGGTCGGGGTGCTCCGGAGCCGCCGGATCCACTCGGCGGTCGTCGATTCGCTGGGCCTCCGGGTGCGGCTCACCCGTCCGAGGGGCGAGCGGTCGCGCCTGCTCCGGGTCCTCTCGCCCGGGCCGGCGGAGCTGGAGGGCGAGATCACGCTCCGACGGCGGGACGACGGCTCGTACGACGTGGAGATCGACGACTTCGATCCGCCCCTCTCCGTCCCGGAGACGGTGCGCCCCGGAGAGCCGTTCCGTGTCGGCTCCCTCGTCCTCGAGCTGACCGGGGCGTCCGCCGACGATCCGGCGGACCGGATCGACCTCGAGGTCGTGCCCCGCTACGAGGCGGTGGACGACCTGCAGGACGACGTGCGCATCCAGCGTCAGGAGGGAGGCTCCCGGCTCGTCGAGGTCTCCTACGACCACCCCGACCGTCACCTGGCGGCCGCGGTCGTGAACGGCCTGGTGGGCGAGTACCTGGAGTACAAGCGGACGACGGAGCGAGGCGAGACGCGGTCGCGGGCGGAGGATCTCCGAGACGAGATCGCCGAGCACCTGGCGCGGCTCTCGGAGGCCGAGGAGGCTCTCCGCGAGTTCCAGCAGCGCAACCGGGTCCTCGCCCCCGAGGAGGAGGCGACCCAGCAGGTCCGGCGGGTCGCCGAGCTCCAGATCGCGATGGACCGGCTCCGCGTCGAGCGCGCGGCGGTGGCCGACCTGCTCGAGCTCGTGGAGGGCCGGGCGGCGGGCGAGGACGGGCCCGCCGCCTTCCGGCAGCTCGCCACCCTCCCGTCACTGATCTCGAACGCGGCGATCCAGGACATGCTCGAGAACCTGGTCGAGCTGGAGAACGAGCGCTCGCTCCTTCTCACGCTCCGCCAGCCCGGGAACGTGGACGTCCGTCAGCTCGGGGCGCGGATCGGTGAGCTGGAGAACCAGCTCCATCGCGTCGCGTCGTCGTACCTGGAGAGCCTGGAGGGCCAGCTCGCCTCCACCGGAGGGGAGCTGGCGCGCCTCAACCAGGAGCTGGAGGCGATGCCCGCGCTGGAGATGGAGTACCTGCGCCGATACCGGGACCGGACGCTCCTGGACGAGACGTACGTGCTGCTCGAGACGCAGCTCAAGCAGGCCGAGATCCAGGAGGCGATCCACGACGTGGGCGTCCGCGTGGTCGACGACGGAGAGGTGCCCCACCCGGACGATCCGGTCTTCCCGAAGCCCGCCGTCCACCTCCTCCTCGCGCTTCTCCTCGGGCTGACCGCCGGGACGGGCGGCGCGCTGGCCCGCGACATGTGGGACAGCCGGATCCACTCGCGCGACGACGTGCTCGCGGCGGCGCCGGGCCTCCACGTGGTGGCGACGCTCCCGAAGCTCCAGCCGGCCGGCCGGCTCGAGGGCGGGGGCCGGAGATTCGCGCGGCTCGGGGGACGGACGGACGGGGCCCGCGCCCAGCCCGCCGTCGACCGGGATCCGTGGAGCCCGGCCGCCGAGGCGTACCGGGGGCTCGCGACGAGCCTCTCCTTCCAGAACGGCACGGAGCCCCTCCGGGTCCTGGTGGTCACGAGCCCCGACGACGGCGAAGGGAAGACGACGGTGTCCTCGAACCTCGCGGCGGCCCTCGCGCAGCAGGGGCTCCGCACGATCCTCGTCGACGGCGACCTCCGAGCGGGCTCTCTCCACCGCTCGCTCGGCGCCACCGAGTCTCCGGGGCTGACCGGAGTGCTGGCCGGCCAGGCTTCCGTGGAAGAGGCCGTGCGGACCGTCGAGCTGTCCGGCTCGGCGCGCTCCCTGGACGTCCTTCCGGCCGGCGACCCGCTCCGGAGGCCGCTCGACGGGCCGGGCATGGAGGCGTTGACCGGAGTGCTGGCCCGGCTCGGGGAGCGCTACGACCGGGTGGTGATCGACGGGCCGGCGGTGGAGCGGGGCGCGCACGTCCTCGCCCTCGGGCGGCAGGCCGACGCCGTGGTCCTGGTGGCCCGCAGGGGCCGGACCGATCGGCACGCGCTCGCGAGGGCCGCCGAGCGGATCCGCACCTCCGGCGCCGACGCCCCGCTCCTCGTGATGAACGAAGGCGCCGGACCGGAGGGGCGGAGCGCCTGAGGAGGTCCGGGGATCGGGCCCGGTCAGTCCGGAGCGCGGAGGAGCTCCACCTCGAGCGTCTCGACCACGTCCTCCTCGACCAGCGCATCTCCCACGACCGTCTCCGCCCCGCCGTCGTCGGCGACGTAGCCCGGAGGAGCCCGCACTTCGACCCTGTAGCGGCCGAAGGGCACGTCCTCGAAGAGGAAGCGGCCGTCGGCCCCCGTCGCTCCGGTGTCCTCGTGCTCGTTCGTCAGACTGAACAGGAAGAGCTCGGCGTCCAGGACGGGCTCGCCCTCCGGGCCGGCGACCGCCACCTCGACCGCTCCGTGCCCCCGCTTCATCAGGGTGAACGAGACCGTGACCCGCTCGCCCTCGGCCACCCGGATTCCGTCCTGGAAGCTCACCACCGGATCGTCCGTGATGCTCTCGATCCACTCCCAGCCCGGGGAGGGGTGCACGCGTACCCCGAAGCTTCGCTCCGGCAGGTGCGTGGGAACCCGCTCGAAGACGACACGGCCGTTCAGCCCCGTCCGCCCCTCCGCCTCGGGGCGCTCGCCCGTGAAGAGGACGACGCGGGTGTCCGGCACCGGCTCACCGGAGCGGCGCGTGATCTCGACCTCTACGCTCGCGAAGTCGGTCGTGCTCACGAAGAGGTCTCCGCAGCCGGCCGCGAGGACGAGAGCGGCGAGGGCGGTGGCGGGGCGCAACGGTGTGATTCTGTTCATCCGGTTCATCCGGTTCATCCGGCTCGTCGCTCCAGGGTTCGGGCCGCCGTCTCCGCTGGCGCCGGCGGTTGGGCGGTGGAGATCGTCCGCCCCACGCCGATCCAGGCCAGGGCCACGATCAGCCAGAAGAGCGGATCGGCGGCGAACTGATAGAAGAGGTTCAGGAAGACGACCGCCGCCACGAGCGGCCGGAACGGGCCTCCGCGGACCAGGGGGTAGGCCAGGAGCAGGAGGGTGAAGAGGAGGGCCAGCACGCCGGCTTCCGCGTACATGGTCACGTAGAGCGAGTGAAAGTTCCCGTACGGATTGCCGGGGAAGAAGTCCTGCAGGACGAGGTAGGCGTTTCCGTACCCGATTCCCACCGCCGAGTGCTCCAGCGACGAGCTCCCGACCTCGAGCCCCCTTCCGAGGAGGGCGAGGTGGGAGCGGGCCGAGCCCTCTTCGAGGGAGAGCCGGTCGGCGAGCGGCTCGACGGTGCGGAGCGCCTCCGCGCGGCCCACCGGATCGAGGAGGAGGAACGCCAGGACGGTCGCGACCCCCGCGAGGGCGACGAGCGCCGTCGAACGCGAGATCCGGACGTCGGGGCGGTCCACCCACCCGACCACGGCCATCCCGAGGGCCCCGAGGGCGGCGGAGCGGGAGAGGGTCGCGAGGAGGAGGAGCACCGCGAGCGCCGTCCATCCACGCCTGGCGCCCCCCGGCCGACCCCACCGGAAGAGCACGAAGAGGCAGAAGAGATAGAGGAGACCCGCCCGGTTCTGGTCGGCCACCGGGCCCGAGAGGCGCGGGACGAACCCGGCGTAGTCGCTGGCCCGGAGGCTCACGGTGGCGAATCCGAGCCGGAGGGTGGTGTCGTCCGAGGCGATCCACGCGAAGACCTGTGCCACCGAGAAGAGGAGCGCGATCAGAAGCGCCGCCTTCGCTCCGCGGACCAGGATCGAGCGCACCCGCGGATGATCGAAGAGGGAGGCAGCGATCACCCCCGTGGCGACGACGAGCAGCGCCAGGTGCGCCGTCCGCATCGCGGACGTGTCCCGGTCGCGGGCGAAGAAGGCCGAGACGACGACCACGATGATCAGGGCCAGGCAGAGCACCGCGTACCGGCGGGCGTCGCGGCTCACCCGGAATCCCGAGCCGCGCAGGTGGATCCGCACGCCCTCCGAGACGACGACGAGGGGGGTCAGGACGAGGAAGGGCGTGAGCACGAAGGGGCCGGCGCCGCCGAGCAGGTCGATCCGGTCCGCCGAGATCAGGGCCAGCCAGAGGACGAGGAGAGCGTCCTGCGTGCGGCGCAGCGGGCCCGCCCGTGAGGCGCCGCCGGCCGTCCAGGCTTCGGCGGTCATGCCCGGAGCACCGCGGCGAGGTTCCGCAGGAGTCCCCGCTCCGGCAGCGTCCGGAGGCGGAGCGCGCCGAGCTTCCGGCCGAAGACCCCCAGGGATGGCAGCCGAGCGTGTGCCGAGAGCCGACGCGCCTCCTCCTCCGACATCTCGTCGCCGAATCTCTCGAGCAGCAGGGCCGCCTCCCTCGCTCCGGTCTCCAGCGCCTCCCGGTACTCCCGCGTCCGCGAGAAGGAGAAGCCCTTCCGGAGCAGGCTGCGGGGAGACTCGCCCCGCCGGTCGCGCGCCCCGACGACGTTTTCGCCATGCTGGCGATAGAGCACCGTCGGCCGAGCAAGCGAGACGATCCGTCCGAGCAGGCTGGCGACGAGGGCCAGCCAGCGATCGTGGTGCGCCGCCCCCTCCGGAACCGGGAGCGCACGATCGAGGAGCGCACGGTTCACGAGCACCGTGCAGCCGGTCACCGTGTCCTGGGCCATCAGGCGACGCAGGGTGGCCGGCTGGGGCCGGATCTTCTGGTACGCCCAGAGGGAGGGGTGGATCACCCGCAGGTCGGGGTCCGCCACCACCAGGTCCGTGTGCACCAGGACCGGTCCCGCAGCGCCCGGCGGCTCCGACTCTGCCCGGCGGGCGGCCGCGAGGGACCGATCGATCTTGTCCGGGAGCCACCGGTCGTCCTGATCGCAGCACAGGACGTAGCGGCTCTCCGGCGGAAGCCTCTCCAGGAGCCATCCGAAGCTCGCCGTGGCGCCGAGCCGATTTCCGTCGCGGGGGTGCAGACGGATGCGGGGGTCGGCGGCGGACCACTCCTCGAGCAGGGCGAAGCTCCCGTCGGTGGAGCCGTCGTCGCGGATCCAGAGACGCCACTCGCCGTGGGTCTGCTCCCGAAGGCTCCGGAGCTGCTCGGGCAGGTACTCCTCTCCGTCGTGTACCGGGAGCACGATGTCCACGGTGGTCGCGTCGCTCACGGCTCGTACCCCCGGCTCCGGAGCCGATCCGACACGCGGTCGGCGAACGCGCACAGCTCCGGCTCGTTCCGGAACGCCAGCGCCCGCTCTCCCCGGACGTCCGGGATCCGAGCCGATTCCGCCGCGGAGGCCGGCAGACCGAGGAAGCGGGCCAGCGCGTCGCGCGCCGCCCGGGGATCGCCCACCAGATCTCCGAACTCGAGCTCCAGGATCCGGCCTCCGAGGCGCGCCCGGTGCCGGGACGCCTCCGCGAGGTACTCCTCCCAGAGCGAGAATCCCCCCTCCAGGCTACGGGTGCGAGGCGAGTCCGCGAAGCCGTCGTGCCGATGGATCCGCGCGACGCCCCGCCGGTCGAAGATCTCCCTCCGCTCGCGGAGGCTCCGGTTCGTTCGCCGGCGGAGGCTCGCCGCGACGTCCACTCCGTGGCGGCGGACGTGCACCACCCGCGCCTCCGGGAAGAGGTCGAGCCAGAGCGGGAGCGTGAACGTGTTGCGGGGGTCCTTCCACCCCCAGGGGCGGTCCAGCGTGCGGATCCCCCCACGGAGCCTACCCCACCAGCCCACGAAGCTCCTCGCCTCCAGCCCCTCCAGCGCGCGGCGGAGCCGGGCCATCGAGAGCCTCCGGAGCTCCCCGTCCGCGAGCAGGTGGCGCACGGGCCCGGGGTGGTCCCAGCGTCCTCCCGCCTGGCTCAGGAGCCAGCGGTTGAGCCCCAGGAACAGGTGCGCTTCACCGTGGACGTCCCGTCTCCGCCCCGTGAAGACGCCGAGCGAGGTGAGGAGCTCCACCACGAGACTCGTGCCGGAGCGGTGCATCCCCATGACGACGACCGGAGGCTGCACCTCGTCCATGGGCAAGTCGTCCACGGCAGGCCGCGCCTCAGCCACGGCTGCCGGACCCGATCGGGAGGGGAAGGGTGAGGATGCCCAGCGCGCGGTGGACGAGCACCGCCGAGACGACGTTCATCACCGCCAGCGAGACGGCCGTCGCGACGGCCGCGCCCATGATGCCGAAGGGGGGCACCAGCACGACGTTCAGGAGCACGTTCAGGACGGCGGCCGCGGCGACGTTGTTCCGCATCAGCTTCTCGTGTCCGCTCATCATCAGAAGGTACCCCACGGGCCCCGTCGCCACGTTGACGAGCTGGCCCGCGATCAGGACGGTGAGGGCTCCCGCTCCGGCCCGGAACTCCGATCCGAAGAGTCCGAGCACCGAGGCCGGCACGGCGAGCAACAGCAGGAGAGCCGGGAGCGTGAGGAGGGCGATGAGCAGCGTCGCCTTGCGGGCGAACCCCTCCAGGCGGTCCGGCTCGCCGCGGGCGTGGAGCGCGGCGAACCTCGGCGCCGCGACCGCGTTCACGGAGACGAGCACGTAGCTCGTCAGGAGCGAGACGCGGGCCGCGACTCCGTACACGCCCACCTCCTCGGTGCTCCACCACGTCCCGAGCGCGATCACGTCCACGCTCCGCATCACCAGGTCGAGGCCCGCGACCCAGAAGAGGGGAAAGCTGGTGCGGAGGAGCCGCCCCACCGGGAAGGACCGCTCGGGAGGCCCTGCGGGAACGGCGCGCCTCCACAGCCACCAACCGATCACGGCGGCCATCCCGCTCGCCACGAGGTAGGCGAGCGTCGCCCCTGGCACGTCCCATTCGCGCCCCATCAGGAGGATGAGCGGGAGCGCCACCACCGGGACCAGGACGTTCTGGACCAGGACCGCCGAGCGAACCCGGCTCACCCCCTTGAGCAGCTCTCCGTAGAGTCGGGAGAGCGCGAAGGGAACCACGGCCAGCGCCAGGATCCGGATGGGAAGGACGAGGTCCGGGCTCCGGAAGAGATCGCGGGCCAGCCACCCGCTGAGGAGCACGACGGCGAGGGCGGCCGCGACCGAGCCCACCAGCGCCAGGCGGATGCCCGTCCGCTCCACGCCGGCGACCCGCTCCCACTCGTCCGAGCCCGCGAAGGCGCCGCTGAAGCGGAGCAGCGCGTTGTCGAGGCCCAAGCGGCCCACGAGGGACGCCACCGTGAGCGCGGTGAAAGCCAGGAAGAAGGCGCCCGCCCCGGAGGCGCCCAGCACCCGGGCCAGCACCACGTTCAGGAGAAAGGAGAGGGCGGCTCCGAAGGCGTAGAGCACGAATGCGCTCCCCGCCTCCCGCGCGAGCCCGCGAAGGACCCGATCGGGAAGGAGGCGGTGCAGGACCGCCGGACGGCGGCTCCCGGCCGGGGCATCGGATGGCGCGCTCATGATGAAGCCTCTAAGGTTGGGGCCCCGAGCCGCCGCAACAAGATCCCGCTCCGTCCTTCCATGCCCCGTCGATGAGCGATTCAGAGCCGGCCGGCGCCCCGCCCCGGGTGGTGGCCGTCGTCCTCACCTACTGCGAGGAGGAGGAGGCGATCGCCTGCGTGCGCTCGCTGCTCGAGTCGGAGTACCCGGCGCTGGAGATCCTGGTCGTCGACAACGGCTCTCCGGACGGCTCGGGCGAGCGCCTGCGCGAGCGGCTTCCCGGGGTGCGCCATCTGCAGACGGGGAGTAATCTGGGTTATGCGGGCGGCAACAACCGGGGCATCCGGGAGGCGCTCGACCGCGAGGCCGATTACGTGCTGGTGCTGAACGCCGACACCACCGTGGAGCCGGACGCGGTCGGGCACCTCGTGGAGGCGGCCGGATCGCGCGAGCGGGTGGGGGGCGTCGGGCCGAAGATCCTGTACGGCGACCGCCCCGCACGGATCTGGTACGCCGGTGGCCGCTTCAGCACGCTGCACGGCCTCGGCCTGGCACACCGGGAGGGGGAGCTCGACTCGCCCGCCGGCGAGGAGCCGATCGAAGAGGTGACGTTCGTCACCGGCTGCGCATTCCTCCTCTCCGCCCGGGCCGTCCGGGAGGTGGGCTCCTTCGCCGACGACTTCTTCATCTACGCCGAGGATGCCGAGCTCTCGCTCCGGCTGCGCCGGGGCGGCTACCGCCTCCTCTACCAGCCGCGGGCCCGCATCCTGCACTGGTGTGAGCCCGAGGAGAGCGAGCGGACGCCGTTCCAGATCCGGATGCGGGACCGGAATCGGCGTCGGCTCATGCGCCGGCACTTCTCCCTTCCACGGCGGGGACCTTTCCTGATCCGGTTCTACGTGACGCGCCTCGTCCATCTGGCCCGCTACCTCGTGCAGAGAGATGGCGATCGGGCCGGGGCGATACTCCGGGGGATGACGGAGCGGTGAGTCGCTTCTTTGCGGGGGACCTTGGATCCAGCCCTTTTGTCCCGTATTTTGTTTCGGACTGCGCCCGACCGGTGGAACCCGCGTACCGGTTCGATTCTTGCGAAGCCCCTGCCAGCAAGGTCCTACCATGGATCCATGCCGATCGGTAACCACAAACACAGAGAAGGCTTCCGGGGGTCCCTCTTGAGTCGCTCCACTGGTAGCCAACATCGAAGTCAGACCGGCCCCGACCGGCTGGACCCTCCCCAGGCGGAGGACGCCAGGCGCGGTTCCATTCGCCCGCACCCGGTCGATCCGCTGCACGGATCCAACGGGAACGGGAACGGCGCACACCCGAACGGGAACGGGAACGGGAACGGAAGCCACGCCACGACCGGACCGCTCCGTCTGCGCGCGCTCCTCACCCGCCGCGAGGCGGAAAGGTCGAGGCCCGTCGTCGGAAAGCGGGCGTTCGACATCCTGGCCGCGGCCGTGCTCCTCGTGCTCGCGGCGCCCCTGCTCCTGGTGTGCGCGGCGCTCATCAAGCTCACCTCGCGGGGGCCGGTGATCTTCCGGCACCGCCGGTGCGGCGTCGGCAACCGGCCCTTCTGGTGCTACAAGTTCCGCACGATGGTGCACGACGCCGAGGAATGGCTGGACGAGGACGAGGAGCTCCGCCGGCTCCACCGCGAGAACGGCTTCAAGCTTCCGCGGGCGCGAGACCCGCGGATCACCTCGGTCGGACACTTCCTCCGCTATACGCACCTCGACGAGCTGCCGCAGCTCTGGAACGTGCTCCGGGGCGAGATGTCGCTCGTGGGCCCGCGCCCCATCGTGGAGGAGGAGCTCCGATACTTCGGAGCGGGGGCCGAGGAGCTCCTGACGGTGCGTCCCGGGATCTTCGGCGAGTGGACGGCGCTCGGGAGGGACCGTCCGCGCTACCCGGAGCGGGTGGACGTGGAGCTCGACTACGCCCGGGCGCCGTCGCTCCGGCGAGACGTCTCGATCCTGCTCAGGAATCTCCCGGTCCTGGTCAACGGGCAGGAAGAGCACTGATCATGTCCATCGAGGGTCGAGTGGCCCTGGTCCACGATTGGCTCGTGGCGTGGGGAGGGTCGGAGAGCGTTCTGCTCTCCTTGAGTCGGATGTTTCCGGACGCGCCGATCTACACGTTCGTGTGGGATCCGGATGCGGTGGTGGAGGAGCGGTTCGCGGGACGCGACGTCCGGCCGGTGGTCCCGAACTCCGTCCCGGGCCGCGGAAGATTCTACCGGGCTCTCCTCCCCTTCATGCCGGCGGGCTTCTCCCGGCTCGACCTGAGAGATTTCGACCTCGTGGTGTCGAGCAGCCACGCCTTCTCGAAGGCGGTGCGGATGCGGACGGACGCGCGTCACGTCTGCTACTGTCACACCCCCCCCCGGTATCTCTGGGATCTTTCGGACGCCTACCTCCCGTCATGGAAGGGGCGCCTCGCTCGTCCTCTCGTGAGGAGGCTTCGACGCCGCGATCGCGAAGCCGCGGCGGGGGTGGACGAGTTCGTCGCGAACTCCGGGGTGGTGGCGGGACGCATCCGGAGGAGCTACGGGAGATCGGCGGGGGTGATTCATCCTCCGGTCGATGTCGAGCGGTTCCGCCGCTACCGGGGGGGCAGTCGGGAGAATGAATATTTCGTCGCCGGAGGCCGACTGGTGGGTTACAAGCGCCTCGATCTGGCTATCTTGGCCGCCAATCGTCTGGCTCTCGACCTGAAGGTCTTCGGCCGCGGCCCCGAGGAGCGGCGCCTCCGGCGGCTCGCCGGTCCGACGGTCGAGTTCCTGGGGTGGGTGCCGGACGAGCGGCTGGTATCCGTCCTGGCGGGCGCCCGCGCCTTCCTCTTCCCGGGCGAGGAGGACTTCGGGATCCTACCGGTGGAGGCGCAAGCGGCGGGGTGTCCCGTCGTCGCCTTCGAGAAGGGGGGTGCGAGGGAGACGGTGGTGGACGGCACCACCGGCATCCTCTTCGACGCGCAGACGACCGACGGCCTGATCGGCGCTCTCGAGCGCCTGAATGCGGGCCGATGGGATCCGGAGGCGTGTCGTGAGAACGCGAGGCGGTTCTCGAGAGCCCGTTTCGAAACCGAGATTCACCGATCGATTCTGGAGGGGACTGGGATGAAGGAAGAGCGCGAGAAGATCTCTACCCCGGGGCGGACCGAGCCCGATATCCGAAGTTCGACTCTCCGGAGGATGCCGGCGTGATCCGGATGAACGGGGGTTCGCCGGGATCGGACGATTCCGTGAGCGCCGACCGGAGCCGCGGCGCCGGGTCCAACGTCGAGAATCCGGCTCTCCGCTTCCTCCACCGGCACCGGCAGATCACCGCCCTCCTCGTCTACACGGGGATCGCAGCGGTCTCGTACCTCCTCGCCTACACCCTGCGCTTCGAGTTCCAGGTGCCCCGGCCGCATCTGGCCACGATGTTCGTCACGCTCCCGGTGCTCCTCCTCGTCCGGGCCGGGATCCACTGGGCGTTCCGGGTCAGCACGGGCCGGTGGCGCTTCGTCGGCACCCGTGACGTGCTCCGGCTCGGAGCCGCGGCAGGGGTGGGCACCGTTCTCTTCGCGCTGGTTCTGCTGGCTCTTCCGCTCGAACCTTCGGTGCCCCGCTCCGTGGTGCTCCTCGAGTACCTCCTCACCGTCTTCCTGACGGCCGGGGTCTGGCTCGGGTATCGCGTCGTCTTCGAGCAGCTCCGCCACCACCGCGTGAACGGGAGCGCCGGGCACCGGAGGGTGCTCATCGTCGGTGCCGGGGAAGCGGCGAACCTGCTGGCCCGCGAGATGGTCCGCTTCCCGACCGGATACGAGGTGGTGGGCTTCGTCGACGACGACCCGCTCAAGTGGGGCAGCAGGCTCCATGGCGTCGAGGTCCTCGGGGCCACGGCGGACCTGCCGCAGATCGCGCAGACCTTTCGTGCCCGGGAGATCCACATCGCCGTGCCGTCGGCTTCTCCGGCGGAGATGCGTCGGATCGTGGAGCTCTGCGAGGGCATCGAGGTGCCGTTCAAGGTCCTGCCCGGGATCAACCAGGTCCTGGAGGGGCGCGTCCGGATCAGCCAGCTTCGCGAGGTCCGGATCGAGGACCTCCTGGGACGGGAGCCGATCTCGCTCGAGCTTCCCGAAGTGTCGCAGGACGTCGGAGGGGCGGCTGTTCTCATCACCGGAGCGGCCGGCTCCATCGGATCCGAGCTCGCCCGCCAGATCGCGGCCAATCGCCCTCGTTGCCTGATCCTGTACGATCAGGCCGAGAGCGACCTCTACTTCCTGCAGCGGGAGCTCGCGGACGACTACCCCGAGATGGCACTGGTGCCGATGGTAGCCGATGCGCTGGATCGTCCGCGGCTGGACGAGACGCTCCGCAGGCACGAGGTCACGCACGTGTTCCACGCGGCCGCCTACAAGCACGTGCCCCTCATGGAGGAGAACGTTCGGGAGGCAGTGCGGAACAACGTGGGGGGCACGCGGGAGGTCGTGGCCGCCGCCGGTGAGGCGGGCGTGCGGAAGCTGGTCCTGATCTCCACCGACAAGGCGGTGCGGCCGGCGAGCGTGATGGGCGCGACGAAGAGCGTGGCCGAGCGCATCGTTCTGGCCGCGGTGGAGCGGTATCCGGGCACCACCTTCATGGCGGTGCGCTTCGGGAACGTGCTCGGCTCCAACGGGAGCGTGATCCCGGTGTTCCGGCGTCAGCTCCAGGAGGGTCGCCCCCTCACCGTCACCCATCCGGAGGTCACCCGTTTCTTCATGACGATCTCGGAGGCGGTTCAGCTCATACTCCAGGCGTCGGTGCTGGAGGAGGGAGCGGGGCGCATCGCGATGCTCGACATGGGCGAGCCGATCCGGATCCTGGATCTGGCGAAGAACCTCATCCGCCTCTCGCAGGGCCGGACCGCCGGATCCGACGACATCGTCTTCACGGGACTGAGGAAGGGCGAGAAGCTTCACGAGGCGCTCTACTCCCCGGACGAGGAGATCATCCCGACGCCGGTGGACAAGGTCAGCCTCCTCCTCCGTCCGCGCGGATCGGAAGATCTCTTCGCCTTCTGGTCGCAGCTCGGCACGCTACTCGACGAGCTCGACGAGATGGAGGAGAACAGAGTACGGGCCGAGCTGGCGGACATTCTCCCCTCCGCCGACCGGAGCTCGCTGAAGACGGCCCCCGCCGGAGGGTCGGACTCCCTCCTGGCTTGACCGCTTCCGGCGGATCCGCCTTCCTTCAGTATGCATCTTCCCCGCACGGTTCGACTGGCCGTCCTCCCCTCTCTGGCGCTCCTTCCCCTCCTCTCCTGCTCCTCCGGCGAGCCCGAGGGCTCCGCCGTCCGGCGCGGCGACGTGGCGTGGGCGCGTGGTGACCGTGAGGAAGCCCTGGCCGAGTACCGCCTGGCCGTTCTGCAGGAGGACGACGACGCGGAGGCGCTCGTGAGGGCCGCCCATGCCTTCGCGCGCGAGGGGCGGGTGGACGAGGCGGCCGGGCTCTACGCGCGCGCCGGCTCGGCCGACCCCGAGTACCTCGATCAGGCCGTCTCCGACCTCGTGCGTGTCGCCCGGTCGGCGAGCCGGCGGGGCGACCGCTTCGGGATGGCCTCGGCCGTGCAGGCCGCCCTGGGGCTCCGGCCGGGCATCTCCGTGCCGGACCTTTCGCTTCCGCTGGCCCGCCACTACGCACGGACGGGGGAGTTCGGGCGCGCCGTCCCCTTCTTCCAGCAGGCGCTCGAAGCGGCTCCGCCCGACTCCGCGGCGGACATCCTCTTCGAGTACGCCTCCGCCCACGAGGAGGTGGGGGGCTGCGAGGAGGCGCTCCCCCTCTTCGCGCGGTACCGGGGCATGATCTCCGGAGCGCGGCGCAACCGGGCGGACTGGCACATCGGCAACTGCTCGCTCGAGCGAGCCATCGACCTGCGTCGCCGAGGGCAGGACGACGAGGCCCTGCCGCACCTGGAGACGACCATCCGGGTGGGCGAGCCCCAGACGCGTCTGGCCCAGGCGCACTTCCAGAAGGCGGAGATCCACTTCGAGCGGGGGGAATGCGAGGCGGCTCTGGAGGCGTACCGGCAGGTGCTCGCCCTCGATTCCGGCACCTCCGGGGTGGTCGTGAACCAGGCCCGGGAGCGCATCGACGAGATCCGTTTCGGGCGGGGGTCCGGGCTCCGGGGACGCTCCGACGGAGGGTGCTGATGATCCGATCCGTAATTGACTCCTGCACCAGGTAGCCATGACGAGCTCAGAGGTCCCGTTCTTCGATCTCGAGGAACACTTCTCCGATACTTCCGACGAGGTGAGGGCGGCCTTCGAGGCCGTCTTCGAATCTCAGAAGTTCATCCTCGGCCCCCAAATGGAGCAGTTTGAGGAGGAGTTCGCACGACTCGTCGGAACCCGGCACGCGGTGGGATGCGCGAGTGGGACGGACGCGCTTCTGCTGCCGCTCCGTGCACTGGACCCGGATCGGGGCGACGAAGTGATCATTCCCGCGTTCACCTTTTTCGCGACGGCGGGGGCGGTGTGGAATGCGGGGTTCAAGCCGGTGTTCTGCGACGTGGACGAGGAGACGTTCAACGTAACGGCGGCCACGGTGCGGGAGCGGTGGACGGAGCGCACCCGCGCCCTGGTGCCGGTCCACCTCTACGGGCAGATGGCCCCCGTGGAGGATCTCCTCGAGGTCGCGGGCGACGCGCTCCTCCTGGAAGACGCCGCGCAGGCGACCGGAGCCGAGAGGGAGATCGACCGCGAATGGAGGCAGGCGGGCTCCGTGGGTGGAGCCGGGTCCTTCAGCTTTTTTCCGACCAAGAACCTGGGGGGTCTCGGTGACGGCGGAATGATCACCACCGATGACGACGATCTGGCCGATCGTCTCCGGAAGCTACGGGTCCATGGTGGCAGGAAGATGTACCACCACGAGATGGTGGGGACGAACAGCCGACTCGACACGCTCCAGGCCGCGGCCCTCCTGGCGAAGCTCCCTCGTCTCGGCGACTGGTTGTCGGCTCGGCGGGCGAACGCCAGGATCTACGATGACGCATTGGCCGAGGTGGACGAGATCCGGACCCCGGTGGTCGCGCAGGGGAACAGACACACGTACAACCAGTACACCATCCGGGCGCGGCGGCGGGACGAGCTCCGCGAGCACCTGTCGGCGGAGGGGATCGGGAGCGGCGTATACTACCCGGCGCCCCTCCACCTGCAGGAGTGTTTCTCGCCGCTAGGGTACCGGGAGGGCGACCTCCCGGTGGCGGAGCGGCTCTCCCGCGAGGTGCTGAGCCTGCCCGTCTTCCCCGAGCTGGGTCGGGACCGGGTGGAGCGGGTGGCCGATGCCGTCCGCGCCTTCTACCGGGGCTCCTGACGTCCCGGGCATACTCCGACGGCCCCACAGCACGGCCCCGATGACCGCTCTCCACACCTCTCTGCGCCGGCTCCTTCCGGCGCTCGCTCTCCTCGTCGCTTCCGCGTGCGCCTCGAGCTCCGACTACCAGGACATGAGCGCCGAGGAGCTCTTCCAGCTCGGCGAGCGCGCCGTCCAGGAGGAGGAGTGGGACCGGGCGGTCGAGAGCCTCGAGCGCCTGCTCGCCTCCCATCCGGGCTTCCAGCAGCGGGCGGAGGCCAGGCTGCTCCTGGGCGACGCCCTCTTCGGCCGCGAGGAGTACGTGAGCGCGGCGGCCGAGTACGCGCGCCTGATCGACCGTTACCCGTCGTCGATCGAGGCCCGGAGCGCCGGGCTCGGCATCTGCCGCGCCTACGCCGCCCTCTCTCCGATCCCCCAGCGCGACCAGTCGTACACCGAGCAGGCGGCGAACGCCTGCCGGAACGTGACGACCGACTTCCCGGGGACCCCCGAGGCCGAGCGCGCGCATGAGATCCGGGAGCAGATGCTGGAGAAGCTGGCCGAGAAGATCTACCTCAACGCCGAGTTCTACCGGCGCAGGGACTTCCTCGACTCCGCCATCCTCTACTACGAGGACGTGGTGGAGAACTATCCGGACACCGCGTTCGCGCCGCCGGCCCTGCTCCGCCTCGTTCGGATCTACGAGGAGCTGGGCTACGCCGAGGAGCGGGACGAGGCGCGCGACGCCCTTCTCGAGCGGTATCCCGACTCGCTGCAGGCGAGGGAGGTGGGGGGCACGGAAGAGGGCGAGGAGGAATCGGCCGGGTGAGCGATCCGGTCCTGGTCACCGGCGCGGCCGGCTTCATGGGCTCGCACCTCGTGCGGGACCTCCTCTACCGCGACCGCTTCCGGGTGGTCGCCCTCGACGACCTCTCCGGCGGCTTCCGCGAGAACGTCCCGGAGGGGGCGGATTTCGTGGAGGCGTCGATCACGGACGTCGACGCGCTCGCCCGGCTCTTCGAGCGGCACCGCTTCCGCTACGTCTACCACCTGGCGGCGTACGCGGCGGAGGGGCTCAGCCACTTCATCCGCCGCTTCAACTACACGAACAACCTCATCGGGAGCGTGAACCTCCTGAACGAGTCGGTGAAGCACGGGGTGGAGCGCTTCGTCTTCACGAGCTCGATCGCCGTCTACGGGCGGGGGCAGGTCCCGATGCGCGAGGACATGGTGCCCGAGCCCGAGGATCCGTACGGCATCGCCAAGTACGCGGTGGAGATGGACCTCCGGGCCGCGCACGAGATGTTCGGCCTGGAATACGTGGTGCTCCGCCCCCACAACGTCTACGGGGAGCACCAGAACGTGGGCGACCGGTACCGGAACGTGGTGGGCATCTTCATGAACCAGGTGCTCCGGGGCGAGCCCATGACCGTCTTCGGCGACGGCGAGCAGCAGCGCGCCTTCAGCTACGTCGGCGACGTGATCCCGCCGATCGCCGAGGCGGCGTGGACTCCCGGTGCGCGGAACCGGATCTTCAACGTGGGCGCGGACGTGCCCTACACGGTGAACGGGCTGGCGGGCGCGGTGGCCGAGGCCATGGGCCGGCCCGACCACCCGGTGGAGCACCTTCCCGCCCGTAACGAGGTGAAGGTCGCCTACAGTGACCACTCCGCCGCCCGGGAGGTGTTCGGCGAGCGGGAGCGGACGCCGCTCGACGAGGGGCTCCGTCGCATGGCCGAATGGGTCGGGGAGGCCGGCGCGCGGAGCAGCTCCACCTTCGAGGACATCGAGGTGCGGAAGAACCTGCCGCCCTCGTGGAAGACCGCGCCGGCCGGAGGATGAGCGCGCCCCCGCCCCTCGCGCTCCTCGGGGGCACGTTCGACCCGCCCCACGTGGGGCACCTGATCGTGGCGGCCGCCGCTGCCCACGAGCTCGGCGCGGACCGCCTGCTCCTCGTGCCGGCTCGCGTTCCCCCCCTGAAGGAGCGGAGCGTCACCCCGGCCGCGATCCGCCTGGAGATGATCCGGTCCGCCGTGGCGGACGATCCGGTCCTGGGGGTGGACGACCGGGAGCTCCGCCGCGAGGGCACCTCCTACACGGTCGACACCCTCCGGGAGTTGAGGGAGGAGCTCGGAGGCGGGGAGCCGGAGCGGGAGATCACCTTCCTCATGGGCGCCGACCAGCTCGCCGAGCTCCCCCGCTGGCGGGAGCCCGAAGAGGTCGCGCGCCTCGCTCGCCTCGTCGTCATGGCTCGTGCCGGCGAGGAGCCGGCCGAGGTGGATTCCGGCCTGGAGGTGGCCTACGAGGCGGTGGAGGTGCCCCGGATCGATCTCTCCTCCACGGACATTCGCCGGCGAGTGCGCGAGGGACGGCCGATCCGTTACCTGGTGCCGGAGCCGGTCCGGGAGATCATCGAGTGGGAGCGCCTCTACCGGTGAGATCTCGGCTCCCGTGAGGATCCTCGTCGACGCCCGACATCTCCGGAGCGGGGGCATCGGCCGCTTCCTCCGGGGCGTGGTCGGCCCCTGGATCGGCCGGGAAGACGTGGAGGAGCTCCGCCTTCTGGGGCCGCCCGAGGCGCTCCGCGCGTGGATGGTGGAGCTCGGGATGGGGCCGGACGTGCGGAGCCGGACACCGATCGTACCGTGGACCGATCCGATGTACTCGGCACGAGCCCAGGCGCGCTGGGCGCTCCGGCTCCATTCATCGTTCGACGGGGTGGATTCCGCATTCTTTCCGCATTACGACACCCCGCTCCTCCGCCACCCGTCGCCCTCCGTCATCACGGTCCACGACCTGACGCAGTTCCTCCTTCCCGAGCACTACCCGCGGCGGAAGCGATGGGTAGGTCGGAGGCTGCTGGAGGGCTCGCTCGCCCGTGCGGAGCGGGTGGTGACGGTGTCGGAGCGCTCGAGGGACGACCTCGTCCGGCACACGAAGGTCGAGCCGGAGCGGATCGTGGTGGTGCCGGACGGCGTGGACGAGACCTTCCGCCCCCTGGACGAAGCCGAGCGGGAGGGGGCGCTCGGCCGGTGGGGTACGCTCCTGCCCTTCCTGCTCGTGGTCGGCCCCGATCGCCCGCACAAGAATCTGGCGTTCGCGGTGGAGGTGCTGGAGCGGCTCCTCGCCGGCGCCGAGGAGAGCGCGGACTGGAAGGCCGCACCGGACCTCCGGCTGGTGCGCGTGGGCCCGGCCGCCCCCGGCCCCGCCGACCGCCGCGCCCGTGAGGCGGGCCTCTCCGACCGGCTCGTTCCCGTGGGACGGGTCGACGACGGCGAGCTCCGGGAGCTCTACGCCCTGGCCGAGGCTCTCCTCTTCCCGTCGCTCTACGAGGGGTTCGGGCTGCCGCCGCTGGAGGCGGTGGCGTGCGGAACGCGGGCGCTGGCGGCGCCGGAGGCGGTGGCCGGCGGGCTCGCCCGGCCGGCTGGCGTCCGGACGCTCCCTCTCGACGACGCCGACCGGTGGGCAGCGGAGATCCGGCGCCCGGCGGACGAGTGGCCGGAGCCGCGGGCCGCCGGAGCGCTCCCTGCCTGGGAGGACGCGTCGGAAGCGGTCCTGCGCGAGCTCCGATCGGTCGCGCGGGGCGCCCGCGCCGGCTGACTCATTCGGGATAGAGCGGGATCCGCTCCGCCCGGTAGACGATGTCGGGCCGGAGGTCCGGCGTCACCCCTTTCTCGAACCGGTGGACCGCCTCGAAGAGGAGCGTTCCGTCCAGGGTGACCTCCGTCACGTACGCCCGGGGGTCGGCTCCCGCGATCCCGACCGCTCCCGA
>CAYPDV010000018.1:38464-42521 GCA_964409525.1 uncultured Gemmatimonadaceae bacterium
TGACCTCCGTCACGTACGCCCGGGGGTCGGCTCCCGCGATCCCGACCGCTCCCGAGGTGACGAGACGATTCCCCGTCTCGGGAAGAGGGTCGACGTCGCTCACGATGTTCGAATAGTAGGAGGAGCCACGGGACCGGCCGTACGCCCAGACCTGCCGGACCGTCCCGAGTTCCTCGTCGATCTCGTACTCGACCGCGCGGCTGTACGTCTCGCCCCCGCCGAACTGGCGGTTCAGCCCGTTGTCGAAGAGCAGGAGGTTGCCGCCCGGGAGCACCATGGGCGCGTGCTGGCCCCACGCCCAATCGAAGTCGGGGGCGCGCTCCGCCCCTTCCTGGACGGCGTCCGGATAGGGCGAGCCCGTGTCGTCCACGGCCGTGAGGAGGAATTCCGACGTCTCGGGCCCCTCGTCGTCCACGCCGGCCCGCCCCCAGCCGCGGTGGGGGGCGAGGATCCAGAGGAGCTCGTTGTCGGCGCTGACCTTGAAGACGCCCTGGTGCCGCGCGGAGACGACGATCCCCCCGTCCGAATCGTCGTGCCAGACCGCGTTGACGTGGAGCCAGTCGCGTTCATTCTCGATGAGATCGGTGCGGTCCGTGTCCATCACCTCCCGGAAGTCCCACACGCCGACGACCGCCCCCGAATTGCGGTCGAGCTCGATCATGTGGTCCTCCACCGTGTCGAGCCCCGTCCTGTTCACCGACACGAGCAGGTTCCCGTCCGGCTTCTCGATCACGTCGTGGTGCTCGACCCAATCGGGCCCGATGTCCCACTCCTGCACGACGTTCCCCAGCCGGTCGATCTCCATGACCCGATTCGCCGATCCCGCGATCAGATTCCCGTTCTCCAGGGGCTCCACCGGGTTCACGAAGGCCTCCAGATCGGAGAAGTCGAGATACCAGCGCACCGATCCCTCTTCGTCGAACATGAACGGGATTCCGCGCAGGAAGCCCTCGTCTCCCGACGCGAAGGTGCTCAGGGTCCAGCCGGGCTCCATCCGATCGGGGGCGGGTGCCTCGACCTCGATCGTCGGGAGGGCGTCCGGAAGGGAGGGAGTGGCGACGAAGAAGGTGTCGGCGACACGGACGCCGTCCTCGGACAGACCGACCTCCACCGCGTTCCAGGCGTCGGGCCGGAGCCCGAGCACCGGGAGCGCGTGAGTGCGGGCGGCATCCTCCGCCTCCCACTCGATCGGCCGCTCGTCCGGCGAGGCGAGGATGGCGAGGGACGCGATGACCGGACGGCGGGTCTCGAACCGGATCTCCGCCGTGAGGGGCGCCCGCCCGGACGGGTCCGCATTCACGTCCACCGCGCCGGCGAGGAGCTCGTCGAAGGTGGCGCCGGCGGGCGGCCCGGTCGGGGGATCGTCGTCGCAGGCGACCAGGAGCACCGAGAGGGCGCCGACGGTCAGGAATCGCATGGCTCGCATGGAAGCGCGGGGGCCGGGGTGCACGGGAGCCGGTTGTCGAGAATAGGAGCCCCTGCACCGCCGCGCAAAAACACCAGAGACTGTCCCGGATCCTCGCCCGCTCTCGTCGGTACTACTACAGCTCCGGCCCGACCCGATCATCCGGCCCGCCCCGAATCGCCGCACAGGCCTCCATGCTGAACCTCATCAAGAAGATCCTCGGCAACCGCCACGACCGCGAGGTCAAGAAGCTCCAGCCCCTCGTCGACGAGATCAACGAGATCCAGGCCGAGCTCGAGGAGATCCCCGAAGACGAGCTCCGCGGCAAGACCGAGGAGTTCCGAGCCTACCTGAAGGACGCCACCCGCGAGCTCGAGGAGCGGATCGCCGAGCTCAGGGAGGAGAAGCGGGGCACGGAGGAGGCTTCGGAGCGCGAGGTGCTCAGCATGGAGATCTCCGGGCTCGAGGCGGAGCTGCTCGAGGTCATCGAGGACACCCTCGAGGAGCTGCTGCCCGAGGCCTTCGCCGTCGTGAAGGAGGCGTGCCGGCGGCTGCTCGGCACCGAGATCGTCGTGAGCGGCCAGAAGACCGAGTGGGACATGGTGCCCTACGACGTCCAGATCGTGGGCGCCATCGCGCTTCACCGGGGCGTCGCCGCCGAGATGGCCACCGGTGAGGGTAAGACGCTGGCCGCCACCATGCCGCTCTACCTGAACGCGCTCGCGGGGCGGGGCTCGCACCTGGTCACGGTCAACACGTATCTGGCCCAGCGGGACGCCGAGTGGATGGGCACGGTCTACGAGTACCTGGGCCTCACCGTCGACTGCATCGACCTCCACGACCCGGGCACCCCCGAGCGCCGCGCCGCCTACGCCTCCGACATCACGTACGGCACCAACAACGAGTTCGGCTTCGACTACCTGCGCGACAACATGGTCCACACGCTGGAGCAGCGCGTCCAGCGGGGCCACCACTACGCGATCCTGGACGAGGTCGACTCCATCCTGATCGACGAGGCCAGGACTCCGCTGATCATCAGCGGCCCGGTGGGCCGGGACACCTCGACCCCGTTCAAGGAGCTCAACCCGCTCGTCTCCTCGCTCCACCGGAAGCAGACCCGGATCGTCAACGAGCTGGTGGCCGAGGCCGGGAAGGAGCTGGAGAAGGGCGAGGACGCCGACCTCTTCCTGGCCGGCCGCAACCTGCTCGCGGCCAAGCGGGGCGCGCCCAAGCACAGGAAGCTGCTCAAGCTCTTCGCCGACGATCCCAGCGTGCAGAAGCTGGTCCAGAAGACCGAGGCCGACTTCATGCGCGAGAAGCGGCTCTACGAGGTGGACGAGTTCCTCCTCTACGCCATGGACGAGAAGGGCCGGAACGTCCACCTGTCCGATGCGGGCCTGGACGAGCTGGCCCCGAACGACCCCGACGCCTTCATCGTGCCCGACCTCTCCGACGCGCTGGGCGAGATCGAGGAGGACGAGAGCCTCTCGGTGGAAGAGAAGCGGGAGCGGATCGCCGAGCTCGAGGCCGAGTACGCCGACAAGAGCCAGAGGATGCACGTGCTGCATCAGCTCCTGAAGGCGTACGCGCTCTTCCATCGGGACGAGCAGTACATCCTCGGCGAGGACGGCGGCGTCGTGATCGTCGACGAGTTCACCGGCCGCCAGATGCCGGGCCGCCGCTGGAGCGACGGGCTCCACCAGGCCGTGGAGGCGAAGGAGGGCGTCGACATCCGGGGCGAGACGCAGACCCTGGCCACCGTCACCATCCAGAACTACTTCCGGATGTACGCGAAGCTGGCCGGCATGACCGGTACGGCCGAGACGGAGGAGAACGAGTTCCACCAGATCTACGACCTGGACGTGCTCGTCATTCCCACCAACGAGCCGGTGATCCGGGACGACCGCGAGGACCTGATCTTCCGCACGCAGCGGGAGAAGTACAACGCGCTCATGGACGAGATCGACCGGCTGCACACCATGGAGCTGCCGGTCCTGGTCGGCACGACCAACGTCGACGTCTCGGAGACGCTGTCCCGGATGCTGAAGCGGAGGGGCATCCCCCACAACGTGCTGAACGCCAAGCACCACAAGCGGGAGGCCGACATCGTGGCCGAGGCCGGACAGCCCGGCACCGTCACGATCGCGACGAACATGGCCGGCCGGGGCACCGACATCAAGCTGGGAGCGGGCGTGCGGGACGCCCGCACCGTCGGTTGGGCCCGGGAGCGCGGGCTGGACCTGGCCGAGCTGGCCCCGGTCGACCCGGTGATGTGGGAGGAGTACGAGGACAAGCCCGACGACCACGTGATGGAGATGGGCGGGCTCCACATCCTGGGCTCGGCCCGCCACGAGTCGAGGCGGATCGACCGTCAGCTCCGGGGCCGGGCGGGCCGCCAGGGCGATCCCGGCGCCTCGCAGTTCTTCCTCAGCCTGGAAGACGACCTGATGCGGATGTTCATGTCCGACCGGGTCATCGGCATCATGGACAAGCTCGGCCTCGAAGAGGGCGAGGTCATCAGCCACGCCATGGTGACCAAGTCCATGGGCCGCGCCCAGAAGCGGGTCGAGGGCAACAACTTCGAGCAGCGAAAGCGCCTGCTCGACTACGACGACGTCATGAACCAGCAGCGGGAGGTCATCTACGACCTCC
>CAYPDV010000019.1:0-42307 GCA_964409525.1 uncultured Gemmatimonadaceae bacterium
GCACGTAGCGGAGCGCCTCGCGGGCCGCTCCGTGGATCTGGGGCATGCAGCGTAGCGAGTACGCGTCCTGCACCCGCGGATCGTCGTCGCGGTGGGATTCGCGGATCTCCGATCCCTCGAGGAGCGCCCGGAGCCGGGCCGCGCTCTCGATCTGACCCGCGTGCGGACGCGCCTCGTGCACCTCGGCGCGGAACGCCTCCGGGGTGCCGAGGAGGGCCTCGAGGCTCATCGCGCCCGCGGCCTCCGCGATCCCGACGGCCCGCTCCGCCCTCACCAGCGCGAGAACCCCGAGCGCGGTCGTCGCCTGAGTGCCGTTGATCAGCGCCAGGCCCTCCTTCTCCCGGAGGTCGAGCGGAGAGAGACCGTTCCGCTCGAGCGCCACTTCCGTCGGCATCACGCTCCCGTCGTGCTCGACCTCTCCCTCTCCGATGAGGGCCAGCGCGACGTGGGCGAGAGGAGCCAGATCTCCACTCGCCCCCACCGAGCCCGCCTCGGGCACGAGGGGGTGGATCCGGAGGTCCAGATACTCGAGCAGGCGCTCCACCACCTCGATCCGGCAGCCGGAATGCCCCCGCACCAGGGCGTTCGCCCTGAGCAGCATGAGCGCACGCACCTCCTCCGTCCCGAGCGGCGCTCCGACCCCGGCCGCGTGGCTCCGGACCAGGTTGCGCTGGAGCTCGCCCCGCCGATCCGGGGGGATCCGTACCTCGGCCATCCGCCCGAATCCGGTGCTCACGCCGTAGACCGGCTCCTCCCGCTCCACGAGCTCCTCGATCACGGTCCGGCTCCGGGCCACCCGGGCCCTTCCCTCCTCCCCGAGCTCGACCCGGACGCCCGGACCACGGGCCACGCGGATCACGTCGTCGGGGGTGAGGTCGCGCCCCGTGAGCTCGAGCATGGTCGCTGTCTCCTGGGGTCCTCGTAGGGACGGTTCCACTCCGCGCCCGACCCGCCTCGAGCGCCGGATCCGAGCGCTTCGCCCACCGCGGATCCGGATGGCGAAGTGTAGGGAAAGGGCGGCGGACCGGCCAGCCTGCGGGGTGAAACCCCTGCAAGGCACCGAACTTGCTCCCTTCGGACGTGGAAAAACCCGCCCCGCCCTTTCGCTCGGGCCCCTGACGGCGGCGGACCCGAACCAGCCCTCGGCTCCCGGAAATCCGACGGATGTACATGGATCCAGGAATCCCTTCCGTCACCTCTCCCAGCGAGGGACGGGTGGCCGCCCTCGGTGCGTCGATCAAGGTGCGTCCACCCCGGGAGGGTGCCGGCCAGCGGCTCCTCGAGCTGACCCGCAGGGTGCTCCGCTGCAGCGGCGCGATCATCTCCCTCGTCGACGAGGAGGAGCACCGTCCCTTCGTCGCGGCCGCGTCGGGCCTGCCGCCCGACCTCACCACCTGGTGGGGCCGGACGCCCCTCTCCATCTCGCTCGCGCAGCCCGCGGGCTCGGACGACGAACCCCTCGCCATCGAGGACCTCCGGGAGCACCCGCTCCTGGCCGCCGACGAGGCCATCCGGGAGCTGGGAATCGTCTCCTTCATGGGCTGTCCGCTCCTCCATGAGCCGGACGGGTCTCTCGGCAGCCTGGTGGTCGTCCACGACGAGCGGCGCGCATGGTCGGACGAGGACGTACGCAACCTCAGGGATCTCGCCTCGATGGTGGTGACCGAGGTCGAGCTGCGCGGCTTCTCCAGGCGTCAGGAGGACACGCGCCGCGAGACGGCGGAGCGGACGGCCGCCGAGACGCGCCAGGGTTTCAGCGAGCTCGTGCACGGCCTCGACGCCATCGTGAACGAGCGGGACCCCTCCGCGCACGCGAGTTTCACCTTCGTGAGCCGGAGCGCCGAGGAGCTCCTCGGCTACCCCGTGCGGCGGTGGCTGGAGGAGGCCGACTTCTGGGAGCACACCC
This sequence comes from uncultured Gemmatimonadaceae bacterium, assembly GCA_964409525.1. Lineage (GTDB taxonomy): Bacteria > Gemmatimonadota > Gemmatimonadetes > Longimicrobiales > Gaopeijiaceae > CAYPDV01. The sequence goes on from CAYPDV010000019.1 coordinate 1,907, forward strand.
TCCTCCATCCCGACGACCGCGAGCAGGCCGTTGGCACGCTGGCCGAGGCGCTCGACGAGGGGCGGGACGTGGACCACGAGTACCGGGTGCGGCGGGCGGACGGAGCGATCCTCTGGATCCGGGACCTCGTGAAGGTCCTCACGGACGATGCGGGAAGATCGCGGCTCACGCGGGGGGTGATGGTGGACGTCACCCGGCAGAAGACCGCGCACCGGGAGGCCGAGCGCACCGCCCGCGCCCTTCGGCTGCTCCAGGAGGTCGCCGCCCAGGCGAACGACGCCGACCGGATCGACGAGCCGCTCGCCTTCGCGGTGCGCCGGATGTGCGCTCATACCGGCTGGGCGGCGGGGCACGCCTATCTCGTCTCGACCGGCGACGGCGAGCTGCTACCCACCTCGATCTGGTGCCTGAGCGACTCGGAGCGTTTCCGACCCTTCCTCCGACTCACCGAGGAGACCCGCTTCCGCGCCGGAGAGGGCCTCCCGGGCCGGGTGCTGGAGACGGCCCGCCCGGAGTGGATGGAGGACCTCACCCGGGACGGCAACTTCCCTCGGCTGCGCGCAGCGCGGGCGTGCGGTCTGGCCGGCGGCTTCGCCTTTCCCGTGCTGGCCGGGAAGGAAGTGGCGGCGGTCCTCGAGTTCTTCTTCGAAGAGCCCGCTCCCCCCGATGCCGATCTCCTGGATCTCTCCGGGCACCTCGGCACCCTCCTCGGCCGTGTCGTCGAGCGCACCCGGGCCGAAGCGGAGCGCCGGGCCAGCGAATCCCGGCTGCGACGCACGGTCGAGACGGCGAACGAGGCGTTCGTGTCCATCGACGAGGAGGGCATGATCCGGGAGTGGAACGCCCAGGCGGCCGCCACCTTCGGCTGGGAGCGGAAGGAGGTGCACGGACGCCGGCTGTCGGAGCTGATCCTTCCCCCGGAGCTCCGCGACCGCCACGAGGAGGGGCTCCGGCGCTTCCGGGAAACCGGCGACGGCCCCGTCCTGAACCGTCGCATCGAGCTTCCGGCTCTCACGCGGGACGGCCGGAGGATCCCCGTCGAGATCACGATCTCTCCGCTCCGGGAGGGATCGAGATGGGTCTTCAATGCCTTCCTGCACGACATCACCGACCGGAAGGTCCAGGAGGAGGAGCAGGAGAAGCGGCAGCGGCAGCTCCAGGAGGCCCAGCGGATCGCCGGCATCGGGAGCTGGGAGTGGGATCCGGAGACCGGCGAGCTGGAGTGGACCGAGGAGCTCTACAGGATCTTCGGGCTCGATCCGCGGGAGGGCCGGGTCACCTACGAGGCGTACCGGGACCGGATCCACCCGGAGGATGCCGGTGAGCTGGAGCAGGCGATCCAGGAGGCGGTCCGGAGCGGGACCCCCTACGCGCTCGAGCACCGCATCGTCCGTCCCGACGGAGAAGTGCGGGTGGTCCACGCCCGGGGCCAGGTCGCGACCGAAGAGGGGGAGGAAGGAGAGGTGGTGCGCCTGATCGGGACCGCCCAGGACATCACCGAGCGCAAGGAGCTCGAGCGTCAGGGCCGCCGGCTGGGGCGGGAGCAGGCCGCCCGATCGGAGGCCGAGGCGGCGCGGGAGCGGATCCGGGGGATCCTCGAATCGATCACCGACGCCTTCTTCGCCGTGGACACCGAGTGGCGTATCACCCACCTCAACTCGGCGGGCTCTCGCCTCCTGAGCGCCGATCCGGATTCGCTCGTGGGCGAGGTGCTGTGGGACGCGGCTCCCGAGCTCGGCGGGACCGCCCTCGAGGAGACGCTCAGGAGGAGCCTCGGCGAGGGCGAGCCCCTCGAGGTCGAGGAGCTCCTCGATCCGCTGGGGGGATGGTTCGAGGTCCGCGCCTACCCGACCGGGGACGGGCTCTCCGTCTACTTCCACGACATCGACCACCGGAAGCGGGTCGAGGGCGAGCTCCGGGCCAGCGAGTCCCGCTACCGGTTCCTGGCCGATGCGATCCCGCAGCAGATCTGGACCGCGCAGCCCGACGGGGAGCTCGGCTACGTGAACCGCGTCGTCACGGAGTATTTCGGGCTGGAAGCGGAGGCGCTCATCGGCGGAGGATTCGAGGATTTCGTGCACCCCGACGATCGGGCCGAGTACGTCGAGGGGTGGAGCCGCGCCCGCGGGGACGGCGAGCCGTTCGAGGCCGAGCTCCGGATCCGACGGCACGACGGCGAGCACCGGTGGCACCTGCTCCGGGCGCTCGCGCAGTGCGAAGACGACGGTCGGATCAGCCGCTGGTTCGGGAGCACCACCGACGTCCACGACCGCAAGGAAGCCGAGCAGGAGCGGGACCGCGCGCTCGAGGACCTCGAGCGGATCAACTACGTGCTCGAATCCGACCGCGGCCACCTGGAGCGGCAGGCGCGGGAGCTCCGTCGCACCGCACGGGCGCTCTCGCGAAGCAACGAGGAGCTCGACCAGTTCGCCTACGTGGCCAGCCACGACCTCAAGGCGCCGCTCCGGGGCATCGCGAACCTCGCGGCCTGGCTGGAAGAGGATCTCGGGAGTCGGCTCGGCGGGGAGACCCGGGAATACCTCGACCTGCTCCAGGGCCGGGTACAGCGCATGGAATCCCTCATCAACGGCATCCTGCAGTACTCCAGGGCGGGTCGCACCGGGGAGGAGCCGGTGGACGTGGACGTGCGCGCCCTGGTCGAGGAGGTCATCGACATGGTGAGCCCCCCCGAGGGAGTGGAGGTGCGGATCGATCCGCACCTCCCCGTGCTCCGGAGTCCGAGGGCGCCGCTCGAGCAGGTCTTCCTGAACCTCGTCTCGAACGCGGTGAAGCACGCCGACGAGGCGGAGCCGGTGGTGAGCGTACGTGTGAGCGACGAGGGAGCCGACCTCGTGGAGTTCAGCGTGTCGGACAACGGAAGGGGCATCGATCCGGCGTACCACGAGAAGATCTTCACGATCTTCCAGACGCTCCGGCCGGCGGACGAGGAGGAGGGGACGGGGATCGGGCTCGCCGTCGTCGAGAAGCTGGTCGAGCGGTACGGCGGGGACGTCTGGGTCGAGTCGGAGGAAGGGGCGGGGGCGACGTTCCGCTTCCTCTGGCCGCGGGCGGTCGTGGAGGAGGAATGAGGAGATGACGGAGAAGGTACTGAACATCCTGCTGATCGAGGACGACCAGGTGGACCGGATGAACGTGGCGCGGGCTCTGAAGCAGAGCCACGTCACCAATCCGCTCTACACCGCGACGAACGGAGAGGAGGCTCTCGAGATGCTGCGGCGGGACGAGATCCCGCTCCATCGCCTCCTCGTCCTCCTCGACCTGAACATGCCGCGGATGAACGGCATCGAGTTCCTCCAGGAGCTCCGGAAGGACGATACGCTCCGGCACCTTCCCGTGGTGGTGCTCACCACCTCCGACAACGAGCGGGACCGCATCGAGGCGTACGAGCTGAACGTCGCCGGATACATCGTGAAGCCCGTCACCTTCACCCGATTCGTCGAAGCGATGAAGACGCTGAACAAGTACTGGATGCTCGTCGAGCTCCCGTGAGCCCCGATCCGCTACCCACCCCGGTCCACCTCCTCCTCGTCGACGACGACCGCGTCGACCGGATCGCCGCCGTCCGCGCCCTCGAGCGCGCGGACATCGAGGTCGAGGTGGTCGAGGCGGCGAGCGTGGCCGAAGCGGTCGAGGCGCTCGCCTCCGGGAAGCTCGACTGCGCCCTGGTCGACTTCAACCTCCCGGACGGCGACGGCTCGGACGTGCTGGAGGCCGCCCTCGCCCGACCCGAGCCGCTGCCCGTCATCATGCTGACCGGGAGAGGGGGCGAGTCGCTCGCCGTGGAGCTGATGAAGGAGGGAGCCCGCGACTACATCCCGAAGGGCTCCGTCACCCCGGCCCGGCTGTCGCAGAGCCTCAGGCAGGTCCTGGCGACGCGCCAGGCGGAGCGGGAGGCCGCCGCCGCGCGCGGGGCGCAGGAGATCCTGGTGGAGGCCGGGACGCGGCTGGCCCAGTCGCTCGACTTCGAGACCACCCTGTCGACCGTGGCCGAGGTGTGCGTTCCGCCCCTCGCCGACTACGTGCTCGTGGACGTCCTGGAAGACGGCGAGCTGGTTCGCGGGGCGGTCCGCGCTGCGGAAACCGAGCTCCAGGAGGCCCTGGAAGACGCGGCTCCCCGCCCGCCCCGGCCCTCCGACCCGTCGCCGATCCGCCAGGTGCTCGAGTCGGGGGAGGGGCTCCGCCTGGGCGACCCGGGCGAGGAGTGGGGGGAGCGGATCGGCCTCGTCGACGTCGGAGAGGAGGCGAGGAGCCGCCTCCGTCCCGTGTCGCTCATGGTGCTGCCGCTGGTGGCCCGTGGCCGGACCGGAGGGGTGCTCACCCTCGCGGCCACGCGCCCCGACCACCCCTTCTCCGACCACGACTTCCGGGTCGGACAGGCGTTGGCGAGCCGGGCCGCGCTCGCCCTGGACAACGCCAGACTCCACCGGGAATCGCAGGAGGCGATCCGTGCCCGTGACGAGACGCTGGGAGTCGTCTCGCACGACCTCCGGAATCCGCTGAACGTGATCTCGGCGGCCGCCGGCCTCCTCCTGGACATCCCCCTGTCCGAGGAGAAGAAGGAGCAGCAGCTCCGGACCATCCGGCGGGCCGCAGAGCGGATGAACCTCCTGATCCAGGACCTCCTCGACGTCTCGGGGATCGAGGCCGGCCGCTTCCGGGTGGAGCCCGAGCGGGCCGACCCCGCCCGGATGCTCTCCGATGCGTGCGAGATGATGGAGCCACTGGCACGGAAACGGGAGATCCGGCTCGAGTGCCGCCGGCCGGAGGAATCGCCGATGGTCCTCGCCGATCCCGAGCGTATGCTCCGGGTCTTCTCGAATCTCATCGGCAACGCGCTGAAGTTCACCCCCCCCGGCGGCCTGGTCGAGCTCGGGGGCGAGGTCGTGGACCGTGGAATCCGCTTCTGGGTCCGGGACACCGGCCCCGGCATTCCCGCGGAGGACGTCCCGCACCTGTTCGAGAGGTTCTGGAAGGGGGGCTCCGGATCGAACGACGGGGCCGGTCTGGGCCTTCCGATCGCGCAGGGCATCGTGGAGGTCCACGGCGGCCGGATCGAGGTGGAGAGCGAGGAAGGCGAGGGATCGGTCTTCCACTTCGTGCTCCCCTTCGCCGAGGCGGCCCACGAGGCGGAGTCCGGGATGGAGAAGGCCCGGAGCTGATTCCGGAAGGCCTCCGGGCTTCCCGACACGTGGGCTCCCGCCGGCGCACTCCCCCGACACCGACCGCCGGCACCGCCCCGTCCGGGCGTTTTCTTGCGCCCCGGCGACGCCGGGGTTCAGATTCCAGCAGCGACCTGGTCGCCCGCCCTCCCGGTTCTCCCGTCCGCCGCCGGCGGACGCCCCCCTTCTCCGCGCGACGAGCATCCCGGAGCCGAACCGCAGTGGATTCCCCTCGCGTCTCCGCGCCCGGATCGGACGAAGACCTCCGCCAGCTGCGGGTCCGTCTCGCCGCGGCGGGTCTCTTCCTGGTGGCAGTGCTCGTCACCGGTACCGTCGGCTATCGGGTGATCGACCCCCGAGTGGGGTGGATCGACGCCCTCTACATGACGACCATCACCCTGACGACGGTGGGGTACGGCGAGATCGTGGACCTGTCGGGACACCCCGGCGGACGGCTGTTCACGATCCTCCTGATCCTGGCCGGGATGGGAGGGGTCCTCTATTTCGTATCCACGGCCACCGCGTTCGTCCTGGAGGGACAGCTCGGGCACGTCTTCTGGAGGCGCCGAATGCAGCGGATCATCGATCGGATGGACAAGCACCTCATCGTCTGCGGCTCGGGCTCGACCGCGATCTACACCGCCGACGAGCTCCTGTCGGTCGATCGCGACGTGCTCGTGGTCTGCGACGAGGAGGGCCGGCAGGACATCCTGCGCCGCTCGCTGCCCGACGTGCCGATCGTCACCGGCGACCCCACGCTGGACGAGGTGCTGATCGCGGCCGGTGTCGAGCGCGCCGCGGGAATCGTGGCCGCCACCGGGAACGACAAGGACAACGTGCTCCTCACGCTGGCCGCCCGGCAGCTCAACCCGTCGCTCCGGATCGTCTCGCGGGTCACCGACATCCACTCCGAGAAGAAGGTGCGGAAGGTGGGGGCGGACGCCGTCGTGTCGCCGGACTTCATCGGCGGCCTGCGCCTGGCGTCGGAGCTGATCCGGCCGACGGTGGTCACCTTCCTCGACGGCATGCTCCGGGACCGTTCCACCAACCTCAGGATCGACGAGATCCGGATCCCGGCGGGCTCCCGTGCGGCGGGCCGCGAGGTGGGCGAGCTCGGGATCGCGCAGATCGCGCCGGAGGCCCTCCTGATGGCGGCGCGGACCGGCGCCGGAGAGTGGCACTACAATCCGAAGTCCGACTTCCAGGTCCGCCCCGGTACCGTGCTCGTCTTCATGGCCTCGCCGGACCAGATGCGCGCCCTGGTCGAGGACCTCGGCGGGCGTATGGTCGCTCCGGTCCGGCCGGAGACGGCCGACGGTGAGCCCGACCCGGTCGGGGCCGCAGCGTCCGCCGACGCCGGAGAGGAGGAGGGGCGGACGGCGTAGGTGGAGACCAGCGGCGAGGTTCTCGAGGTCGTCTGGGCCATCGTGGGGCTGCTGGGCGTGGCCGCCGCCACGCTCGCCCTCGTCAAGCGGATCCGGATCCCGTTCACGGTGGCCCTGGTCCTGGTCGGCATCGGAATCTCCCAGCTCGGCAGGCTGGGCGGGCCCTTCCTCGAGCCGGTCCTCCGCCTCGACATCCCGCCGGGCGTCGCGTTCTTCGTCTTCCTCCCCACCCTCGTCTTCGAGTCCGCCTACAAGCTCGACTCGAAGGCGTTGCGCGAGAATCTCGGTCCGATCCTGACGGTGGCGGTCCCCGGGCTCCTCCTCTCCACCGTGATCATCGCCGGGATCCTGGTCTTCGCCACGGACTTCGGGTGGGTCCCCGCCCTCCTCCTCGGCTCGATCCTCAGCGCCACCGACCCGGTGGCGGTCATCTCCCTCCTGAAGCAGCTCGGTGCGCCGAAGCGGCTGACGGTGCTGGTGGAGGGGGAGAGCCTGTTCAACGACGCCGCCGCGATCGTCGCCTCCAAGATGCTCCTGGGGATCCTGCTCGGGGGTGCCGTCACCACGAGTGTCCTCGTCGGCGGCGCCACCGACCTTCTCGTCGTCTTCTTCGGCGGACTGCTGGTGGGCTGGGGGTCGGCGCTCGTGTTCGGCATGATCCTCGGACGCGTCGAGGGCGATTCCTTCATCGAGATCTCCCTGATCGCCGTCCTCGCCTACTTCACCTTCCTCTTCGCCGAGGAGACGCTCGAGCTCTCCGGGGTGATGGCCACGCTCATGGCCGGCATCATGATCGGCGGTTGGGGGAAGACGAAGGTGTCGCCGGAGATCGCCGACTACATGGAGGATCTCTTCGGCTACCTGGCGATGGTCGCGACGGCGCTCATCTTCCTGATGGTGGGGCTCCGGGTGGATCTGGGCGCGCTCTGGGCCTCGCTCCCGTACCTCGTCTGGGTCGTGCCGGCCATGCTCGCGTCGCGGGCCGTCGTCGCCTTCGGGCTCGTTCCCCTCTACGGCTTCCTCCCGGGCACCGACCCCGTGGACCGTCGCTCGAGGGTCGTGATGTGGTGGGGGGGCCTCAGGGGCGGCATGGCTCTGGCGATCACGCTCTCGCTGCCCCCCTTCCCGGGGCGGGATCTCTTCGTGGCGCTCGTCATGGGTGCGGTCCTCTTCACCCTTCTCGTCCAGGGTCTCTCGATCGAGTGGGTGATGCGCCGCTTCCAGCTCCACATCCCGCCGCTCTCGGACCGGCTGGCGCGCATCGAGGGGCTGCTGTCGGCCAAGCGGCGAACCCTGCAGCAGGTCCCCGAGCTGCAGGAGGGGGGCCTCTTCACGCCCCGGATCGCCGAAGGCGTGCGGGAGCGGTGCGTGGAGGCGGTCCGCGAGATGCGGGGCGAGCTCGAGGAGCTCCGCAACCGGGAGCTGAACCTCGAGGAGGAGCGGCGGCTCCTCTACCTCCGCTGCTTCGGTGAGGAGAAGACGCTCTACTACCAGATGTTCACGCGTGGACACCTGTCCGAGAGCGCGTACCGCAATCTGATCCACTCCGTCGAGCTACAGACCGAGGCCATCCGCCACGAGGGGCGCCTGCCCGAGTTCACGCTCCACCCTCCCACCGGAGACCGGCTCGAGGACGTCGTCTACCGGATCCTCGACCGGCTTCCGTGGATGCATCGGGTCGTGGAGGGTCTACGGGCCTCGCGCACCGCCCGGGACTACGAGGTGGCGTGGGCGCGCTCGCGCGGGAGCGGCAGGGTGCTCGACGGCCTGGACGAGCTCGCACGGGCCGAGTCCACCCGCTCGGAGGTCGTCGAGGAGGTGCGGGCCTTCTACCAGTTCTGGCACGAGAGCGCCCGCTCCCGGATGGACCTCACGGCCGAGCAGTTCCCGGAGTTCGTCGCCTCCACCCAGGAGCGCCTCGCCGACCGCATGGTGCTGCACGCCGAGCGGGAGGCGATCGAGGAGAAGGAGCACTCCGGCATCATTCCCGAGGGGGTGGCGGCGAAGATGCTCGAGGAGATGGCCGAGGAGCTGCGCGAGCTCCGCGCGAGCCGGGTCGGGAAGCTCCGCGTCGACCCCGAGGAGCTGCTGCGGAAGGTCCCCTTCTTCGATGACACCGATCCGGAGGAGTTCCAGGCCGTGGCCCGCCGCCTCCGGCGCCGCACGGCCCCGGCCGGCGAGGTCATCGTACGACAGGGAGCGAAGGGCGATTCCCTCTTCCTCCTGGCCCGGGGCGTGGTGCGGGTCGTCCGGCAGGAAGGAGGAGAGTCCCGCGATCTGGCGACGCTGATGGCGGGCGACTTCTTCGGCGAGATGGCGCTCCTGCACGGGGCGCGTCGCACGGCGACGTGTCGCGCCGTGACGCCGTGCGCCCTCTACGAGCTCCGTCGAGACGATCTGGAGGCGGTGCGGGGCGCCGCGCCGGGCATCCGTGACGCCCTCGAGGAGGCCGACCGGAGACGACGGGCCGAGATGCGGCACGGGGCCACCGGAGAGTCGGCCCCGGAGAGCGCCGAGGAGGCGGGCGAGGAGGCGGGGATCGCGGGCGGCGGAGCCTCGGTCGCGGACGCCGGCGGATCGGGCGCGGACGGCGGCGGATCGGGCGCCGACGGCTGAGCGGAGTCGGGCGGCGACGGCCGAGCGGGATCGGGCGGCTCGGCTGCCGGCGGAACGCGGGACGGATCCCGCGGAATGGCATGGATCCTGATCCCTTCTCCCTCCACGCCCGCTCGCCCCGCTACCCGAATCGAGCCCCCAGCCATGGCCGACGAGCCGAAGGATCCGAAGGAGCACCCCGCCCCCGAGAAGGGACGCCCGGAAGAGGACCCGAACCGCTCCGGAGAGGTGGAGGAGGGCGGCAAGGGTGCCGGACGGAAGAACCCGACGCAGAAGCCGCCCGACGAGCAGCGCCACTGGCCGGATCCGAAGGAGGGGGCGGACCCTACCGGCCGGAGCTGAAGCCGCGGATCACCCCCGATCGCCACCGGACCTATCCCGATTCCGTGGTGGGGCCGGTTCCCCGACCGCCGCGCGCCCTCCGGAGCAGGGACGCCAGGGCCTCGTCCGGGGCCGCGCCGAGCGGCACGTCCAGGTCGTAGGGCGTCTCGTATCGTCCGGTCTCGGACTGGAAGACGGCGAGCGGAGCCGGAAGCTCCTCTCCGTCCGCGGGATCTCCCATGCCCTGCGCCTCGAGCTGGATCCGATGGACCATCCCGTCCTCGGGATCGCGCCACAGCCGCTCGCCGGCGAGCTCGAACAGCGCGTGCGCCACGTCCTCCGTCATCCTCCGGGGCTTCACCACCCACCGGATCTGAACCAGGTCGTCGTCGAGCTCCTCGTTCCGGAAGGCGACGTCGCAGAAGCGCTCGCCTCCCTCGGTGTCCGGGAGCTCCCGCTCCTGCACGATCCAGCGCTTTCCACCCGCTTCGATGCGCACCGGGGCCTCCCTCCGCGCTCTTCGTGACGTTGCGACGCGAGGCCGGCAGCGGTGCAAGAGACATTCCCCGCCTCCCTGGCACCGACCTTGTTCATGCTGGTGCCGGAGCGGGCGCCTCTGAAGTCCGCGCCCTTCCATCCCATGAGCCGGGAGGAGTGATGGAGGACGAGACCCCCAGGCCCGACGCCGAGGAGCACAGGGAGGACGTGCGCCGCAGGCGGCGTTCGCGGGCGGAGGGTGAGAGCGACGACGAGACCGTCGGCGAGGCCGAGGAGGGGGATCCCGGGGAGGATCCCGCGGAACGGCGGAGGCGGATGCACCGTCCGGAGAAGGAGGTGCCGCGGGAGGAGGACGGAGAAGGGTGAGGCGTCAGGGTGCGCGGCGTCAGGCGCGCAGGCAGCGCTCCAGCGCCTCGTCCTCGAAGCGCCAGTCACACTTCCAGCGCGGGAAGAAGGAGCCGAGGAAGCTCTCGTCGATCCAGCCCGGCCCCGGCCCCTCGATCGGCTCCACGAGAACCCACGCACGCCCCCGGATCCGCTCCCGCTCGTGCACGATCACCACCGTTCCGCGGCAGAGATCCCGCCGGTGCGTGCCGCGGAGCCATCCGATCCGGTGGGCCGGCTCCCGCTCCGGGTGCGCGCTCAAGATCGGAACCAGCGGCGCCAGGATCCGCCCGCCGTGGCAGCCGTCGATCGTGCGGAGCGGCCCGGAGGGGGCGGCGGTCACCCTGGACGTTTCCGCTGAAACGTCCACGCCCTGAGCACTCGCGCCGACCGCCACGGCCGGCGAGCCGACCCACGCCACGAGGGCGAGGACGAGGGCGAGGGAGAGGGCCATGGGGCCGAGGACGGCCCGCCGAGGGGACGGATGGAGCGTGGGCATGATGATGGATACCCCGGAGCCCCGAGAAGGGGTCGGCTCCGGGTCGGCTCCGGAGCGGATCCGGGAGGGAAGATTCCAGAGGCGCCGGGCGGATTCGAACCGCCGAATGGAGGATTTGCAGTCCTCTGCCTTACCACTTGGCTACGGCGCCGAAGCGAAAAGGGGGAGCCCGGGCGGCCCTGCCGCCGTCGCTCCCCCGGGCCGGGATCGGCGGAAGCCGATCCGAGAGCGGGAAACCGGACTCGAACCGGCGACCCCCACCTTGGCAAGGTGGTGCTCTACCAACTGAGCTATTCCCGCGATACGATCGGGGTGCCGGGAAGGGCCACGAGGACGGCCTCCGCACACCCCGATTTCGACTCCAAAGCTAGACCGAAAGGGGGGGAGTGTCAAGGCGGGAGGCCCCTCCTGCGCACCCCTGCCTGCAGCGGGGACGACCGCCGTTGGCTCCGTACCTCCAGCCGCCTATCTTGGGGCCGTCCGACGCCCGCACGTTCCGGGGGCGACCTTCCGCCCGGCCCCACGGCCACCATCCGTCCACCTCCGTTGCCACCCTCGCTGCCGCTCCGCCGCCTGTCCCGGGGGTCACCGGTGCGGAGGTCCGCCGCGCTCCTCGCCGCTCTCGCCGCGGCTCTCGTGGTCTTCGTGCCCCCCGGCTCGGCACAGGACCACGAGAACCCCCTGGTCCCGGGCGGATCGATCCGGCTCTGGGCGGAGCCCACCCTCGAGAGGTGGGATTCGCGGTTCGGACGGCGGACGGAGGACGGCATGCTCGTCGACGAGGAGGAGCCGCTCGGATTCGACCTCACGGGCGAGCGGCTCGGGACGGACCGGATTCCGTCCCTCGCTCCCCTGGAGCAGGCGATCGGCGAGGCGATGGGCGATCCCGCTTTCCGCCTCGACCTGGGCGCCTCCCGTCTGCTCCTCTCCCGCGAGCGGACGGTGGTTCCCTTCCGCCTGGACGTGGGCGTCACCGACTGGCTCACCGTCGGGGCGATGGTCCCTCTCGTCCGCACCCAGGCCGAAGCCGAGTTCGCTCTCCTGGGCGGAGGCAACGTCGGGTTGAGTCCGGCGGGCGAGGAGCCCGAGCGGGTGGAGGACTTCCTGCGAGATCTCACGGCCGCGGCCGCGGCCGTCTCCGCCCGCGCCGCCGAGATCTGCCAGGATCGGGGAGCGGACCACCCCGACTGCGTCGAGGCGAGGGCTCTCGAGTCGGAGATCTCCTCCCTCGCGAGCCTTCTCGAGACGACGTACGGATCCGCCCCGCTCTTTCCCATCGCGAGGTCGGTGGCGGGCCAGGCGCTGCTCGGGCGCATGGCGGCGCTCGAGGCTCGCGCGGCGGCGCTCGGGGTCGGAGGCGTGCCCTCGTCGCTGCCGCTCGCGGGCGGGCCCCTCACGACCGCCGAGCTCGAGGCGCTGATCGAGGACCCGGCACTGGGCGTGAACGGGGATCCGCTCCGCACCGTGCGCCGGCTCTGGACCCTCGGCGACGTGGAGCTCTCGGCCGCGATCCGCCTCCTCGAAGGCGGGGCGCTGCCCGGCTCGGCGGCCTCGGCGGACGGCTTCTCCTACCGGGTGGGGGGCGGACTCCTGGTCCGGCTCGGGACCGGCCAGGCGGAGGTCGCCTCGAACTTCGTCGACATCGGCACCGGCGACGCCCAGACGGACGTCGAGGGGCGGATCTTCGCCACGCTCGGCTGGGGCTCGAGATTCGCGCTCTGGACGGACGGACGCTACGGCGTGCAGTCGTCCAGGACCATCCGGAGGCGGATCGCGCCCCCGGAGGTCGTCCTCGCACCGGCCGAATCGCTCGCCGACGTGGAATGGACCCCCGGTGACTACCTGTCGCTCGAGGTGGCGCCGCGTCTGCACGTGACCGAGGGCGTGGCGCTCAGCCTCCGCTACTCCTTCTGGCACAAGGCGGAGGACACGTTCGAAGCCGACCCGTCGGACGCTCCGCCGGCCGAGCCCTCCCTCCTCGAGCTCGAGACCGAGCAGACGCGCCACATGCTCGGCGTGGGGGCGAGCTACTCCACCCTCGCGGCCGTGAGGGAGGGCCGCTACCGCCTTCCGCTCGAGGCGCGGGTCCGCTTCCTCACCTCCGTAGCCGGATCCGGCGGCCGCACGCCGCGCCTCTCGGCCGTCGAGGCGGGGCTCAGGGTCTACTGGAAGATCTGGGGCGACTGACGTCCGCTATACCCCCAGCAGCTCGCGGGCGTGGTCCCGGGAGGCGTTCGATTCGGGGTCGCCTCCGAGCATGCGGGCGATCTCCCGCACGCGGTCCTCCCCGATCAGCTCGGCCACCGAGGTCGAGGCGAGCCCCCTCCGGCTCCGCTTCTCCACGAAGAGGTGGTGGTCGGCGCGTGAGGCGAGCTGCGGGAGGTGGGTGATGACGAAGACCTGGTGGTTCGCCGAGACCCGGGCGAGCTTCTCGGCCACGCTCCCCGCCACCACGCCCCCGATGCCCGCGTCGATCTCGTCGAAGACGAGCGTCGGCACCCGGTCCACCCGAGCGAGGACCGTCTTCAGGGCGAGCATCACCCGGGACAGCTCGCCTCCGCTCGCCACGCGGGCGAGGGGCCGCGGATCGAATCCCGGGTTGAGCGAGACCAGGAACTCGACCCGCTCGGCGCCTCCCGCCCCCGGCTCGTCCAGGCGGCGGAGCTCGATCTCGAACCGGCCTCCGGCCATGCCGAGCGGCGGAAGGAGCTCCTGCACGGCCGCCTCGAGCCGCGCTGCCGCCTCGGCGCGGACCCGCGCGAGCTCCGCGGACTCCTGCCGCAGCTCCTCCCTCGCCCGGTCGAGCCGCTGCTCGGCGTCTTCCAGGGCCACCTCGGCCCCCTCCAGCTCGTCGAGCTCGGAGCGGACCCGCCGTCCCGTCTCGATCACGTCGGAGAGCTCGGGACCGTACTTCCGCTTCAGCCGCACCAGCCGGTCCTGGCGCTCCCGGAGTGCCTCCAGACGCGTCGGATCGTGCTCCACGCCGGCCCCGTAATCGGCCATCCTGCGCCCGACCTCACGGAGGACCTGATACGCCTCCTCCATCATCCCGGCCTCCTCCTCGAGGGCCGGATCCAGCCGGGAGAGCCGACGGAGGACGTCCCGGGCCGCGGCCGTGCGGTCCGCCACGGCCCGGTCGCCCGCGTAGAGCTTCTCGTGCAGCGCGGAGGCCTCCCGGGCGAGCTCCTCCGCGTTCTCGAGCTTGCGGGCCTCGTCCTCCAGGGCCTCCTCCTCGCCCTCCTCGAGCTCCGCCCCTTCGATCTCGCCGAGCTGGAAGCGGAGGAAGTCGGCGCGGGCCTCGAGCTCGCCTCGTCGGGCCCGCCGCTCGTCGAGCTCGGAGAGGAGGCGGCGCGACTCCCCGTGGAGCGCTCGTACGCGCCCCGCGCGCTCCTCCGCCCCCGCGAACGCGTCGAGGAGCGCGCGCTGCTCGTCCGGGCGCAGGAGCGTCTGGTGCTCGTGCTGGCCGTGCAGATCGACCAGGGAGGAGCCGAGCTCTCCCACGAGGGTCGCCGTCGCCGGAGAGCCGTTGACCCACGCGCGGTTCCGACCCTCGGCCGCCACCTCCCGCTTCAGGATCAGGAGCCCCTCCTCGGGCCGGACGCCCGCCGCCTCCATCCGACGGGCCACCTCGTCGTTTCCGCTCACGTCGAAGACGCCCTCGACCACCGCCCGCTCTGCGCCCGAGCGCACCACCTCGGAGGAGGCGCGCTCTCCGAGGAGCAGGGAGAGCGCGCCCACGATGATGGACTTTCCCGCTCCCGTCTCGCCGGAGAGCGCGTTGAGACCCGGCGCCAGCTCGAGTGCGAGGTCGTCGATGACGGCGAAGTCGCGGATGCGGAGCTCGATCAGCATGGGAGGCAATCTATCCGGGCTCGGCGGGACCGCTCAATGGGGCGGCGGGCGACCCCCGGGCGCCGGACGCCCGCCCGGCCACTACGTCGCATCCGATTCCCCCCTACGTAGCGTGACGGAGGGCCCCCCGGGCGCCCCCGGACGATATTCAGGACACAGGATCCGACGGACTTCCCGAGCCGAGACTTCCATGCGCCGTTCCGCCGCCGCCCGCATCCGCACCGCCCTCCAGGTCGCCGTCCTCGGTGCCCTGGCCTTCCCCCTCCTCTCCTCGCTGCCGGACGCCGGCGCGGGTGCGCAGGCGGACCCATCCGGGCCCGACCGGTCCAGGGATTCCGTCGCCCCACCGGGTGTGCCGGGAGGCGGGGAGAGCACGACCGGGGCCGGCGATCTCGTCCGGATCCGCTGGAGGACGCCGGCCGGTGACGGGTGGATCTCACGCCGGGCGGAGGGCAGGCTCGAGAGGTCGAGCCCCGATTCCGTCTTCGTCCACTCCGACGACGGTCTCCACGGAATCCCGCTCGATCGCGTGGAGGGGGTCGAGCGGGGCGAGCCGCGCACCGGCTGGGAGGGCTTCAAGCACGGATTCGTGGTCGGCTCCCTGGTCGTGGGGATCCCGGCGGCGCTGCTGGGCGGGTTCGAAGGCGCGCGCTGCGAGGGCGACTGGTTCTGCCCCGGGCCGGCCGGCGGAGCCGCGCTCCTCGGAGGGATGGGACTCGCGGCCGGCGGCGTCTCCCTCGGGATTCTCCGGGCGATCTGGCCCGGAACCGAGTGGACGGAGTCCGAGCTGCGGTGGGGCGACGCTCAGCTCCGACCCGGAGTGGCGCCCGTTCCCACCGCCGGCGGCACCGCTCTGGGGCTCTCCGTCCGGGTGAGCCTGCCCCGCACCACTCCTCGATGACGAGCTCCCCCGGGCCTCGGACGACCTCCGGCGGGGGTGTCACGATCCCCGGGGGCCGCGCGGCGGGCCGGAGGGGCTACTCCTCTCCCCGACGCACCGCCCAGTTCAGCTTGCGGCGCAGGGTCGAGAAGAAAGTCTGACCCGGGAAGCGCACGAGCGGGATCCGGAGCCGTCCGCCGCACACCACCACGGCGTCTCCCGCCGCCAGGGGGATCCCTTCCTGGCCGTCGACGGTGAGGACGAGCTCCTCGGCGCTTTCGAAGGAGCGCACGCGCACCCGGTCCGCCGGGGGTACCACGAGCGGTCGGAGGGCGAGGGTGTGCGGGCAGATCGGCGTGACCACGATGCATTCGATGGCGGGGACGATGATCGGCCCGCCCGCGGAGAGGGAGTAGGCGGTGGAGCCCGTCGGCGTGGCGAGGATGAGTCCGTCGCCGGAGAAGCTGCCGACCTCGTCCTCCCGCTCGCCCTCGCCCACGGAGACGTCGAGACGCGTGACCCGCGCCACTCCCGCCTTGTGGATCACGAAGTCGTTCAGGGCGATGAACGGATCCGAGCGGGAGCCGTCCTCCTGCACGATCTCGGCCTCGAGGGTAAATCGCCGGTCCAGCGTGTGCTTTCCGGCGAGCACGCGCTCCAGCGCGCTCTCGAGGGCCTGGACGGGGGCCGACGTGAGGAATCCGAGGCGGCCCAGGTTGATCCCGAGGACCGGTACCTCTTCGCGCACGACCTCCCGCCCGCCGCGGAGCAGGGTGCCGTCGCCGCCCAGCGTCACGAGCAGATCGGGCGGCTCGGCCGCAGCGTCGAGGGCGCGCGCTCCGGGGGGGCACCACTCGAGGAGCGACTCCTCCCACCGGAGCTCGAGATCGCGGTCGGCGCCGAAGGCGGCGAGACGCTCGAGGACGGCGGGAAGGTCCGGGTGGCGGCTCCGGCCGACGACCCCTACGAGGCGCGGCGGTGCGCCCGGAGGGGGGGAGGGGGGTTCGGAGCCCCCTCCGCTCACGCCGTCTCCCGGGCGGGGGCGGGTGCGGCCCCCGACCGGACGAGGGCGTCCACCCGGTCGGCGATTCCCCGTGCGTCGAGCTCGATCTCCCGGAGGAGCTCGGAGCGCGACCCGTGCTCGATGAAGCGGTCCGGTATGCCCATGGACTCCACGCGGATCCGCCGTTCGGGCGCGAGCGAGTGGATCTCCCGGGCCATGTACGCGCCGAAGCCGTTCGCCACCGCCCCCTCCTCGACCGTGAGCACCGTCTCGTGGCCGGCGAGCACCTCGGTGAGCACGTCCCGGTCGTACGGCTTCAGGAACCGGCAGTTGACCACCGTGACCTCGACGCCTCGCCCGGCGAGCTCCCTGGCGGCGTCGAGCGCCTCCCGCACCATCGTGCCCACCGCGAGGACGGCGACGCCGCCCCCCGCTCCCCGGCGAAGCACCTCCCAGGTGCCGTACTCCACCTCGGGGATCTCCCGCACCGAAGGCACGTCCTCCGGAACCGCGTCCCGGGGCCAGCGGACGCTGAAGGGGCCCTCGTCCCATCCGACGCCGAGGCGCACGAGGGCCAGCATCTCGGAGCCGTCCTTCGGCGCCGTGACGGTCATCCCGGGCACCGCGAGCATGTAGGAGATGTCGAAGGCGCCGTGATGGGTCGGTCCGTCCGGACCCGCCACCCCCGCGCGGTCCATGCAGAAGACGACCGGGAGGTCCTGGAGGGCGACGTCGTGGATGATCGAGTCGTACGCCCTCTGCAGGAAGGTCGAGTAGATCGCCACCACCGGGCGGACGCCCCGGGTGGTGAGGCCGGCCGCGAAGGTGACGCCGTGTCCCTCGGCGATCCCCACGTCGAAGAACCGCTCGGGAAAGGCCTCGGCGAAGACGTCCGTGCTCGTCCCGTCCGGCATCGCGGCGGTGATCGCCACGATCCGGTCGTCGTCCTCGCCCAGCTCCCTCAGCCCCCGGCCGAAGACCTTCTGGTAGCGCGGCAGCCCCGTCTTCTTCTTCCTTCCCTGCCCGGTGATCTTGTCGAAGGGAGAGGCCGCGTGCCACTTGTAGGCGTTCTCCTCGGCCAGCGTGAAGCCCTTCCCCTTCTGCGTGATGAGGTGCACCAGGATCGGCCCCTCGAGGCGGCGCACGCGCGACAGCGTCTCGACGACCTCGTCGAGGTCGTGCCCGTCGACCGGTCCGATGTAGCGGAAGCCGAGCTCCTCGAAGATCATGCCGGGGACGAACATGTGCTTCACGCTCTCCTCGGCGCGGCCCGCGACCTTCTCCATGACTTCGCGGAGGCTCCCGGGCGCCCGGTGGAGCAGCTCCTTCACCTCGTCGCGGATGCGGTTGTAGACCGGATTCGTGATGACGCCGGTGAGATACCGGTTCATCGCCCCGACGTTCGGTGCGATCGACATCCGGTTGTCGTTGAGGACCACGATGAGGTCGCGGTCGGTGTGGCCGGCGTTGTTCAGCGCCTCGTAGGCGAGTCCGCATCCCATCGCGCCGTCGCCGATGACGGCGACCACGCTGATGTCCTCTCCGCGGAGGTCACGGCCGGTCGCCATCCCGAGCGCGGCGGAGATCGAGGTCGCGGCGTGCCCGGCGCCGAAGGCGTCGTACTCCGACTCGTCCCGGCGGAGGAAGGGCGAGAGCCCCTCCTTCTGGCGGATGGTGGGAAAGCGCTCGTTCCGCCCGGTCAGGATCTTGTGGATGTACGCCTGATGGCCGGTGTCCCAGACCACCTGGTCGGCGGGAGTCTCGAAGACGTGGTGGAGCGCGACCGTGAGCTCGGCCACCCCGAGCGTGGCGCCGAAGTGCCCCCCGATCCTGGAGACCACGTCGATGTGGCGCTCTCGCACCTCGTCGACCAGACGGTGGAGCTCCTCGCGGGAGAGGGCGCGCACGTCGGCGGGGCTCTCGATACGGTCCAGTAGACTCACGGCTCCGGTCTCCTCACGATCCACGTTCTTTGCGCCTTTCCCGGTGCGGGGGGCGTCTCGGGGGGCTCGCCCGACGAGGACGGCCGTACCCCGCTTGCGGCCCGGCTCCGTACCCGCAGGGGCGGCGCGAGGTCCGGACGGGCGGGAGAAGGACGCTCGGGGCCCCGGAGGAGCCGCGGTCGCGCCGCGGTCGGGCCGTGGGCGCGGGGGGCCCGGGAAGGGATCAGGGGGCTCCGGATCGGGTCACGGGCACCGGAAGGGAGGAAGCGGAGCGCCGCCTCCGATCAGGAGCCGCCGCCTCCGTCGCCCCCGCCCCGCGGCTTGGCCCGCCGCCCGCTGTCCGAGCGGTCGGAGGAGGAGCTCGACGGAGCCGCGCTCCCGCTCGAGCCGCTGTTGGACGGGGACCTCACGCCGCGGGTCCCGCTCGCGCTCGAGCCGGACGATCCGGAGGAGCCACGCGTGTAGCCGCGGCCGTTCACCACCCGTCCACCCGAGTCGATGTCGTTCCGGTCCACGACGATCACCCGCGTCGGCCCGAAGCCGCCGAAGCTCCCGAAGCCGTGCCGGCGGCCGAAGGGGGTGAAATAGTAGTCGTGGTACCACGGCGGCAGACCGTGGCCGTACCGGTGGCCGTACGGATCCAGACCCCTGGCGCGACGTGCGCCGCGGCGGTCGTATCCGGCCCCGGTACCCTGCCGGTCGAGCGCGAAGCGCTCCGGGAAGCTCACCGCCACGACGACGTCGATCACCTCGGGCGGCACGCCCGCCTCGTCCATCCGGACGAGCGCCTCCGAGTCCACGCGCAGCCTCTCACCCCGCTCGGCGATCCAGGTACGCACGGCGTCGGGATGCGCCTGGCCGCTCGCCTCGATCACCTCGTCGGCGGTGGGCCCCGAGGCGGCGGCGCGGCGCGCCATTCGCACGGCCGTGGCCCGCTCGGACGGGATCGCCTCGAATCCGGCCTCGGCGGCCGCTCGTGGAGACGCCGCCCGGTACCGGCGTAGCCACGGCAGCCCTTCGCCCTCGACCTCCACCACGCTCACCTCGATCCATTCGTCGGGTGAGACGAACGCCATCACGCCGGAGGTGGTGCGCTCCAGTCCGCCCTCGCAGAGGTGGCGCACCCGCGTGAAGACTCGCGTCCCGTCCTCCGAGAAACGGGCGGTGCGGGCTTCCTCGCATCCCTCCCTCCGGGTCCGGACCTCCTCTCCTCCCGGCCGCACCCTCTCCACACCGGTGATCTCGGTGTCGGCCACCGTGACCAGCTCGAGCGAGACGCCGTCGCCCGCGGGATGGGCGCACACCAGCTCGCCGTCGGCATCCTCCCCGGTCACCGATCCGGGCACCTGTCCCGCCTCGAGCGCGCCGCTCACCGGCTGCCAGCAGCCGAGCCAGGGAAGCCAGCGGGCGTCGATCTCCTGAGCCGGCAGCGAGACGGGAGCGGCGGAGAGGGCGAGCGCGCCCAGAACCAGCGCGCTCCCGAGCGCGGTGCGGATCCGGTGAGTCTCGATCGACTCGGGAGTGATCCTCATCCTGCCCTCCGGTTCAGAGTCGAACGCCCACGCCGAGCGCAGCCTGCAGCCCGGCGAGGTCGATGTCGTCGAAGCCCACGAAATCACGGCCCAGCTCCGCCTCGCCCCAGGTATACCGGGCGTCCGCGTTGAGGAAGAGCCGCGGCGTGAGGGTGACGTCCAGCCCACCCCGGAGGTGCACCGAGGCGGCCGTGCCCTTCGAGTGGAAGAGATCGTTGAAGATCGCGAGGTCGGTGAAGTCCACGAACTCGCCCCGCTGCTCGAAGGTGTACCAGGTGGCGCCGGCCCCACCCCCGACGTACGGCGCCCATCGACCCGGGATCCAGGCGTGGCTCCCGATCGAGCGGCCCCGCTCGAGGAGGTACACCTTCAACCCGAGCTGGACCGGAACCACGGTGAGACGGGTCGTCTGGGCGATCGGAAGATCGTCCTCTCCCACCCAGTCGCGGAACTCCGAGTCGGTCTCGCTCCGGATGACGTCCGCGGAGAGGGCGACGTCGATCCGCTCCGACCACCGGTAGGCGGCCTCCGCACCCGGGAAGAGCGCGCGGAAGTCCCGCCGCTCCACCGTGAGCTGCTCGCGGGTGAAGTCGAAGATCTCGCTCTCGGCACGGGGAAGCCATCCGCCCGCCCGTACGGTGAAGGAGACGCTCGGCGTCCGGAAGAGGAAGTCCGCGTCTCGCTGGGCCCGCGCCTCGCCCGGGAGCAGGAGGGATCCTGCGAGCAGGGGAAGCAGCGTGCCCAGGAGCAGTCGTCGGAGAGCAGTCACCTCATCGGCCTCCGTGCTCTGGGGAATCCGCGCCCCGGATGAACTCAAGGGCCGTGCCGGAGGGAAAATCGCCGTATGACGCCGATTCCCGGCCGGGACGTCCCGTGTCAAGTCCACCGTCGTGGACGGGCGCCGTCCCTTTGGAAGGACACCCGACCGAACGGCGGCCCGTGCGCGGCGGCTCGGCGCCGGACCTCACCGCCGGCGGGTGACCACCCATTCCGCCAGCGCGCGGAGGGGCGGCGCCTCGAGGCCCGCCCGGTCCAGCGCGTCCACGGCGTCCGCGACCTCGGCACTCGCCCGCTGCCGGGCGCCCTCGAGGCCGTGGAGACGGACGTAGGTGGACTTGCCGCGCTCGCGGTCGCTCGGCCGCTTGCCGAGCTCCTCGGCCGTCGCCGTGGCGTCGAGCACGTCGTCGGCGATCTGGAAGGCCAGCCCGATGTGCCGGCCGTACCGGCCGAGCGCCTCCACCACGCTCCCCGGAGCATCGGCGGCACGCGCGCCCACGCGGAGCGCCCCCTCGAGCAGCGCACCGGTCTTGCGCCGGTGGATCTCCTCCAGCCGATCCGGCCCGGGAGTCCGCTCCTCGGCCAGCAGGTCGAGGAGCTGGCCGCCGACCATCCCTCCCCCACCCGAGGCCGCGGCGAGGCTCCGCACGACCTCCCTCGCTCCTTCCTCGCCTCCCTCGAGCCGGGCCGCCGCCCGCCACGCCCCGAGATGCGCCAGCGCGATCAGGAGCGCTCCGGCGCGCACGGCGGCCTCGACGCCGTGCGCGCGGTGCGTGGCCGGGAGCCCGCGCCGGAGGTCCGCATCGTCCATGCAGGGCAGGTCGTCGTGGACCAGTGAGTAGGCGTGGACCAGCTCGACGGCGGCGCCGAGATCGTAGGGGCCGCGGGCCCCCCGCTCCCGGCCCGCCGACCCTCCCTCGCCCGCTCCGCGACCCCCGGCGGCACGGTACGCAGCGACCGTCAGGACGGGGCGGAGGCGCTTTCCACCGGCCAGCACCGCGTGCCGCGCGGCCTCGGCCACTGCGGGGCAATCTCCCTCGATCCCCGCGACCGCCCGCTCGAGCGCGGCCTCGACCCGCCGGCGCTCCCGCTCCAGGAACCCCGGGAGGTCGAAGGCCGCCGTCCGGGCGGGGGCCCCCCTTCCCCGGTTCACCCCTCCTCTTCCTTCCCGCCCGCCTCGAAGGGGCGAGTCCGTGCCTCCGCGCCCTCCTGCAGGAGCTCTTCCACCCGGAGCTCCGTCTCGGAGAGGATCCGCTCCGCCGCCCGCACGTGTCGGATCCCCTCCTCGAAGAGGCCGAGGGCCCGGTCGAGGTCCACCTCGTCCGCCTCCAGACTCGACACGATCTCCTCGAGCCGCCGGAGCCGGTCCTCCAGCCCGGGCTCCGCGGCCTCCCCGGAGGAGCCGGCGTCGCCGTTTCCCACTCCCTCCGGCGTCATCCTACCGCTCGCTCCAGGGGATCCGCCTCGGTCGCCTCGGTGCGTGCCCGGACGCGCCCGTCGATCACCCGCAGCCCGAACTCCGCGCCGGCAGGGAAGTCCTCGATGCGGCGGAGCACCCGTCCGTCGCCGTCCAGGGGAACCGCGTAGCCCCGCCGAAGGGTGCCGAGGGGCGAGAGCGCTTCCATCTTGCCGGCCACCGCCGACAGACGGGCCCGCCGCTCGCGCAGCGTGGTCCGGAGCTCGCCCTCCAGGGCGGCGCCGACCGACTCGAGCCGGCGCTCCCGGATCTCGACGAGCCGCCGCACCCCCCGTCCGAGGCCGTCCGCTCCCGCGCGGATCGCGGTGCGCCTCGCCTCGACGCACCCGGTGAGCGCGCGGGCGAGGCGGGGGGGCAGGCTCCGGAGCCCGTCCCGGATCTCGGCGCCGTCGCGGACCGCCGCCTCTCCGGCGGCCGAAGGGGTGGGCGCCCTCCGGTCGGCGACCAGGTCGGCGATCGTGACGTCGACCTCGTGTCCGACCGCCGAGATCACCGGGACGGGGCATTCGGCGATCGCCCGCGCCACGGCCTCTTCGTTGAAGGCCCAGAGATCCTCGATCGAGCCGCCCCCGCGGCCCACGATGATCACGTCGCACAGCCCGCATCCGGCGAGCGCCCGGAGCGCGGCGGCGATCTCGCCGGCCGCGCCCTCTCCCTGGACGCGGGTTCCCCGCACGACGACCCGCGTCCACGGCGCACGGCGCCGCACCACCGTGAGGACGTCCCGGAGCGCCGCCCCGGTCGTGGAGGTCACCACGCCCACGCATCGCGGGAACCGGGGCACCGGGCGCTTCCGCTCCGGCGCCAGGAGCCCCTCCGCGTCCAGCTTCCGGCGGAGCCGCTCGAAGGCGAGCCGCCAGAGCCCCTCGGCCCCGTCCGCCTCCAGCTTCCGGACGGCGAGCTGGTACTCGCCGCGCACCTCGTAGAGACCGAGCGAGCCGAAGGCACGCACCTCCATTCCCTCGTCCGGATCGGCCGGCAGGCGGGCGGCGTCGCCACGCCACATCACGCAGCGGATCTGCGCCTCGTCGTCCTTCAAGGTGAAGTAGCGGTGTCCCGAGCGGGCCCGGGTCCAGTTGGTCACCTCGCCGCCCACCCAGATCGTCGGCAGGGTGTCCTCCAGGAGGCGGGCCACGGCCCGGTTCACCTCCGACACGCTCCAGACCCGGGGGGATTCCGATCCGGCGCCGGTCGCCACCTCGCCAGCGGAGGCCGGCGTCGCCCGCTCCACGGGGTCCCCGGGCGCGGCCACCCCGTCTCCACCCCCTGCGATCGCCGCCCGCGATCCGGTCGGCGGAACGCCCGGCGGCGGCGGCCGGGGGGGCGGCGTCCCGGGCGTCGGAGTGGGCTCCGGGTCGGGCTGCGGAACGTCGGGAGGACGCGGCGTCGGGGCCGGCGACGGATCGGGGACCGGAATCGTCGGCGGCCGGTCCGGAGAGGGTGTCCCCGGCTCCTTCGGGGGCACCGACGGCGGCCCGTCCGGAGAGGGTACCTCGTCCGGGGGCGCATCCTGGAACAGGTCCAGAGTACCGTCCTCGCTCATGGGGTCTCCTGGCGCTCGGCCGCGTCCACCGTGTTCGAGAGAAGCATGGCCCGGGTCATGGGACCGACCCCGCCGGGCACGGGCGTGATCGCCCCCGCCACCTCGCGGACCTCCTCGAAGGCGACGTCGCCCGTCAAGCGGTATCCCCTCTCGGCGTCCGGATCGTCGATGCGGTTCACTCCGACGTCCACCACCACCGCGCCCTCGGCCACCATGTCCCTGGTGATCGTCCCGGCCCGTCCGACCGCCACGATCAGGATCTCGGCGCGTCGGGTCACCTCGCCGAGGTCGGGTGTGCGGGAGTGGGCGACGCACACGGTCGCGTTCCCGCCGGGGCCCTTCCGGAGGAGGAGGGAGGCCATCGGACGGCCCACGATGTTCGAGCGTCCGACCACCACCACATGCCGCCCCTCCGGATCGTGGCCGCTCCGGAGCAGCAGCTCCACGATGCCCGCCGGGGTGCACGGAGCCAGCGTATCGGAGTGTCCGGCGGCGAGCCGGCCCACGTTGACCGGATGGAAGCCGTCGACGTCCTTCGCGGGATCGACGGCCTCGAGGACACGGCTCTCGGTGATCTGACCGGGCAGCGGGAGCTGCACCAGGATGCCGTGCACGTCGGGGTCTGCGTTCAGCCCGGCCACCAGGCCCAGGAGCTCCTCCTCGGGCGTGTCGGCCGGAAGATCGATCTGGCGGGACTCGATGCCGACCTCGCGGGCGTCGCGGTTCTTCATGCCGACGTAGACGCGGCTCGCCGGATCCTCGCCGACGAGCACCGTGGCGAGCCCGGGGACGAGGTCCTTCTCCTCCCTCAGGCGCTCGATGCGCCCGGTGAGCTCGGCGCGGATCTGCTCCGCGATCTCCTTGCCTGAGATGATGGTGGCGGGCATGGAATCGGCTGCGGGGGGACGAGGCGGCGACCCGGCGGAAGATAACGGGATCGTCCGCCGGGATGAACGCGACGCGCGCGCCTGGCCGGGCGGCCTCCTGCCACCTCTCCGACGTGCCTACCGCGCGAAGTCGACGGCGCGGGTCTCCCGGACGACGACGACCTTGATCTGGCCGGGGTACTGCAGCTCCTCCTCGATCTGCCGGGCCACCCGCTCCGAGAGCTGCGCCATCTCGGCATCGCTGATCTTCTCCGGCTCGACCATCACGCGGAGCTCCCGGCCGGCCTGGATGGCGAAGCACCGTACGACGCCGGGCTGCGAGACGGCCAGCTCCTCGAGCTTCTCGAGGCGCTTCACGTACCCTTCGAACATCTCGCGGCGGGCCCCCGGCCGGGATCCGCTGATCGCGTCGGCCGCCGTCACCAGGAAGGTCTCGGCGAAGCGATGGGGCTCCTCGTCGTGGTGGGCCCGGATCGCGTTCAGGACGATCTCGTGCTCTCCGTGGCGTCGGCAGAGCCGGTAGCCGAGCTCGACGTGGGTGCCCTCCTGGTCGTGCGTCAGCCCCTTTCCCACGTCGTGGAGCAGCCCGGCCCGCTTGGTGAGCGCGATGTCCAGTCCCATCTCGGCCGCCATGCTGCCCGCGAGGATCGCCACCTCCCGGGAGTGCTGGAGCTGGTTCTGGCCGTAGGACGTGCGGAACTTCAGACGACCGAGCGAGCGGACGATCTCGGGCTGCACGTTGTGGATCCCGAGGTCGTAGAGCGTCTCCTCGGCGGCCTCGAGCATCGACTGCTCGACGTCCTGCTCGGCCTTCGCGACCATCTCCTCGATGCGTCCCGGATGGATGCGCCCGTCCTCGACGAGCCGTTCCATGGCGATCCGTGCGGCCTCCCGGCGCACCGGGTTGTAGCCCGAGAGGACCACCGCCTCGGGGGTGTCGTCGATGATGACGTCGATTCCGGTGGCCTGCTCGAACGCCCGGATGTTGCGGCCTTCCCGCCCGATGATCCGCCCCTTCATGTCGTCGGAGGGAAGCTGGACGACCGAGACGGTCATCTCCGCCGTCTCGTCGGCGGCCATGCGCTGGATCGCGAGCGCGAGGATCTTCTTCGCCTCGCGCTGTGCGTTCCTCTGGGCCGTCTCCTTGATCTCGCGGACCGTGTTGGCGGCTTCGCCTCGCGCCTCGTCGGCGATCTCCTCGACCAGCCGCTCCCGGGCCTCCCGCTCGGAGAGGCCGGCGAGCTCCTCCAGACGGCGGCGGATCTCCGCGGTATGCTCCTCGAGCTCCTCTCGGGCGGCACGCGCCGCGTGCTCCCGCTCCTCCAGCTCGCGGGAGCGGGTCTCCTGTGCCAGCTCCCGGTCTCCCAGCTTCTCGATCTTCCGCTCGAGCGCCTCGGAGCGCTCCTCGAGCCGACGCTCCGTGCGCTCGAGCTCGTCGCGACGGCGGGCCTCCTCCTTCTCCCACTCCTCCCGGAGCCGGTAGGTGGCTTCCCGCCCTTCCAGCGCGCCCGATTTCCTGAGGTTCTCCGCCTCTTCCTCCGCCCTCCTGACGATCCGAGAAGCCTCGTCCTCGGCGGCGGCCCGCTCTCGTCTCCGTCGGGCGCGCTCACGACCTCGCCCGACCACGAATCCCACGGCCCCGAGGAGCACCGCGGCCGCCGCCGCCAGCGTGACTACCAGCGGCGTTTCCATGTATCGCTCCCGAATCGGGCCCGTTCCGGCACCCGAAGAACTGCGTCTCTCGCCTCCTCCGGAAGTCCGGAAGAGACGCGGAATCAGGGAAACGATAGGATCCGTCGGGAGCGGATAGCAAGCGCCGGCGGGGGGGACACCCCTCGCCGTGCACCGGGCAAGGGCCGAATTCCACCCTCCGTGGGACCGTCCACGGCTCCCGGCGACGACGCTCCGGAAGTGCCCGGGTGCGCCGATGGAGACGCCCCGGGAGCGGCGTCCCGGCGGCGGCTTCGTGTCGCCGGCCTCTTCAGTCCCGCCCTGGTTCTCCTGCTCCCCCCTCCCCCTCCGCCCCGCCATCGGCGGCTCCGCCATCCGGCTCGTCCGAAGCGGCGGCGGACGGCGACTCCTCCCGCTGGAGCTCCCCCTCGATCCGGCGCTCGAGGTTGGTCGTACGGGAGACGACCTCCTTCCGGAGACGCTCGAGCTCCTCGCGAGCCTGGAAGCACTCGTCGGTGATCGAGAGCGCGGCGAGGATGGCCGCCTTGTGGCTCTCCAGAAGCCCGGACCGGCGGCGGATCTCCGAGATCCGCTGATCGACGTACCGGGCACAGCTCTCCGTGTACTCGGGCTCGGCGGCGGCACGGATGGTGTGCTCCTCGCCGGCGATGCGTACGGTGACGGAGCTCCGCTCGGGCTGGTCGCTCATCGGGTTCTCCTCATTCCCGCTCCTCCAGGAACCGGATCCGGGCGAGCAGCCGCTCGACTCCCGCCCGTCCTTCGTCGAGCCGCCGCCGGGATTCCTCGTTCTCGGCCTCCAGCCGCCGGAGCCGCTCCAGGAGTCGTCCCGGCTTCTCCTCGCCGCTGGTGAAGCGCTCGAGGAGGGACTCGAGGTCCCGCTCCCGCTCCGCGGCCTCCTCCAGGCGGGCGCGGAGCTCGCCGATCCGCGAGAGGGCCGCACCCACCGCCGCTTCGAGGCGCGCGAGCGCCTCCCGCTCCGCGCCCGGCTCGCGACCACTCACGGTCCTCGGGGCTCGATGTCGAGCTCGTCGCGAAGCCGCTCGATCAGGGCGGAGGTGGCCTCCTCGACCTCTTGGTCCGTGAGTGTCCGCTCCGGAGAGCGGAACCGGAGCCGGAACGCCACCGAGCGGACTCCGGCGGGCACGCCCTCGCCCCGGTAGAGGTCGAAGATCTCGACGTCCGTGAGGTGCTCGAGCCCGGCCGCCTCGATCGTCGCGCGGACCCGCTCCACGGCGAGCGCGTCCGGCACCAGGAGCGCGAGGTCCCGCTCCGTGCCCGGAAAGGGCGGTGGCGGCCGCACGGTCGGGTCCGTCCGGGGCTCGGGAGCCGGCGGAAGCCTCAGCTCCAGCGCCCACACGGGCCCGGCCCACGCCGGCGCGTCGATCGCTCCTTCGCGGACCCGCCCCCCCGCCCCCACCGGCTCGCCCCGACCATCCTCGACCGTGAACGACTCCGCCGGCTCGAGGAGGGGATGCGACTCGGGGCCGCCGGGCCGGAGCGCGGCGTCTTCACCGACGACCTCCCGCGCGAGCTCCGCCAGGAGCCCCTTGAGGTCCCAGAGGTCCACGTCCACCGCCGCCTCCGACCAGTGCGGCGGAGTCCGGCGGCCGGTGAGCACCAGACCGACGCGCGTCTCCTCGTCCGGGCGCTCCTCACCCGAGTCGCGGAAGACCGTGCCGAGCTCGAAGAGCCGGACGTCGCGCACGCCCCGTGCGAGGTTGTGCTCCACGTTGCCGACCAGCGGGACGAGGAGCGAGCTGCGCAGGTGACTCTCCCGGGCGCTCACGGGGTTCAGGAGCGGGACCTCTCCGGCCTCGGATCCCACCAGGGGCGGGTTCTGGGCCTCCCAGCACCCCCGTCCCACCAGGAGCGTGCGGAGTCGGGCCTCGAGCGCGAAGAGGGGGTGGTCCGGCACCGTGCCCGGGGGAAAGGGGCGCAGATCGGCCGGGAAGCGATCGTAGCCGTGACGGCGCGCCACCTCCTCGATCACGTCGATCTCCCGGGTGACGTCCCGCCACCGCCAGCCCGGGACCGCGACGGCGAGTCCGTCGCCGTCCTCGCCCTCCGGCCCCCGTTCCCCGAGCGAGAAGCCGAGGGGCTCGAGGAGCTCCCGCAGAGCCTCGCGGGTGAAGGGTACGCCGAGCACCCGCTCCACGCGCTCCGGCCGGAGGGTGGTGCGCACGGGCTCGTGCGGGCGGGGGTGCGCGTCGAGGACGGGCTCCTCGAGGCGCCCTCCGGCGACGGCGAGCACGACCTCGATCGCCCGGAGGATCGCCTCTTCGGCGCCCTCCGGATCCACCCACCGTTCGAAGCGGTGGCTCGCGTCCGTGGAGAGCTCCAGCGATCGGCGGGTCAAACGGATGGAAGTCGGCTCGAAGAGGGCGCACTCGAGCAGCACGTCCGTGGTGCCGGCGCCGACCTCGCTGTCCTCTCCGCCCATCACCCCCGCCACGGCGACGGGCCGGGATGCGTCGCAGATCGCGAGCATCTCCGGATCCAGAGCACGCTCGACGCCGTCGAGGGTCCGGATCCGCTCGCCGGCCCGCGCGCTCCGCACCACGATCCGGGGGCCTTCCAGAGTGGCCAGGTCGAAGGCGTGGAGCGGATGCCCCAGCTCGAGGAGGACGTAGTTGGTGGCGTCCACCACGTTGTTGACCGGCCGCGCCCCCACCGCGCGGAGACGGGACACGAGCCACGGCGGGGAGGGACCGACCTCGACCCCGCGGATCACGGCGCCCAGGTAGCGGCGGCAGAGGTCGGGCTCCTCGATGCGGATCCGGATTCCCGCGCCCCGGGCCTCCCCCCCGCCCCGCTCGAAGCCGGGCTCGGGGGCCCCGGCTCCCCCCTCGACCTCCGGAAGACGGACGCCCGCCACGCCGTCCGGAGCGGCCTCCCGGGCCACTCCGACGTGCGAGAGGAGATCGCCCCGATTCGCGGTGACCTCGATCTCCATCCGCACGTCGTCGAGGCCCAGCGCCTCCACCAGGTCCCGCCCGGGCTCGAGCTCCGCGGGGAGCTCGAGGATGCCCGCGTGGTCCGCCCCCAGGCCGAGCTCCTTCGCCGAGCAGAGCATTCCGCGGGACGTCTCGCCGCGGATCTTCGCCTTCCGGATCGTGGGCCCCCCCGGCAGCGTCGCGCCGACCCGGGCCAGCGGATAGAGCCGCCCCGCGCGGACGTTCGACGCGCCGCAGACCACCTGCACGCTCTCCCGGCCGTCGTGCACCCGGCAGAGCGAGAGCCGATCCGCGTTCGGATGCTCCGACACCTCCTCCACGCGCGCCACCACCACGCCGTCCATCCCCTGTCCCAGAGGCACGGAGGCCTCCACCGGGGCGCCGAGGAGCGCGAGGCGCGCGGCGAGCTCGTCCGGGGTGTCCTCGAGCCCCGGCACGAGGTCCCGGAGCCATCGGAAGGAGACGTTCATGCGTGCTCGAACTGCCGGAGAAGACGGACGTCGTTCTCGAAGAAGGTCCGGATGTCTCCGATGCCGTAGCGGAGCATCGCGATGCGCGCCGGCCCCATTCCGAACGCCCAGCCCGTGTAGCGCTCGCTATCGTATCCGGCCGCCTCGAGCACGGCCGGATCCACCATCCCCGCGCCCATGATCTCGAGCCAGCCGGTGTCGTGGGTGGAGCCGTCGGGCTGCCGCACCAGCCGGCGGACGTCGACCTCCGCGCTCGGCTCGGTGAAGGGGAAGAAGGAGGGGCGGAAGCGGACCTCCGTCCCGGGGCCCCAGAGGCGGCGCGCGAACTCGGCGAGCGTGGCCTTGAAGTCGACGAAGGTGATCCCCTCGTCCACGGCGAGCCCCTCGATCTGGAGGAAGGCGGGCGTGTGCGTGCGGTCGGCGGTGTCTCGCCGGTAGACCATCCCGGGTGCCAGGATGCGCACCGGGGGCTCGTGGCGCTCCAGCGTGCGGATCTGGACCGGGGAGGTGTGGCTCCGGAGCAGGATGGAGTCGGTCAGGTAGAGGGTGTCCTGCTCGTCGGCGGCCGGATGGTCCAGCGGGGTGTTGAGCGCCTCGAAGTTGTACCACTCCGTCTCGGCCTCGGGACCGCGCACGCGGGTGAAGCCGAGCCCGCGGAAGATCACGACGATCTCGTCGATCACGCGGCTTACCGGATGTACGGCGCCGCGCCACGAATCCCGGCCGGGCAGGGTGAGATCGGGATTCCGGTCGACCGGCTCCGCTCCACCCTCGACCTCGGATTCGCGCCGCTCCATGGCTTCCCGGAGCGCCTCCTTGATCCGGTTCGCCTCGGCTCCCACCCGCGGACGGTCGGACGGATCGAGCGACCCGAGCCCCCGCAGCACTCCCGAGAGGCGACCCTCCTTGCGGCCGAGGTACTCGATGCGCACCTCTTCGAGGCGGTCGGCGTCGGGCGCCGTCCGGACGGCGTCCAGCGCCTCCCGCTCCAGGTCACGGAGGCGGTCGAGGAGGGAGGGTTCCGTGCTCATCGATCGGGATGGAGGAGCGGGCGGGCCGTAACCTATACCGGGCGGGGGCCCGGGCAAAGAGCCCGGAGGCGTGGCCCGTCCGGCCCGTCGGGCCGGCACGGGGCGGACGTGAGAAGGACCCCCCGACGGGAGATCGGGGGGTCCGGCCTCGGAGCGGAGAGCGCGGAACCGGCCTCAGGCCGACTCCGCGAGCCCCTCCCTCGCACGGTCGACCAGGGCGGCGAACGCCTCCGGCTGCCGGACCGCGAGGTCCGCCAGGGCCTTCCGGTCGAGCTCCACGCCCGAGACCTTCAGGCCGTTGATGAAGCGCGAGTAGGAGAGGTCGTGCTGGCGGGCCGCGGCGTTGATCCGGGTGATCCAGAGGCTCCGGAAGTTCCGCTTCTTCTTCTTGCGGTCGCGGTAGGCGTGCTCCCACCCCTTCTCGACCGCGTCCTTCGCGGTGCGCCAGTTGCTCTTCCGCCTTCCGAAGTAGCCCTTGGCTTCCCTGAAGATCTTCTTCTTCTTCTTCTTTCGTGCCGGTGCGCCGGTGGAACGGGGCATCGGGACCTCCTTACGATCCGGGGAGGAGGCGCTTCATCCGCTTCTCGTCGGCCTTGCTCACGAGCGTGGCCTTGCGGAGACGGCGCTTTCTCTTCTGCGATTTCTTCGTGAGAATGTGGCTCTTGTTCGCGCGGCGGCGGCGGAGCTTGCCCTTCCCCGTCCGCTTCATGCGCTTCGCCGCGCCTCTGTGCGTCTTCATCTTCGGCATCGCCGATCTCCCGCTTCGGTTTCGATTTCCTGCGATCCGCGGCCCGGTACGTCGGCCGCGGCGATCTCTGCTCCGGCTCCTTCGTCGGGGGCCGTGCTCCCGCCGTCTACTTCCCCTTCCGGGGGGCGAGCAGCATCGAGACGATCCGTCCCTCGAAGGCGGGCTCGCTCTCGACCTTTCCGACGTCCTCGAGGTCGCCCCGGAGGCGCTCCAGCACCTCGAAGCCCAGCTCCGGGTGCGTGATCTGCCGACCGCGGAACGTCAGGGTGACCCTGACCTTGTCTCCGGCCTCCAGGAAGCGCCGGACGTGGCGCGCCTTGAATCCGTAGTCGTGGTCTTCGATGCCCGGCCGGAACTTCACCTCCTTCACGTGGACGGTGTGCTGCTTCTTCCGGGCCTCCTGAGCGGCCTTCGCCTGCTCGTACTTCCACTTTCCGTAGTCCATCAACTTGACCACGGGCGGACGGGCCTCGGGCGCGACCTCGACCATGTCGAGCCCGCGATCGGTGGCCTTCTCCCGCGCCTCGTCGATCGACACGACCCCGAACTGGGAGCCGTCGTGGTCGATGAGGCGGATCGGACTGATCCGGATCTGTTCGTTGACCCGGACCTTCTGCTCCTTGATGGCTCGTCCTCCGTCGGTGTGCCACCGCCCCGGTCCCGAAAACGAAAACGGCCCGGACGAGCCGGGCCGCGCAGGAGCGTCGGGAACGGACCTCTCCCGGCGCCCTCGTCGACCCGGGAGCGTCCACGCCCTCTCGGGCGGGAGCCGGGGGTGGGATCGCGGGGCCCGCGACCCGCTTCCGCAGGTTTGGAAAAAAGCTCGCTCCGATCCGGCCTCTCGTCAAGCCTTCACGGGAACGACTCTTGCGGCCCCCGGCGGATCGTCCCAGGCAGGGTTCGTTCCTCCCGGAGGGTCCATGGATTCGCGTCGATCGCCCGCCCGCTCCGCCACTCCAGCGCTCGCCGCGCTCCTCCCGCTCGCGCTCCTGCTCGGCGCCTGCGCCGGCACCGGGGATTCCGCGTTCGATTCCGAGGAGCGGGTGGAAATCGAGGTCCGCAGCGATCACCCCGACGCCGACAATCTCGTGGTGTCGGTCGTCTCGAGCGCCGGCGTCCGCCGCCGGCTCGGCCTGCTGAACGCGAGCGGCGACGGAGACTTCTCCTTCGAACCTCCCGCCATTCCGGAGGAGTTCCGGCTGGTAGCCGAGACCGGTACGCGCACCGTCGCCACCTCCGATCCCTTCATGGTGACCCGGCTCGGGACGACCGTCCGCTGGGACATGGACGTGGGACGGGTGCAGATCCTCGACTGACCGACGGGGACGCCCACTCATCCGGTCTGCGCCGGATCTCTCCGATCTACAGCGAGCGCGTCCGGATCTCGTCGAGGAGCTGCTCGACGAAGGCGCCCTGCTCGAGCACGCGCTGCTTCCGGTCGGCGCCCCGCTTCCGGACCGCGACCGTGCCCCCCTCGACCTCCCGCTCGCCGAGAACGGCCATGTAGGGAACCCGCATCAGCTCGGCGTCACGGATCCGCGCGCTGAGCGTGTCGCGGTCGTCCATCTCGGCGCGGACCCCCTCCGTCCGGAGCCGCTTCGTGAAGGCCTCCGCCTCCTCGGTCTGGTGCTCGGAGATGGGGAGCACCCGCACCTGCTCCGGGGCCAGCCAGAGCGGGAACGCCCCCGCGAAGTGCTCGATCAGCCCTCCGACGAAGCGCTCCATGGTCCCGAGGATCGCGCGGTGGATCATCACGGGGCGGTGCGGCCGGTTGTCGGCGCCCACGTACTCGAGCTCGAAGCGCTCGGGCAGGATGAAATCGAGCTGGATCGTCGCGCCCTGCCACTCGCGGCCGATGGCGTCGGAGAATTTGATGTCGATCTTCGGGCCGTAGAACGCGCCGCCGCCCTCGTCGATCTCGAAGTCGGCGCCCGCACGGCGTAGCGCGGCCTCCAGCGCCTCCTCGGCCCGGTCCCACGTCTCCTCCTCACCGATCCGCTTCTCGGGGCGTGTGGAGAAGTCGTAGCGGTAGCCGAGGCCGAGCGTGGTCATCACCCGGTCGACCAGGTCCAGCATCCCGAAGATCTCGTCCTCGATCTGCTCCGGGGTGCAGAAGACGTGGGCGTCGTCCATCGTGAGCATCCGGACCCTGAGCATCCCGTGCAGGGTGCCCGACCGCTCGTGCCGGTAGACGTTCGCGATCTCCGCGAGCCGCACCGGAAGCTCCCGGTAGCTCCGCTGCCTCGACGCGAAGACGAGCGTGTGCATCGGGCAGTTCATCGGCTTCACCCGGTACGGGGCCCGCTCCCCCTCGACCTCCATCGCCGGGTACATGAGGTCCCGGTACGCCTCCAGGTGTCCGGATCGCTCGAAGAGCTCCTCGCCCGTCAGGTGGGGCGTGTAGACGAAGTCGTAGCCGCGCTGCTCCAGCTCCTCCTCCAGCCATCGCCGGAGCTCCATCTGGATCCGCGCCCCCTTGGGATGCCAGAGCACGAGCCCGGGCCCCACGTCGTCCTGGATGCTGAAGAGGTCCATCTCCCGGCCGAGCACGCGGTGGTCCCGCTTCCTCGCCTCCTCGAGACGCTCGAGGTGCTCGGCCAGCTCCTTCTCGCCGAAGAAGGCGGTGCCGTAGATCCGCTGGAGCATCGGCCGGCTCTCGTCGCCCCGCCAGTACGCCCCGGCCGCCGAGAGGAGGCGGAAGTGGCGGATCCGGCCGGTGGAGGGCAGGTGCGGCCCGCGGCAGAGATCCAGGAAGGTCCCGTTCCGGTAGACCGTGATCACCTCGCCCTCGTCGAACTCCTCCAGACGCTCGAGCTTGAGCGGATCGTCGCTGAAGAGCTCGCGCGCCTCCTTCCGCTCGACGACCCTCCGCTCGAACGGCTGGTCCTCCTCGACCACCCCACGCATCTCCTCCTCGAGAGCCTCCAGATCCTCCGGACCGAAGGGCCGATCGACGTCGAAGTCGTAGTAGAAGCCCTCCTCGATCGGCGGTCCGAAGCCGATCGCCGCCTCCGGATCCCGGCGTCGCACCGCGGTGGCGAGCACGTGGGCCGCGGAGTGTCGGAGCACCTCGAGCGCCTCCGGGTCCCGCTCGGTCAGGATCCGGATCTCGACGTCGTCGTCGAGGGAGCGGTGGAGGTCGATCGTCTCGCCGTCGGCGACGGCGGCGAGGGCCGCCTTCGCGAGGCCGGGGCCGATCCGTCGGGCGACGTCTCCGGCGGTCGAACCCCTCGGCACCTCCATCTCGCTGCCGTCGGGAAGGGTGACGCGGATCGTCTCGTCGGTCATGGATCCGGGGGACGCGGGGAAGCGTGTCGGGAGCGGACCCCGGAGATCCGGGGACCCGCGAGCGCGGAAAGGTAGGGCGGCGCGCCGGGAGTTTGAAGGGGCGCCCCGCCCAGGCGGCGGAAGGAGGATCCGGAGCGGGACCGGCGTCAGAGGGAGGTCGCCACCCTCCGGTTCTCCAGCGTGCGCCGGTACTGCTTCTGGTGCTGGACCTTCCGCTCCAGGGCGTCCAGGACGGGGCCGGTGAAGTCCACCTCCTCGATCATCCCCGCCATCCCCAGCCCGCCGGGGCTGAAGACGTTCACCTCCATGATCTTGTCCCCGGCCACGTCGAGACCGACCAGGAACATCCCGTCCTCCACCAGGCGGGGGCGGACGATCTCCGCGATCCGGACCATGTCGTCGTCCACCTCGGCCGGCGCGATCTCGCCTCCGGCGCTCACGTTGCTGCGGAGGTCGCCCCCGGTCCGCACCCGCCCCACGGCGCAGTACCGTCCTTCCCGGACGAGCGGCCCCCCGTCCACCAGGATCAACCGGGTGTCGCCCTCCGCGGCCGCGGGAAGGTACTCCTGGGCGATCACGTATCCGCTCCGGGAGATCGCCTCGATGATCTGGTTCACGTTCTCCTGCTCGCCCTTCCGGACGAGGAACACGTTCTCGCCGCCCGACCCCTGGAGGGGCTTCAGGACCGCGTCTCCCGGCTCGGAGTCGATGAACTCCCTGACCTCGTCCCGGTCGCGGCTGACCAGCGAGCGTGGCCGGACCTCCTCCGGGAAGCGCTGGAGGTAGAGCTTGTTGGTGGCCGAGGCGAGCCCCCACGGATCGTTCAGGACCACCACGCCCTGGGTGGCGGCGATCATCCCGAAGTGGACTCCGGCGTAGCGGGCCCACTCCCTGCCCTCGCCCTCCGCGCTCGGATCACTCCGCAGGAGGAGGCAGTCGAGCGCCGTCACGGGAATGCGGGCCCGCTCGGTGGTCTTCACGTCGTCCAGGAACTCGTCCAGCGTGCACGAGGGATCGGCCCCCGGAGCGCAGGCGTTCGCGTAGACGTGCCCGTCCGGATCGTAGGTGAAGTCTCCCGCGCCGATGTACCACACCTCGTGTCCACGCTCGATCGCGGCGACGGCGATCCGCGTGGTGGTGTAGTTCGCCACCTCCGTGGCGACGTCGTTCACGAACAGTCCCAGCCTCATCCGAAGCACTCCCCCACGAGATCCTCCACGCGCTTGCGTCGACACGCCTCGAGCTTCTCCGGCACGCCCGGGGCGTCGACGTACCGGGGCTTGACCATGGGCAGGCGGAGGATGCCCCTCAGCATCAGCTCCTGGACCACCTCGAGGTGGGGCAAGCCGAGCTTTCCCACCCAGAGCGGATCGAGCGCCCCCTCACCCCGAAGATACGCGAGAACCTCGTCCAGCCCACGCAGGTAGGAGGCATCCTTCGTCATTCCCCCTCCGCGGTGCACCCGTAGCGTGATCATGAACGCGGAGCGGCCCGGAAATCCATGCTCGTCGGCGAGGAGCCGGTAGGTGTCGACGAAGCCGGCGCCCCGCACCACGCTGTCGACCGCCAATACGCGCCCCGCCAGCACCCGCATCCTCGAGCGGCTGAGCCCGCCCACCAGGTACTCGGCGAGCACCGCGAGGCCCTCCTGGAGCGGATCGTAGCCCGCCAGCCCCGTCGCGAACTGGCCGAAGGGCTGCGCCTTCCCGTTGCAGTGCGTGAGGAGATGGGTGCCGACCTCGTGCTGAATCAGCGCGTCCACCCGCTCCCGGGGAACGCGGAGCCCGCGGCTCACGAGGAGGGTGGCGCCCGAGACCATCAGGCCCGCCGCGAGGCCGGTGCGGATCTCCACCCCCGCCTCGAATCCGGAAGCCATCGAACGGTAGTGGTCGATCTCCGTGCGGGCGCGCCTCGCGAACCCCTCCGCTCCCACGTACCCGTCGGA
Source organism: uncultured Gemmatimonadaceae bacterium (assembly GCA_964409525.1). GTDB lineage: Bacteria > Gemmatimonadota > Gemmatimonadetes > Longimicrobiales > Gaopeijiaceae > CAYPDV01. The sequence goes on from CAYPDV010000019.1 coordinate 38,812, forward strand.
GCCCGTCCCGTTCTCCTCGCCGTACTCCTCCCGCTCCCGACGCCCGGCGGGAGGGAGCGTCCGCAGGATCTTCCGCGCCAGCTCGAGGAGGTCGGTTCCCACCCCGCCGTAGATCTGGAGGCTCCCGGGGAGGAAGCCCGGCGTGTCACGGTCCCGGAGCAGGGAGATCTCCCGATCGAGCTCCTCCTGCTTCTCGCGGAAGAGGAAGGCGAGCAGGGGATCCTCGACCCGGGACACCGGCACGTCGAAGAGCGCGCGCTTCTGCCGTTCCGGATCGAAGGGAAGCGGGCGGTAGACGAAGGCGGGGGGCTCGGAGCAGCCTCGCGCCCGGAAGCTCTCCCACGCCTCCTCCCCGTTCAGGGGCGTGACCTGGAGGAGGAGGTCGAAGGAGGCGGAGACCTCGCCGAGCCGGGCATCGACCTCCCGCGAAGCCCGCGAGACGGTCCGACGCCCGAGCGCCCGCGGGTGCGGGGCGTCGAGCGACGTCTCCTCCTGCGCGAAGGCGAACACCCCGCGGTAGAGCGCCTCGGTGAGGGTCTTCTGGAGGACCTCCACGATCCGGGGGTAGACACGCCCCTCCGAGGACCGGAAGAACGGCTCCACCTCGATACCCATCCGGTGGTACGCCGTACTCCCGGGCTCGTCCTCGAGAAGAAGAGGAAGTCCGGTCGGATGGGGCGCCGAGGGAGCGCGCACCTCCACCTCCAGCTCCTCCCGCGCGAGCCCGAGCGCACCTCCGCGCTCCGGACGGAGGCGCACCGCCTCGAGCGCCTCCACGATCTCGCGGGCCCAGGCCGGGAGGCTGGCGGGGAAATGCAGGTGCAGCCGGGGCACCGGACGGTCCTCGTCGTCTCCTTCGGGCCGCTCGCCCGTCCACAGCTCCACGAGCAGGAAGGCGTCGAGGTGGCGGGCGGTCTCGTCCGCGACGCCCCGCACGAGCTCGGAGACCCCTTCCTCGAGCCCGGGCTCGGAGGGCCCGACGAGATGGGCGCTGGCGGGGCGGACGAGACGGTGGGCGCCCGGATCGCGGCGTCCCGGGGGCGGGCGGTACACGAGGAGGAAGGGCAGACGACGGTCGAGATGGATCCGTCCTCCTCCGGGGAGGTTCCGCCGCAGCCGCCCTCCCTCGCGGATCCGCTTCCGGACGGAGCGGCCGAGCGAGTGGATCCCCTCCGCTCGCTCGGCCGTGCCCTCCGCCGTACGCCCGCTCATACGGCCTCCAGGGCTCGGCGGACCGGCTCCGTCGTCCGCTCGAGGGCTCGGGCGACCGCCTCGACGCCGCCGTCCAGGGGACGGCCGGTCCATTCGTCCATGAAGAACTTCTTCACGTCGATCGACAGCGCGCACGCCGAGCCGGGAAAGGAGCGGGTGATCCAGCGGCCGAGAAAGCCCCCCTCGAACCGGACGTTCTCCCGGACGTCGAGGCGGCGCCCGCACACCTCGCGCCCCCGGAGGGAATCGAGGAAGGCGTCGGCCACCCCTCTCCACCGCTCCACGTCGAGGTGACGGGTGCCGAGGTTCACGTCGGGGTTCCGCTCCGGGTCGTCCGGGGGCGCGTCCGGTCCGCTCCGGCGGTGGTTGTAGCTGTGGAGGTCGTACACGACCGCCCGGCCGTGCCGCTCCACCCGAGCCCGGACGAGGGCCTCCAGCGCCTCGTAGAACTCCTCGCGCAGCGCCAGCGAGCGAGCCACCACCTCGTCCGGGAGCGGGACCCGCCAGACGTCGAGACCCCACGCCTGCTCGGGACCCCGGTAGACCGCCTCCTCCGGAGCGCGGTTCATGTCGACCTCGAAGCGGGAGCGGTGGACGACGATGCGGCACGGCGCGAGAGCGGTCCAGCGCCCCGTGAAGGGATCCTCCTCCCGTCTCCGCTCGGTCGGCTCGAGGGCGAGGAGCCGCTCCACGTCGGGACGCACGGCATGGCCGTGGTGCACGGCGAGCGCGATCAGCGGACCCTCTCCTTCCTCGACGGTGAGGAGGGGGCCCGCCCCGTCGGTCTGTTCTGGGGTCACCGTGGAGGTCCGGATCCGAAGAGGGATTTCGTCGCCGCGTCGGCCGGCCACGAGGCCGCCACTCCCCCCATCCGGGCAAGATCCACACCCACGGTCGCCGAGCACGGGAGGGGCCGCCGCCGGCTCACTCGTTCGCGGGCTCCGGCCGGACCCGCGGCGGACCCCAGGCGCGGTGGTCGCACGCGGGCTCCTCGACTCCGGCTCCCGCCGGACGGCGGGAAGCGACACGATCCGCTCACGTCCCGGGGCGCGCCACCCTCGGATCGTCAAAAAAAGAAGGCGCCCGGGCCGAAGCCCGGACGCCTCCCGATGTTCTGGAGGATGCGCCCGTATCGAAGCGGCGCCCCCCCGGCGGGTGGCGTGGGCTTGCGACGTCCTGCGGATGTCGCAAGCCCGCGCCCCGCTTTACCGACGTTCCAGAGGAATGTCGGTAAAGCGCTAGTACATCCCGCCCATTCCGCCCATGCCGGGCGCGCCGCCGCCACCGGCCGGCTCCTCCTCGGCCTCCTCGACCACGACGGCCTCGGTGGTGAGCAGGAGACCCGCGATCGAGCTCGCGTTCTGGAGCGCGATCCGCACCACCTTGGTGGGATCGATCACTCCCGCCTCCACGAGATCCTCGTACTCCTCGGTCAGCGCGTTGAAGCCGTAGTTGGGATCGTCCGACTCCCGCACCTTCGAGACGACGATCGAGCCCTCGGCGCCGGCGTTCTGCGCGATCTGCCGGATCGGCTCCTCGAGCGCGCGGCGCAGGATTCCCACGCCGATCTGCTCGTCCTGGCGCTCCAGCTGGAGGCTGTCGAGCGCCGTCTGGATCCGGAGCAGGGCCACGCCACCGCCGGGCACGATGCCCTCCTCGACGGCCGCGCGAGTCGCGTGGAGCGCGTCCTCGACACGGGCCTTCTTCTCCTTCATCTCCGTCTCGGTGGCCGCGCCGACGTTGATGACCGCGACGCCGCCGGCGAGCTTCGCCAGGCGCTCCTGCAGCTTCTCGCTGTCGTAGTCGGACGTGGACTTCTCGATCGAGACCTTGATCTCCTCGATCCGGCCCTTGATCTTCTCGTCCTCGCCGGCCCCGTCGACGACGGTGGTGTTGTCCTTGTCGATCACCACCCGCTTCGCCGAGCCGAGGTCGCTCACGACGGCGTTCTCGAGCTTGAAGCCGACCTCCTCGCTGATCACCTGACCGCCCGTGAGGACGGCGATGTCCTGGAGCATCTGCTTCCGCCGGTCACCGAATCCGGGCGCCTTCACCGCGGCGACCTTCAGCGTGCCGCGCAGCTTGTTCACCACCAGCGTGGCCAGGGCCTCGCCCTCCACGTCCTCGGCGATGATGAGCAGCGGGCGGCCCATCTGGGCGACCTTCTCCAGGACCGGCAGCAGGTCCTTCATGGAGGAGATCTTCTTGTCGTGGATGAGGACCATCGGCTCCTCGAGCACCGCCTCCATCTTGTCGGGGTCGGTGACGAAGTAGGGGGAGAGGT
>CAYPDV010000020.1:0-42034 GCA_964409525.1 uncultured Gemmatimonadaceae bacterium
GCGAGAAGCAGGAGCAGCACGAGGCCGAGACAGGTCACCCAGGGCACCTCACCGAACGAGGGTCGGGAGCCACGCTCCCTTCATCGTATCGACGAACGGGAACGGCGCCGATGCACAGCATGCGCCGCTCGCAGCTCCCGAGCAAGCCGTCCGCTTACGCTGCGCCCCTCCCATCCCGCCTGCGATTCGCGTCCGATTCCGGAGGGAACCGCTCTACCACGGCAGCCAGGGATACTGCCGGAAGTCCGGCCGGCGCTTCTCCAGGAAGGCGTTCTTGGCCTCCTGGGCCTGCTCGGTCATGTAGAAGAGGAGCGTGGCGTTGCCGGCCAGCTCCTGCAGGCCGGCCTGGCCGTCGACGGCGGCGTTGAAGGAGCTCTTCAGGAGGCGGATGGCCAGCGGGCTCTTGTCCAGGATCTCCTGCGCCCACCGCCACCCCTCGGCCTCGAGCTCGTCGACGGGCACGACCTCGTTCACCATGCCCATGTCGAAGGCTTCCTCGGCGGAGTACTGGCGGCAGAGGTACCAGATCTCCCGGGCGCGCTTCTGGCCGACGTGCGAGGCCAGGAAGGAGGCGCCGAAGCCGCCGTCGAAGCTCCCGACCTTCGGCCCCGTCTGCCCGAAGACGCCGTTGTCGGCGGCGATCGTCAGGTCGCAGACCACGTGGAGCACGTGCCCGCCCCCGATCGCGTACCCCGCGACCAGTGCGATCACCGGCTTCGGCATGCTCCGCATGTAGCGCTGGAGCTCCAGCACGTTGAGGCGCGGCATCCCGTCGCCGCCGACGTAGCCGGCGTCGCCCCGCACCCGCTGGTCGCCGCCGGAGCAGAAGGCGTACTTGCCGTCCTCTGCCGGGCCCTCGCCGGTCAGCAGCACGACCCCGATGTCCGTGTCCTCGCCGGCGTCGCGGAAGGCCTCCTGAAGCTCGGCCAGCGTCTCGGGCCGGAAGGCGTTCCGCACCTCGGGCCGGTCGATGGCGATGCGGGCCACGCCGCCGGCCTTCCGGTACGTGATGTCCGTGTACTCCTTCACCGTCTTCCAGTCGGGGGTCTCCATCCGTCCCTGCTCCGTGTGGAATCTCGCGGTCTCGACGTCCGTCTCTCCCGCCTACCCGCCGCCGGCCCGTGCGCTCCGGGGGGCGGCCCGGGCGTCACCCGGCCGCGTGCAGCTCCGCCTCCACCGCCTGCCGCACCGCCGCCTCCACCTCGCGGTGGCGCAGCCGGTTCCGCTCCCGGTCGCTCGACACCTCGACGATCCGGGTCCCACCCTCCGTCAGCGCATCCCCCAGGGCCCGGTCGAGAGCCTCCGCGCCCCCGACGCGCACGTGCGGAACGCCGTGCAGGGCGGCGGCGTGGGAGAAGTCGAGGCCGTGGGGGGTGGCGAAGTAGGGCGTGAAGGCGGGCTCGTGCTCGCGGATGGGGAGCATGTGGAAGATGCCGCCCCCGTCGTTGTTGATGACGACGAAGAGCACCTCGAGCCCGTTCAGGCGGGACGCCAGGAGCCCGTTCATGTCGTGGAAGAGGGCGAGGTCGCCCAGGACGCACACCACCGGGCCCTCGTGGACGACGGCGATTCCGAACGCGGTGGACACGATGCCGTCGATGCCGCTCGCGCCCCGGTTGCCGAACGCCTCCAGCGGCTCGGGCCGGGAGAAGCCGAAGGCGTCGGCGTCCCGGATCGGCATGCTGTTGGACACGAGGAGGGCGGCGTCGGCCGGCAACCTCCGCACGACCCCGGCCAGGACGGAGCCCTCGAAGAACTCCCCGGCCATCGCCTCGCCGGCCGCCTCCCGCGCACGTCGGTCGAGGCGGCACCAGAGGGACAGCCAGGCGGCGCGCACGGATCCCGTATCGGGCCCGGAGTCCGCAATGGTCTCGGAGCCCGTCGCCGGCCCGGAGGCGATCGGGCCGGCGCTCGCGGGTGTGGGCGCGGCCGCGAGCGAATCCAGGAGCGCGGCGGGGTCCGCCCGGTGGTACTCCGCCGCGACGGCGAGGTGGTCCTTCCAGCGGCCGCCGGCGTCCACGACCACCTGGTCGGCCTCCGGGGACTCCCGGAGGAGGGAGAGGAGCGCAGCCGAGGTGGGCGAGGACCCGACCCGGAGCACCAGGTCCGGCCGGAGCGCCTCGCGGACCCCCGGGCTCCGGAGGAGGAGGTCGTAGGCGGCCAGCGCCCGACTCCCTCCCTCCTTCCCCGCCCCGGCCCCGTGCCTGGCCCCCGAGAGGGGATCGGCCAGGAGCGGCACCTCCAGCGCCCGGGCCGCCGCCACCGCGGCGGGGCCCACCCGTCCCGCCTCGGGGTGCGGCCCCGCGACCAGGAGCGGGCGCCGGGCCCCCGTGATGCGTCGGCGGAGCTCCTCGATCGACTCCGGATCCGGAGCGGGCCGCGCCTGGCGCACGGCCACGAAGGGACGGGCGCCGCTCCGGCCCCTCGCCGCCAGGGGGTGCTCCTCCTCGAAGCGGGGCGGGACGTCGCCCTCGACCGGGATGGGCTCCAGCGGCTTCTCGAACGGGAGGTTCAGATGGACGGGCCCTGCCGGCACGCCGGTGGCCGCGGCCACCGCACGGGCCGCTACGCCCCGGAGGTGGCGGAGGTCGCGCTCGCCGACGCGGGGCGGCGCCACGTCGAAGAAGGCGCGCACGTGGGAGCCGTAGAGCCGGACCTGGTCGATGGCCTGGTTCGCGTCGGCGTCCCGGAGCCGGTGGGGGCGGTCGGCGGTGAGGAGGAGGAGGGGGACCTCGCTCTCCGACGCCTCGATCACCGCAGGATAGAGGTTGGCGGCCGCCGTTCCCGAAGTGGTGATCACCGCGGCGGGGCGGCGGGCGGCCTTCCCGATGCCGAGCGCGAGGAAGGCGGCGGAGCGCTCGTCCAGGTGGGTCAGGATGCGGAGTCGCCCGTCGCGGGCCGCCGCCATCACCAGGGGGGTCGAGCGGGAGCCCGGAGCCAGGCAGATCTCCCGCACCCCGGCCCGCGCCAGCTCGTCCATGAGGGCGCCGGCCCACACGGTGTTCCGGCTCGGGCCGCTCACTCGGACTCCGCCCCGGCGGCCTCGAGCGCCCGGAGCACCGGCTCGAACTTGATCCGGGTCTCCTCCCACTCCGCCGCCGGGTCGGAGCCGGCGACGATCCCGGCGCCGGCGAAGAGCCGCCAGGAAGATCCGTCGGACACCGCCGAGCGGAGGGCGGGGGCGAAGACGCCGTTCCCCTCTCCGTCGAAGAAGCCGACCGGGCCCGCGTACCAGCCCCGCTCGAACGGCTCCTCGGAGCGGAGGATCCGGAGCGCCTCGTCCCGCGGCAGGCCGCAGACGGCGGGGGTGGGGTGGAGCGCGTCCAGCACGTCGAGGGCGGAGGCAGCCGGCACGCGGGCCTCGATGCGGGTCTCGAGGTGCTGGATGCCAGCCAGGCGGAGGACGTGCGGCTCCGCCGCCGCCCGGATTCCCTCTGCCAGGGGGCGCAGCCGCTCCACCATGTCCTCGAGGGCGATCGCGTGCTCCCTCCGGTCCTTCCCGCTCTCGAGGAGGCGGTCGGCCAGACGCGCCGTCTCGGACTCGGAGCCGCCCCGCCCGATGGAGCCCGCGACGGCGGTGGCGTGGAAGCTCCCGTCGCGGAGCGTGACCACGGTCTCGGGCGCCGCGCCTACCAGGGCACGGCCGGGCACCGGCTCGTAGAGGAAGACGTGGGTCCCTCGATTCTCGCGCTCCAGGGCGAGCACCACGTCCACGGGGTCCGGCGGCGTGTCGCACTCCACGTCGAGCGTGCGCGCCAGGACCACCTTGCTCACTCCGCCCGCCCGGATGGCCGCGAGCACGTCGTCCACGGCGGATTCCCATGCTCCGCGGGCGCTCTCCTCCCGACGCGCCCGGGCAGGACGGGGCGGGGGGGGCGAGCCGGCGCGCTCCAGCTCTCCGGCGAGGGTGCCGAGCCGCTCCAGCATCCGCGCGGACGCTGCAGACACCTCCTCCGGGTCGGCACCCGGGGCCAGCCGGGCGCGGCCCCGGAGCACCGCCCTCCGGTCGCCGGCCTCGAGCTCCACCTCGGGAAGCACGAAGAGGCCCGCCGGGAAGCCGTCCCAGATGCCGTCCGGCCGGTGCCCGTCCAGGAACGAAAAGCCGCCGTAGAGGCGGGGGGCCGGCTCGTGTCCGGGCTCTCCTGCCCGTGCGGCGGGCCCCGCCGAGGCGAGGATCTCCCTGCCGAGTGCCTGGAGGTCGGAGAAGCGGGACGGCCCGCCCTCAGAGACGACACGGGCGGCCACGCCCCGGTGCGCCACCCACCGCTCACCGTGCGACCAGAAGCCCCGCGCCCCGCCCCGGGCGCTCCGCAGGAACGCGCCGGCCGTGGCCCCTGGAGCGGGAACGGTCGCCGTCACGATCGGGCCCGAGGCGGCGGCGGCCCCTATCTCCACCAGACCTCCCGCGCGAAGGAGCCCCCACGGGAGGGGTTCGGGCGCGGCCGACGGAGGACGGCGGGCGGCTGGACGGCTCGGTATGGGATCTCTCCTCCCGGGACGGATCGGCGGGCCTGGCCCCGGCAGTCTTCCGGAACGCACGGGCATCCAATATACCGATCCGGGAGAGAGGTCCAAGCCGGAGGGCGGCGGAGCGGCGGCGGTGACGGTCGCCGGGAAGGGCTCGCATGGAGGGGCACCGAACTTGCGCCCCGGACCGGCGATGCCCGGATCCGAGCCCTCCACCCCCGCGTCCCTCCCGTCCACCCGGCTCGAGCCGGAGGAGATGGCCCGTCTGGCCGGCCTCCGGTACGTGCGGGACTCCATGCCGGGCATCATCCGCCGGCCGTGGGGAAAGGGGTTCACCTACCGGGATCCCCGGGGTGAGACGATCCGTGATCCCGCGACCCGCGAGCGCTTCGAGGCGCTGGCGATCCCTCCCGCGTGGACGGACGTCTGGATCTGTCCCCACCCGGAAGGACACCTCCAGGCTACCGGCCGGGACGACCGCGGCCGGAAACAGTACCGCTACCATCCGCGCTGGGACGAGATCCGCCGGCGCGCGAAGTTCAGCCGGATCATCGCCATGGGCGTCAGCCTCCCGAGGATCCGCCGGCAGGTCGGCCGGGACCTCGCCCGTCCGGAGATGTCGAGGGAGCGGGTGCTCGCGGCGGTGGTACGCCTCCTGGACCGGACGCTGGTCCGTGTCGGATACCCTCGCTACGCCCGCGAGAACGAGTCCTTCGGGATCACCACGCTCCGGGACCGGCACGTCGAGGTGGAGGGCCCCGAGATCGTGCTCGAGTTCACCGGGAAGAGCGGCAAGGAGCACCAGGTGGACCTCCGCGACGCCGATCTCGCCGCCGTGATCCGCGAGCTCGCGGGCGACGGCCGCGAGATCTTCACCTACCGGAACGGTGAGGGCGGGCAGCGAGCGGTGGAGGCCGAGGACGTGAACGAATACCTGCGGCGGGTGAGCTGCCACGACCTCACCGCGAAGGACTTCCGGACGTGGGCCGGGAGCGTGGCGGCGGTCCGGGCGCTCCGGGGGGCGGATCCGGACGCGACCGCGAAGGAGCGGAAGAAGCAGATCGTGGAGGCGGTCAAGGAGGTGGCGACGACACTGGGCAACGAGCCCGCGACCTGCCGCTCCTTCTACATCCATCCCGGCATCCTCGCGGCACACGAGGAGGGCGAGCTCCTCCCGCTCCTCGACGAGGTGGAGGCGCACCCGGGGGCGCGGAAGATGCCCGGCTACCGGCAGGACGAGCGATCGGTGCTCGCGCTCCTGCCCCGGCTCGAGGGGCTGCGGGAGGAGCGGGGGGGAGAGGAGGGATGAGCGAGCGAGAGGAGGAGCGGCAGTCCCCGCCCGTCGTGGTGGACCTGAAGTGGGCGCTCACGGGCGGCGCCGTCGCGACCGCCGTCGCGCTGGGCGGGATGACCGCCGTGGGCAGGGTGGGCAGCTACGAGGCGCGGCAGCTCCTGGAGGCGACGATGCCCGCGATCCGCTTCCTCTGCTCCTCGACGATGACGGCCTCGGCCACGGTCCTGGCCCTCATGCTCACGCTGCTCAGCTTCACCCAGGGCCACGACACCGAGTTCAAGGAGAGCCACTACGTCCGCATCCAGCAGATCTCGTGGATGGCGGCGGCCACGATCATCGCCGCCACGCTCCTGCTCCTGCTCCTGAGCATCCCCCTCGAGGAGTCGCCCGACATCCAGAGGTACTACGAGTGGATCTACTACACGATCCTGATATCGTCCGCCGGTCTCGGAGGGATGCTGGTCACGGTCATCCTCATGCTCTACCGAGCGATCAGCGGACTGGTCGGACTCTTCCGCTCCGAGGGGGAGAGCCCGCTCGTGCCCTCCGATCAGCGGTAGTTCCCGAAGCGGAGCTCGACCCCGTAGTCGCCGGCGCGGAGCAGGGCGATGACCTCCTGCAGGGTGTCCCGGGAGGGCGCGGAGACACGGACCTCCTCGCCCTGGATCTGCGTCTGGACCTTCTTCAGCCCCGCGTCCCGGACGTCCTTCGAGATGCGCTTCGCGGTCTCGGAGTCCAGCCCCTGCTTCAGCGTCACCACCTGTCGGGCGCGGCCGCCTCCGGCCTTCTCGACGCCGCCCACCTCCAGATTCTTCAGGGGCACCTTCCGGCGGGCGAGCTTCTCGCGCACCACCTGGAAGACGGCCGTCAGGCGGTACTCGTCGTCGGCTTCGAGCCGGACGATTCCCTCGTCGCGATCGAAGTCCACCGCGACGTCGACGCCCTTGAAGTCGTAGCGCTGGGCGATCTCCGTGCGGGCCTGGTTGAGGGCGTTGTCGACCTCCTGGAGGTCGACTCCGGTCGAGACGTCGAAGGAGTGCGTCTTCGCCATGGGATCGGTGGGGTCGAAGGATGGATCGGATCGGAGGTCGGGGGCGGCCGTGGGCGTCCGGCGTCGGCAGCGCGGGCCCGGCCTCGGCGACGGCCGCCGCCCGGCGGACCTCTACCCTCCGTGGAGGGCGTCCAGGAAGGGCTTCCCCCAGCGCTCCAGCTTTACCGGGCCCACCCCGCTGACCTCGAGGAGATCCCCGGGAGAGGACGGGGTCCGGAGCGCCATCTCGCGGAGCGTGCGGTCGTTGAAGACGACGTAGGCGGGCACCCCCGCCTCGTCGGCGAGTCGTTTCCGGAGGGCCCGGAGCCGCTGGAAGCGCTCCTCGGCGTCGGGATCGAAGGCGTCGGGGCCGAGGGCCTCGGAATCGGGTGCTTCCGGCTCGAACCCCGGCGCGGTCGAGCTCACCTGGCGGCTCCGGGATCGGCTTCGGCCGCGCCCGGAGGACCTCCCCTCGCGCCGCGAGCGCTCGATCCGGGCCGCCGCGACCTCCTCGACCGGCTCTCCCCTGCACACGTCGCAGGCGTCGCCGCACGGCTCCATCCCCTCGTCGAAGTGCGCGAGGATCTGCCGGTGCCGGCACCGCCACCGCTCGGCCAGGTCGAAGAGCCGGATCGCGGCCTTCCGGCGCGCCTCCCGCAGCGCGGGGTCGTCGACCTCGTCGAGGAAGCGCTCGTGCGCCTTGACGTCGGCCCACGAGTAGAAGAGGACGCAGTCGGACGGCAGGCCGTCCCGACCGGCGCGGCCCATCTCCTGGTACCACGACTCGATGTCCTTCGGCATGTCCCGGTGGATCACGAAGCGCACGTCCGGCTTGTCGATGCCCATGCCGAACGCGACCGTGGCCACGATCACGTCGACCTCGTCGCGCGCGAAGAGGTCCTGGTGACGCGTCCGCTGCGCGTCGTCGAGCCCCGCGTGGTAGGACAGCGCCTTCACTCCCTTCTTCCGGAGGTAGTCGGTGGTGGACTCCACCATCCGCCTGGAGAGGCAGTAGACGATCCCGCTCTCGCCCTGGTGCCGCCGGACGAGGGCCAGGATCTCGCGACGGGTGTTCCCCTCGCCCTTCTTGCGGACCCCTACCCGGAGGTTCCGACGGAAGAAGGACCCTTTGTAGCCTCCCGGGCTGCGCATTCCGAGCTGCAGGAGGATGTCCCGGGCCACGTGCCGGGTCGCCGTCGCGGTCAGGGCCAGGACGGGCACGTCCAGCTCCTCGCGCAGGCCGCGCAGGCGCCGGTAGGAGGGGCGGAAATCGTGCCCCCACTGGCTGATGCAGTGCGCCTCGTCGACGACGAGCAGCGAGACCGGGCACTCCCGGATGAAGGAGCGGAGCGGTCCGTCGAGGGCCTCGGGGGCGAGGTAGACGAGCTCGTACTCGCCCGCTCGGAACGCCTCGAGCCGGGAGCGACGCTCCTCCCACTCGAGCGACGAGTTGATCTCGGCGGCCCGGAAGCCGAGGGCACGAAGCGCGTCGACCTGGTCCTTCATCAGGCTGATGAGCGGCGATACGACCAGCACCGTGCCGGGGAGGATGCGGGCCGGGAGCTGGAACGTGAGGGACTTTCCCGCCCCCGTGGGGAGAAGGGCGATGCAGTCCCGCCCTTCGAGCACGACGTCCACGATCTCGCGCTGGCCGGGTCGGAACGCACGGAAGCCGAAGACCTCGCGGAGCACCTCCTCGGGCGAGGGGCCTCCCGACGCCGTCTCGACCACGGGCTCGCGTGTCGTCGAGATGTTAGAAACCCTCCCTGGCGGCCGTGTCGACCAGATCGGTGCACCCGGCACGGACGTCGCCGCCACCGAGGGTGAAGGAGAGGAAGCGGGCCATCCAGCTCCGGTCCTCCGCTCCGCCCCGGCCGCCGAACCAGCCGCGGTCCACGACGTCGAAGAGCTGCTCCTCGGAGGGGTAGCGCACCATCAGATTCCGCGCGCTCTCCTGCCACCGCCGGTGCTCCTCGCCCGGCCCGAAGACGACGCTGTGCAGGTTCAGGCAGGGAGCGATGGTGTTGACCAGGGCGTACTGCTCCCATCGGAGTCCGCGGAGGCTGTTCGGCGCCGTCACCATGGCCGAGAAGCCGCGGAGCTGCCCCGAGAGCTCCCGGTCGCCGCCGACGGGTGCCATCAGCGCCGAGGCGCGCAGCGCGGACTCCCGCGCCCAGCCGATGCTCGTGGCCCGCTCCTCCTGGCCGGTGGCCCGGTAGAGCGCCTCCAGCGCGTCGGCGCCCGACTCGGCGATCATGACGCCCACGACGTTGTCGGTCAGCGACGGCCCCTCGTCGGTGAGGAGCAGCCCGGCCGAGATCACCGCCCGGACGGTCTCCGCCGCGCCCTCCGCGTCGCCCGCGTCGACCTGGAGGGCCGCCCGGGCGAGATGCGCGTCGGCGCCCTCGCGGAGCGGTCTCAGCCGGGGCATCGGGAGCTCGAGGTAGGCGGCGTTCCCGGGAAGCGGGTCCGACCAGCGGGCTCCCGCGAGATCGGCCCCCGACGCCCGGGCGAGGAGCGCGATCTCCTGGTGGGCCGGGTGGGCCGCCACCCGCTCCAGGTACGCTCTCTCCGCATCGTCGAGCCCGGCGACGGCCCGCTCCATGAGGATGTCGGGCGGCGTGGTGGGTCCGAATCCGGCGGGCGCATCGGCGGGGAACCACCCCTCCGCGTAGCGCCGCTCCGGCGAGGCCTCGAGCTCCTGCACGTCACTCCCACCCACGTGGGCCAGCACGTGGACGGCCCGGCCCGCGGCCTCGGGCGTGATCGCCGGGTCCGGATCGAGCCGGAAGGTCCGGAGCGGCTCCGCCGCGGCCCCCCGCTCCTGCAGCCCGGCGTAGTGCGGCACCGCCAGCCCGCCGACGATCGGCCCGACGGAAGCGGCCACGAGGAGCGCCGTGACCGGGAAGAGCACCACGAAGAAGAGCCCGACCACGAGGGCGGGGGCCAGACGGAAGGCCCCGCCACCCCCGGGGGCGAGCGCGGGACGCCCCTCCGCCGGCAGCGACTCCATGTCCTGGCGCCAGTCGGCGATCTGAGCGCGTCGCTCCTCGGCCACCTCGGGGCGCTTTTCCCAGGCGCGACCGGTCCGGGTCAGGTGCAGGCGCCCGTAACCCAGCGCGATCACCCCGCCGAGCGCCGCGAGCAGGGTCGGCGCCAGCGTGAGCGCGATCATCAGTCCCGGCGTCATCCATCCCCGGGTGGCGAGGAGGACGGTCACCGCGAAGGAGACGGGGAGCCAGAGCGCGGCGAAGAGGAAGAGGCGCGCGCCCCAGAGCCGGGTGGAGACGATCGTCCGCCGGGTACCGGGCGAGAGCTCGCTGTACATCCGGGCGCCCTGGATGAGGAAGCCGGTGTCGCGGCGCCAGTCCGCCGCGGCCAGCCACACCGTCCGGCGGTCGTGCCCGCCCCGGACCGCCTTCCGGCCCGCCACGAAGACCCGGAAGAGCAGTGTGAAGCCCGCGAACAGGAGAAGGAGACCGAACCCGGTGGTCACGGCCGGGAACCACCACGCGCCGCCCCACGGCCCGAGGCTCCACGGAGCCTGCTCCGCGGCAACGGCCCAGAGGAGCGGAGCGACGACGACGATGCCCCCGAGCCCGGTGACGGTGAGCGCCGCGAGGAGCTCGCCCTGGACCCTGCCCAGCCCCGGGGGCGGCCAGGAGAGGAGACCGGTGGCGGCGCGGTCGGGTGCGTCGGCGGGGGGGGCTTCGGATGTCTGGGGCATGGTGCGTTCCGGGGCGAGCGGGTGGAGTCGGGCGGCGGTCCCCCGACTAGAAGGCCGTTGGAGAAGTACAGCGGGTCGCGAGGACCTGCGGCGCGCCTCGCGGCGCGTCCTCGGTCGCCTCACGGATACCGGGTGGTGGTTCGCAGCCATCCGGGCCGCTCGGCATCTTCGCGCCGCGACCATCGCTGGCGCGATGGTGCCCGCGGATGCGAGGCGGCGCTTCGAAGGCATAGCGAAAGCCGACCACCGGGCTCGACCCGGCGGTGCCCGGAGGAGCGCCGACGCCGCAGACGGGGCACCGCGCCGCGTGAGCGGCGTGGTCCCGCCGCCGTAACCCGGAGGGCACAGGGGGGTTGCGGCCGGCAACAAGCCCGTCAGCGCTTGTCGCGTCGTCTCTCGTCGTCAGCGATGCGCAGGGCATCGATTTCCTCCCCGTTCCTGGTCTGGGGGCACCCGCGCGCAGCGTGGGTTCCGCGAGACCCCTGTGCGCGACCCACTGTACTTCTTCAGCGGCCTTCCAGCACCAATAGGTCCGCTGCCTCGCCTGCGGGCAAGGGTCCGCACCGTGCGACGGGCCCCCCGGGCGCCGTCCGCCCGCCGCCGGTCGCTGCTACGCTCCGGGCCCGGCGATCGGCACGCGGGTTGCGGCTAGAAGGCCGAGGAAGAAAAGTGCCCCCGAGGTCCTTCCCCTTCCATGTCGTCCCGGGACTCGCGAGATCGAGCCATGTACCGACTCCGAACCGTCCTGCCCACCGCGCTCGCGGTGCTCCTCCTCGCTCCTTCGGGCGTCGCCCTCCAAGCGCCGGTCGACAGCCTCCGTGAGATGATCCGGGAGTTCACGGCCCTCGAGGAGCGATTCGAGCGGGTGCAGGACGCGGCGCTGGACAGCTTTCCCGACCTGCGGGAGCGTCAGGAGCGGGTGACGGAGAGGATCCACCGCGTCATGGAGGAGATCGATCCCGGCGTGCTCCGGGCCCAGGAGCGGCTCGAGCGGCTCCCCGCCGATCTCAGCGAGGCTCGCAGGGGGAGAAACGCCCGGGAGGTGCAGAGGCTCCTGGTCGAGAGCCGGGAGAGCCAGCTACGGGTGGAGGTGGCGCGGGCCGATGCGATGGCCACCCACGAGGTCTTCGAAGCGATTCAGGCGTACCGAGCCGAGCTCCTGCAGCGGATGCGGGAAGTGGACCCGGAGATCCTCGGCGTGATGATGCGCATCGACGAACTGAAGGAGCGGATCGCGGACCTGGGGGGAGAGACCGACGGGGGCTCCCGGCTCGGCAGCCGTCCGTGATCCGGGTGTCCGGCGAGGTCAGCGCTTCGATCGGATGGCGCGGACGAGCTGGGCCTTGTTCATGTTGCTCCGCCCTCGTACCCCGAGGTCGCGTGCCCGCTCGTAGAGCTCCGACCGGGTGAGGTCCTCGAGCGGCGGACCGTCCTCCTTCCTGACCCGGGGCCGCCGATTCGTCCGGGGACGGAGGAGCGTTCGTTCGGTACCTGCTCGCATGCTTCCTCCGTGGGCGGGAGACGGCGGCCGACGTCTTCCACGTCCTGCAAGGATCGGGCTCGTGACGCTCTTCCTCTCCGCCCTTCTGCCGGCCTGCGGTGGCCGCGGTTTTCTCCCACCCGACGAGGTGCCCTGCCGAACCACCCTGACACCGGAGCGGCGGGACGCACCCGGCACCGAATGGGTGCTGCCCCCCGATTCGGCCGACCACTCGCAGCTCGACGCCTGGTGCGCCGCGGTCGGTCCGGCCGTCCACCTCCCGCTGGACGACCCCCCTGCCGGAGATCCCGACGCCGGAGATCCCGAGCCGGCGATCGACTCCCTCGCGGTCCTCTCCTGGAACGTGGGAATCGGCAGTGGAGACCTCGCGCGGCTCGTGCGGGACCTCCGGGAGGGGCGCCTCACCGGAGGCCGTCCAGTGCGCCACTTCGTCCTCCTGCTCCAGGAGGTCCACCGCGCCGGCGACGACGTGCCCCCGGCCGACGCGCTGCCGGACGCGGCCCGGGGGGCGGGCCTCCGCCGGCCCGCGCCACCCCCCGGCGGACGGAGGGACGTGGTGACGCTGGCGAGGGAGCTCGGCCTGGCCCTCTACTACGTTCCCTCGATGCGGAACGGATCAGAGGGGCCCGGCGAGGTGCCGGAGGACCGCGGCAACGCCGTCCTCTCCACGCTTCCGTTCACCGCGCTCCGGGCCGTCGAGCTGCCGTACGAGCTCCAGCGGCGGGTCGCCGTCGAGGCGACGGTCCGCGTCCCGGGCGACGCGGCGCCCGCCGGTCTCCGGGCGGTGAGCGCGCACCTCGACAACGCCGCCGCCTCCCGCCCGCTCGCCAGCTTCGGATCGCTGCGGGCCAACCAGGCGGAAGGGCTCGTAGGGGCGTTGCCGGAGAAGGTCCCGCTGGTCGTGGGCGGAGACTTCAACACCTGGTGGCGCGGCACGGACGAGGAGGCATTCCGGATCATGCGCAGAGCCTTCCCCTTCCCGCGGGAGCCGCACGGACAGCCGACCGCGACCCGTCTCGGTCGGGAGCGGATCCTCGACTACCTCTTCTTCCGTGGCCCGGAGGGGTGGCGCCTCGACGACCGGCGGATCGGCCGCCGGTACGGCTCGGACCACAACCCCGTGATCGGCTGGGTGGTGCTGCCGCGGTGACGCTCGGCTGCCCCGCTGCGACGGGGGATCCCCGGGGCGAGCGGACCGAGCGGCTGGAGCGGCCGGTGCTCCAGGCCGACCACCTCGTATCCCTCGCCGGCCCAGCGGAGCCGGACGGTGGCCGGGCGGGGCTCCGAGCGCCGCTAGATCACGGGCCGGAGGAGGTCCCGGATCTCGCGCACCAGCTCCGAGGGGGAGATCGGCTTTGCGAGGAAGCGGGCGCATCCGAGGGCGCGGGCGCGCTCCCGCTCGGGCCCCAGGTCCACCGACGAGAGGACCGCGAGCGGGATCCGCCCCGCCTCGGGGTCGGCGCGGAACGCCTCGAGCACCTGCCATCCGAGCCGGATGTCGAGGACCGCCAGCCCGGGGCCGAATTCGCGGGCCGCGTGGAGGGCCTCCTCACCGTCGTGCACCGCGACCGGGCGGAAGCCGCGGTACCGGAGCATGGTGGAGAAGATCACGCGGCTGTCCGGGTCCGGATCGCCGATCAGGATCACCGGCCCCGGATAGTCCGAGGGGGCGCTCGGCAGAGAGGTGTGCAGGGGTTCCCGGGCGGTGGGATCCGGCTGGGCCGATCCGGGGCCGTTCATCCGTCTACAACACCAGGAAGCGAGTGATCCGAGGGGGTGGAGTACGGTAAACCCGGAAACCGGCCGAGGCCAGCTTTTTCGAAACGCCCTCTTCGAAGATCGAGGAAGTGCGCGAAGCCGAGCTCGTGAGCAGCGCCGATCGGTGGGTCGGGAAGGCCACTCGGAAGGCCGCTCGGACGGGCCGGGAGGGCCGGTCGCACGAGGGCCGGAAGGCCCGTCAGGCGGCGAGCGCCTCCAGGATCGCCGTCTCCAGCTCCGCCTGCCCGTCGGTGATCGCCACGGGCCCTTCCCACGTCTTCTTGAACTCCCGCCGGAAGGTGACGTCCTCGCTGACCTCCTCGGTGATCGCGTACATCTTCTTCGCCTGGAAATCCTTGAAGGCGACCGGCCGGCCGTGGTAGAACAGGATGACGACCTGGCCGAGATCCACGACGTTGGTGTTTCGATCCACCGAGTAGAGCCGCATCCTCCCTCCCCTGGAGCCACGTGAACGATTCCGCCCCCGCCCGTGCAGGAGATATGCCGGACCCACTCCCCCGTTCCCGCCCGGTGCGGCGGATCGGGGCCGGGCTCATGGCGGCTCTCCTCCCGGTGGCGGCGGGAGCGGGTCCGGGGTCCGCGCAGACTCCCGATACGCTCCCGGGGCCGACCGCGGCCGAGGAGGACACGCTGCCCCGGTTCCTCCTGGAGCCCCTCGTCGTCCGGGTGCTGCGCGCCTCGATCCCGGCCGAGCGGGTACCCTTCTCGATCGCGGTGCGGGAGAGCGGGACGGCCCGCCCCGGGCTCGGGCTCGACGAGAGCCTCCGGACGGTGCCCGGCCTGCACGTCGAGAACCGGTACAACGAAGCGCTCGGCGCACGCATCTCGGTCCGGGGCTTCGGCGCGCGATCCTCCTTCGGGGTGAGGGGCGTGCGCGTCGTGACGGACGGCGTGCCCGCCACCTTACCCGACGGCCAGACCGCGCTCTCCCATCTCGACCCGACGCTCCCGCTCCGGGCGGAGATCGTGCGGGGCCCCACCTCCTCGGTCCACGGGAACGCGGCGGGCGGCGTCCTTCTGCTGGAGACGCTGCTGCCCGGCCCCGACGAGATCGCGGCCGACGCGGCCGGCGGATCGTACGGTCACCGGCGGATCGGCGCCGGAGCGGGGTTGCGGGTGGGCGGGGCCCGCGTATCCGGGTGGCTCACGCACCGCTCCTACGACGGCTTCCGCGACTTCAACACGTCCAGGAACGACCATCTCACGCTCGGTGCGACGGCTCCGCTGGCGGGGGGCCGCCTCGACCTCAGGGGCGCCGCCGTCGACTACCGGGCCGAGAATCCCGGCTCGCTCTCCTCGGTCCAGCGGAACGAGGATCCGCGCCAGGCGAACCCCCTCAACGTCGCACGTCGAACCGGGGAGACGGCTCGCCAGGTCCAGCTCGGCGCCCGCTGGAGGCGGCCGGTGGATCGGGTCGACGTGGACGGCGCGGCGTGGATCCTCGGGCGGGAGGTGGACAATCCGATCCCGACGACGGTGATCGGCGTCGAGCGCCGGGCGGGCGGCCTGCGGCTCGGTGCCGCCCTCCCCGGATTCCCGGGCGAGGAGGGCCTCCTGTCCGTCGGCCTCGAGGGAGCGCTCCAGAGGGACGAGCGCCTCAACCGGGAGGACGACGACGGCGAGCCGGGTGCCGTGGTGCTCGACCAGCACGAGGAGGTGAGCTCCGGGGCGGCCTTCGCGCAGCTCCTCGCCCGGCCCCACCCGCGGCTCGACGTGCTGGCCGGCATCCGCTGGGACCGCACGCGCTTCCGCGCCGAGGACCGACTGGTGGCTCCCGACGAACCGGACGATTCGGGCGTGCGGACGATGGACGCGGTGAGCCCCTCCGCCGGCGTGACGATCCACGCGTCGGCCTCGCTCCGGCTCCACGCCAACGTCGCGACGGCCTTCGAGACCCCGACGACGACGGAGCTGACCAACCGGCCCGGCGGAGCGGGCGGGTTCAACCCCGAGCTGGATCCGCAGCGCGCCGTCTCCTTCGAGGGGGGGTTGGGGTGGGCGCCCCGTGAGGGATGGGCGCTGGAGGCGGCCGCCTACCGGGCCGACGTGCGGAACCTGCTCGTTCCCTTCCAGCTCCCGGACGCGCCCGGGCGGGACTTCTTCCGCAACGCGGGCCGGGCACGACACCGGGGCGCGGAGCTGCTCGTGGCCCGGGAGACCGCGGACCGGACGGACCTCCGGATCTCGTACGCGTGGACGGACGCTCGCTTCCGCGCCTTCCGGACCGAGGACGGCGACTTCGGGGGGAACCGGGTGCCCGGCGTGCCGCCCCACCGGGCCGAGGGAGAAGTTTCGGTCCCGGTGGGGGCGGGCGAGGTGGCGCTGGCCGGACGGTGGCGCTCCCGCATGGAGGTGAACGATGCGAACGAGGGCTTCTCGCCCTCCTACCTCCTCCTGGAGCTTCGCGGGAGCCCGGGAACCTGGCGCTGGGGCCGGGCCCGGGTGCGGCCGTGGCTGGAAGTGACGAACGTTACGGACGAGTCGTGGGATGCCTCCGTCGTAGTGAACGCATTCGGCGAGCGCTTCTTCGAGCCCGGCCCCGGGCGAGCCCTCCACGGCGGCGTGCGTGTGACGCTCCGCTGATGGAGGACCCGCCGGATCGGGCCGTCCGTTTCACCGGCCGATGACCGAGTAGCCGGACACGGCCAGGTGATTCCTGAGGTTCACCCGGATGGTCTCACCCCCGTGCAGCGAGATGGGATCCGTCCGGTAGTTGCCTCTCCCGGCGATCGGGTCGGCCTCGAGCAGGATCCGGGCAGAGCCGGACATGACCGACCGCGGGAGCCGGAATCGCTCGCTGCTCAGGCTGCCCACCGAGCCCAGCCGGACCCGTGGCCCGCCGTCGCGACGGGCGTAGATCCGCATGTCGGACCAGTTCTGGTTCTGTACCTCGACCTGCACCGTCTCCTCACCCGAGGCTCCGGCGAAGGGGTCGGTGTCATTGGGGACCCCCGCGCAGGCTCCGAGCATCATCATCGCCGCGGGGGCGACGAGAGCCGTGAGTGTACGCATCGTTCTTCTTCTCCCTGCCCGCACGGCTCCGGTTCCGCGACGCGGTACCGGGAGGCCGATCCGGGCGCTCCAGGTTCGATATCGGTCGCATCTTGGAATCCTTTTCCGAGGACCCTTCGCTGCTTCCAGTCGCACCGTGCTCAAGCGCAAGGATCATTCCCCGTCCGGGCCGGAGCGTACCTGCACGGGTTGACGGCGTAAATCGTTGCAAGGAAAACAATAATGAAGCCGCTCGACGGGCCGGATCAGAGCGTGAGCTCGGTCTGTCCGCCGGGGCCGTGCGGCCGGTGGAACGCGGCCGTGGAGAGCGGGGGCCGGTCCCCGTCCAGCCCGAGGCGTGCCGCCGTCACGCGGAAGAGATCGCGGATCTGGTCCGCGAAGGGGCCCTCGCCGCGCATGCGGGTGCCGAAGCGCGGGTCGTTCAGGCGCCCGCCACGGAGCGAGCGGAGTCGGGCGAGGACCTTCTCGCGGCGATCCGGGAAGTGGCGCTCCAGCCAGGCGTCGAACAGATCGGCGACACCGTGGGGAAGCCGCAGCAGGACGTACCCGGCCGTCACCGCGCCCGCGTCGCGGGCGGCCTCCAGGATCGACGGCAGCTCGTGGTCCGTGAGCCCGGGGATCACGGGGGCGACGTTCACCCCCACCGGCACGCCCGCCCGGCTCAGCTCCCGGACGGCGCGCAGCCGACGTGCGGGGATCGAGGTGCGAGGCTCCATCACCCTCTGGAGGTCGTTGCGCAGGGTCGTCACCGAGAGGGTCACCTGCGCCGCCCCCCGGGCGGCGAGCCCGGCGAGGATGTCGGCGTCGCGGGTCACCATGTGGTTCTTCGTGATCACGCTCACCGGGTTCCCGAACTCCGACAGGACCTGCAGGCACTCCCGGGTGATCCCGAGCCGGCGCTCGACCGGCTGGTACGGATCGGTGACGCCGCTCATCACCAGCACCTCCGGCTCCCAGTCCGGCGAGGCGAGCTCCTCGCGGAGGAGCCGGGCCGCGTCCTCCTTCACCAGGATCCGCGTCTCGAAGTCGAGCCCCGCCGAGAACCCGAGGTATTCGTGCGTGGGACGGGCGTAGCAGTACGCGCAGCCGTGGGAGCAGCCGCGGTACGGGTTGAGACTGGCTCCGAAGCCCACGTCGGGGCTCCGGTTACGGGTGATCGCGCTGCGGGAGGAGTCGCGGAGGAGCCGGGTCTCGGGGCGGGGCTCGCCCTGATCGGCGCCCTCCTCGAGCTCGACGTGGAGCGGCTCGAAGCGGTTCGGCGGGTTCTCGGCGGCCCCGCGCCCGCGGATGGGAAGCGGCCGCCCCCGCGGTGCGGAGCCCTGCTCGTCGTGTGACATGCGACCGATACCCCGGCGCGGCGTGCGTGTTTCGGTGTCCCTTCGGTGCGGTCAGTCCTCTCCTTCGCGGGGCTCGACGAGGTCCTCCACGTCCGCCAGCTCCTCCTCCACGCTCTCCAGCAGCCTCCGCGGATCGAGCGGGGTGCGCATCTCCTCGAGCCCCTCCGGTGGCGTCGCCTCGACGCCCGCCGTCTCGTGGAGCTGGGCCATCATCTCGAGCAGGGCGGAGGTCTGGCGCTCGGAATGGAGCTCCACCTGGAGCTCGAACTCCTCGCGGATCTCCTCGATCTCCCGGTCCCGCTCCTGTCGCATCAGGATCAGGAGGGCGAAGAGGGGAGCCTCGACCGACGCGAGGGTGGCGAGGAACGTGAAGGGAAAGGGGTCCCACGGCTCCCACCACGGCCAGGCCTCGAGGTTGGCGACGATCCAGCCGAGATGGAGGCCGAGCAGCGCGAGGAAGAACCACGCCGAGCTGAGCAGGCTCCCCACCCCGTGGACGGCCCGACCGAGCACCCCCTCCTGGCGGGATATCTCCCGCCGGACGTTGAGGACGTCGTCCTTCCGGCGGCGTACCCCCGACCAGTGATCCCCCTGGGGCTCCTGGGGCGAGCCCTCCTGCTCCCGAGGCTCCACACTCTGCTCCCGGAGTTGCACGGCGGCCGCCAGAGGGCCGTCCGCGGTACCTCTTCGACGGCTTCCCGGCTCCTGCGCAAGGAGCCTGCCAGTCTGCCGGTGCGGAACATGCTCCTCGATCTCGAAGGGAGTCGGTGCGAATCGACCACGAGGAGACCGCGATGCGCGAGACGGAGCTGACGATCGAGGGGATGACCTGCGAGCACTGCCGCGAGCGGGTGGAGAAGGCGCTCGGGGCGCTACCGGGGGTCCGGAGCGCGGAGGTCGACCTGGACGGAGGGCGAGCCCGCATCGTCCACCAGGAGGACGGGGTGGACGAAGGGGTTCTCGAAGAGGCGGTCGAGGACGCCGGCTACCGGGCGCGCGCCGGCTGAGGTCACCTCGTCGCGAGCACCTCGTCGATCTTCCGGAGGAGATTCTCCGGGGCGAAGGGCTTCTCCAGATGAGGATGGTCCGTGTCGGCGACGGCTCCGGCCATCTCGGCGTCGTAGCCGGACACTAGGAGTATCCGCACGGCGGGCCATCGCTCCCGGAGCATGCGTGCGAGCTCGCGCCCTCCCATGCCGGGCATGACGGCGTCGCTCACGACCAGATCGACGACGCCCATGTAGTCGAGCATCACTCCGAGCGCCTCCTCGCCCGATGCGGCCGACATCACGGTGAATCCCCGCTCCCGCAGGATCCTCTCCATCAGCAGGCGCACCGGCCGCTCGTCCTCGACCACGAGGATGGTGCCCGAGACCGGCCGCCCGCCCTCCTCCCCCCGGCCGGGCAGGGGCCCCCCGGACGGTCCACCCTCGACTTCCCTGGGCAGGAGGATCGTGAACGTCGAACCCTCGCCGGGGGTGCTGTCCGCCCAGACGTATCCTCCGCTCTGCTTCACCGCCCCGAACACCATCGCGAGTCCGAGACCGGTCCCCTTTCCCCGCTCCTTGGTGGTGAAGAACGGATCGAAGACCTGGTTCAGCGTCTCCGGATCCATCCCCCCGCCGGTGTCGGTGACGCGAAGCGCGACGTATTCGCCCGCCTCCACGTCGTAGGAGGACCTCTCCACGTCGGCGGAGCCGAGCTCCGTGTTCTCGGTCTCCACCACGAGCCGCCCCCCCTCGGGCATCGCGTCCCTGGCATTGAGGGCGAGGTTGACGATCACCTGCTCGATCTGGGACGGGTCGACGCGCACCGGCCACAGGTCCTCCTGGAGGCGGGTCTCCAGCTGGATCGGCTCGCCGAGGAGGCGATCGAGCATCTTCTCCGTCTCCCGGACCACCGCGTTCAGATCCGCGGGCCGCGGATGGATCACCTGCCGCCGACTGAAGGCGAGGAGCTGGTTGGTGAGCTTCGCCGCCCGCTCCGCGGCCCGATGGATCGCCTCCACGTCCTCGCGGGTCCCCCCGTCCCCCGGGAGGTCGTCGAGCGCCATCCGGGCATGGCCCATCACGACGGTCAGGATGTTGTTGAAGTCGTGCGCGATTCCCCCCGCGAGGCGTCCCACGGACTCGAGCCTCTGCGCGTGGCGGAGCTGCTCCTCCTTCTCCCGGAGCTCCCGCTCGGTCGCTTTCCGGCGCGATATGTCGCGGTAGATCCCGTACACCTGGACCGGCCGTCCCCCCGCCCGGATCGAGCGGCCGCGGATGGAGACCTCGACCGTGCTCCCGTCCTTGCGCCGCCGCACGGTCTCGACCGCGACCTCATCGCCGCGCGCCACCCTGCGGGTGAGGTCGATCCCCTCGTCTCGCAGCTCCTCCGGCACGATCAGCTCGTTGATGGACCGGCCCCGCGACTCGCCCTCCGTGTAGCCGAAGAGCCGCTGGAACTCCTCGTTGACACGCTGCACCCGGTCGTCGCCGCCCAGGATCGCGATGGCGTCGGGCGCGGAGTCGAAGAGGGTGGCGAAGTACTCCCTCTCGAGCCGGACGGCTTCATCCTCCCTGCGAGCCTCGGTCACGTCCCGCGCGATCCCGTAGACGCCCGTGATCTCGCCGTTCACCACCACGGGAACCGAGACGCCCTCGATGTCGACCGCGTGCCCGTCGCGGTGGATCAGCCGGAGCTCGTACTCCTGCGGATCGCCCCCGAGGACCCGCTCGAAGACCTCTCTTCCCCTCTCGCGGTCCGCCGGGTACAAGATCTCACCGAAGGAGCGTCCCAGGAGCGAGTCGGGATCGTGGCCGGTGACGGCCCTCGACGCCGGGTTGAGAGCCACGAACCGGCCCTCGGTATCGATGCCGTACACGGCATCGGGATTGTAGTCGAAGAGCGATCGGTACCGCTGCTCGCTCTCCTCGAGCATCCGCGACGCCTCCTTCCGCTGCCGGACGTCGTGCAGGAGTATCACCTTTCCGGCCGGCCGCTCCTCCACCGGCTCGAGCGTCGAGGTGGAGAGGGTGACCGTCACCGGGTCGCCGTTCCGATGGCGGAGCGTCACCTCCTCCTCCTCCACCCGGTCCCGCGCCAGCAGGGAGCGGAGCCGGTCGGCGGCCCCGTCCCCGTCCGGAGCGAGCGTCTCCACGGGCCGCCCGCGGATCTCGTCCTCGCTCCACCCGAAGATCCGGCGCAGCGCGGGATTCGCGACCCGCACGCGCCGGTCGGGATCGACGACGAGCACGGGATCGGTGAGGGTGCGGAGGATCTGCTCGGCCGCGAAGGACGCGGTGAGGTCGACCAGCCGGTAGCGCCAGACGGCCCAGCCCGCGATCGCCATGAAGATCACGATCGGTACGAAACCGACGGGCGGCACCCGGACCCCGTAGGAGGGGAGGAAGTCCACCAGAGCGCCGTGGGCCACCAGGAACCCGGCGACGAGCAGCTGGATCCGCTTCCGCTCGGTCGGCGAGGTCGCCCGGGAGAGCCGGCGAAGGTACTCGCGCAGGCTCGCCAGCCCGTACACGGCGAAGTAGGCGAGAAGGAGCGGCCCGGCGGGGCCCGCCAGGGGGAACCAGCCCCAGGGGAGGCGCTCCACCCGCGCGACGAAGAGGTCGGTGCCCACCGCGAGCCCGGCGAGGAAGAGCCCGAGGACCCACCCCGCGACGACCACCCACCGCCGATTCCGCTCGAGGCCGAGGACCACGACCGTGAAATGGTAGAGCGCGACCGGGATGAAGGGGATCCCGAGGTAGGCCACGTGCACCCAGTGGAGCGCCTCGTGCGCGTCCGGCGCGGCGTACAGCCGGCCGAACCCCACGAGCCAGAGCCCGGCGGTCAGCGTCAACACCAGGAAGAGCAACGCTTCCCGCCGCGCGTCCTCCCGGACGACGACGGCGAGCCCCACCACGATCAGGAGCACGCCCGACCCGGTGGAGAGGAGGGAGAGATTCATCGAGGGTCGAACGGGCCCGGGAACGCGGGCCCGGGCGGGGCGGGACCGGAGCGCACGTCGTAAGAAAGCCCCGGATCGTGGCCTCCTGCAAGTCGGATCACGTCCGCCCTCCGGCTGCGCACGGGGTGGACACCCCCTCCCGGACGGGTCGATCTTTCGGACCCATGAGTCCATCCGCGCGCGGTACCCTCCTCCTGGTCCGGCTGGCCCCGGAGATCGCCACCAAGTCCCGCCGCACCCGCCGCCGCTTCCAACGGGTGCTGGTGGAGAACCTGGAGGACGCCCTCGACTCGGAGGGCGTCCACGCCCGGGTCGAGGACCGGTGGAGCCGGATCTTCGTGGAGGCGGACGACCCGGGCGCGGCCGAGATCGTCGTCCGGGTGTTCGGCGTCGGGTCCGTCTCGAAGGTCGAGGCGCGCGTCCCGGCCGAGATGGAGCGCATCGTGGAGACGGGCAGGGAGCTCTTCTCCGACCGGATCGACGGACGGAGCTTCGCCGTCCGGGCCCGCCGGGCGGGCGAGCACCCGTTCTCGTCGCGGGACATCGGCGTGAAGCTCGGCGCCGCCCTCAACCCGTTCGGCCCGGTCGACCTCGACGATCCCGACGTGGAGGTGTCGGTGGAGGTGCGCGACGCCGAGGCGTACCTCTACGAGGGCCGCACGGACGGTCCGGGAGGGCTTCCGCTCGGAGTCGAGGGCCGGGCCGTCTGTCTGATCTCGGGGGGCTACGACTCCGCGGCCGCCGCCTGGCTCATGCTGAAACGGGGCATCGATCTCGAGTACGTCTTCTGCAATCTCGCCGGCGACGCCTACGAGCGCTCCGTCGTCTCGGTGACGAAGATCCTCGCCGACGAATGGAGCTACGGGCGGCGTCCGAGGCTCCACGTGGTCGATTTCGGGGAGGTGGTGTCGGATCTGCAGGCGGAGGTGACCCCCCGCTACTGGCAGGTGGTGCTGAAGCGGCTGATGTACCGGACGGCCGAGGCCGTCGCGGAGGAGGTGGACGGCGAGGCGATCGTCACGGGCGAGTCGGTGGGGCAGGTTTCGTCCCAGACGCTCGGCAACCTGCGGGCGATCGACGAGGCGGCCGAGCGCCCGGTCTTCCGGCCGCTGCTCGGCTACGACAAGAACCAGATCATCGATCTGACGCGCCGCGTGGGCACCTCCGCCCTCTCGGCGCGCGTCCGCGAGTACTGCGCCATCCTCCCCGATCGGCCGGTGACGCACGCCCGCCCCGCCTCGGCGCGTGACGAGGAGGCGAAGACCGAGTCGGGGATCCTCGAGCGGGCCGTGACGGGACGGCGCGTCCTCGACCTCCGCGAGCTGGACGCCCGGGACCTGGTAGAGCCCTACCTCTTCGCCGATCGGGTCCCCGCCGGGGCCACCGTGATCGACTGCAGGGCCGGACCGCTCTACCGGGCGTGGCACTACCCCGGGGCCGAGCACCGGGAAGCCGACGAGGTGGTGGAGCGGGCCGGCGAGCTGGAGAAGGAGCGCACCTACCTCCTCTACTGCGATCACGGAGTCCAGTCGGCCCAGCTCGCCGAGATCCTGCAGCGGGCCGGCTTCGAGGCGTACTCCTTCCGGGGCGGGACCCGGGGGCTGAGGCGCTGGGCTTCCGAGGAGGGGATCGCCACGGGGGGCGAGAGGTAGCGAGCACGTCTCCGGTGCGTCGACGGCGAGGCTGCGGGCGCCGGACGTCCACGGATGGGGGGAACGATCCTTGCCCCTCCTGGGAGCGGATCCGCCGGGCTCGGCCGGTGTCCGAGACCCCTGGGATCGACCCCTTCGGAGAGGCGAATGGAGTGCCCCGGCTGCGGCAGCGACCTTCCGGAAGACTCCACCTACTGCCCGGCGTGCCTCCAGTCGATCTCGCCCGCGGAGCGGGGCTCCGATCCGGATTCCGGGCCGCTGTGGGACACGGTCGTGGCCGGTGTCCTGCTCGTCGTCGTGGTTCTCTCCGCCGTGCTCCTGCTCAGCTGACGGCGTGGAGTACGTACGCACGGTCCTGAAGGAGGCGGTGGCCGACAACATCACCGGCGAGTCGGCGAAGGTCGCCTTCTATCTCTTCCTCTCGCTCTTCCCCCTCGTGATCGTCCTCTTCGGGCTCACGGGGATCTTCGGCGGCGACGAGGCGTTCGCCTGGATCATGGGCCAGCTCCGCACCGCCGCCCCGGGCGCGGCATCCGACTTCCTGGAGCGCTTCGTCCGGCAGGTGACCGGGAGCGAGCGACCCGGCCTCCTGTCCGTCGGTCTCGTGCTCCTCCTCTGGGCCGCCTCGGGTGGCGTGGCCGCCCTCGCCGACGGGCTGAACGCGATGTACGACGTGGAGGAGGGACGCGGATGGGTGAAGAAGCGGCTCCTCTCGCTGGGGCTGCTCGCCGCGGTCTCGATCCTGATGACGGCCGGAGCGGCCCTCGTCGTGGCCGGCCCGGAGATCTTCCGACGCCTCGGGATCGGCCCGTGGGCGAGCTACCTGCGCTGGCCCGCCGCGTTCGGCATGTTGCTGCTCCTGTTCTGGATCCTCTACTTCTTCCTTCCCGACCGGGACCAGAGGGGGGTGAAGCGGGAAACGACGATCGGAGCCGTGGTGGGCGCCGGCGTGTGGCTCGGCGCCACCGCGCTCTTCCGTCTCTACGTCTCGAACCTGGGCAGCTACAGCGAGACCTATGGCTTCGTGGGCTCGGTGATGGTGCTCCTCTTCTGGCTCTACCTGAGCTCGCTGGCGATCCTCCTCGGGGGCGAGGTCGCCGCCGTGCTGGAGGGCCGGAGATCGGAGCCGGGATCCCCTCGGGGGGCATGATTTCTGCAACCCCGCCCGTCGCGGAGCGGGGGCGTCGGCCCCCGGACCGCCCCGCACTCTCTCCCACGGAGGTCCTCATGCGCAGGATGCTCGCGATCGCGACCGTTGCTCTCCTGGCCGGCTGTGCCGGCAGCGGAGACGGAGAGCCCATCGTCGAGTTCCAGGCCGATCTCGAAGGGACCCCCGGCTACGAGAACCTCGAGGGGAGCGCCCGGGCCGTAGCCTCGCTGGGCAGCACCCTGGTCACCGTCGACCTGAACGGCGCGACGCCCGGCGACCTTCACCCCTGGCACGTCCACGACGGCAGCTGTGGCTCCGGGGGCGGCATCGTCGGTGATCCGGCCGCCTACGACCCCCTCGAGATCGACGCCGACGGCGACGAGACCGAGACGGCCCGGATCGACGTGCAGCTCGACGACGACGCCGACTACCACGTGAACGTGCACCTCTCGCCGTCGGAGCTGGGAACGATCGTCGCCTGCGGCGACCTCGTCGACTGAGGAGCGGGCTCCCGCGCGGATGTGAGAAGGGGGGCCGGAGCCGAAGCCCCGACCCCCCTTCTGGCCGCGGCCGGGGCGCGCTCCCCGGCTCCCTGATCCCGGCGGCGGCTCAGGCGCGCGCCTCGGCTCTCGGGTTCACGGTGTTCTCGGCGATCCCGGTCAGCTTCGAGTCGGCCTCCTTCTCCTCGTTCAGCGTCTCCTCGAGGAGCCGGGCGGCCTCGTCGTCGTCGAGCATGCGGGCGTAGGTGCGCGCGGTGCCGTACCCGGCGATCTCGTAGTGCTCCACCCGCTGCGCGGCCGCGATGATCCCGGCGTCCCGGACGTCCTCGTCGACGTCGTCCTTCTCCAGGATCTCCCGGCCCTCCTTCAGCAGGCCCTCCATGCCCTCGCACTTCTCCCCGCCCGGATCCTCGTCGCGATTCGAGAAGATCCGCTCGAGGCGCTCGACCTGGCCGCGGGTCTCTTCGAGGTGCCGCTCGAGCGCCTCCCGAAGCCGATCGCTCTTCACCTTCTCGATCATCTTCGGCAGCGCCTTCAAGATCTGGTTCTCGGCATTGTAGAGGTCCCTCATCTCGTGGACGAGGAGCTTCTCCAGGTTCTGGAGCTCCATGGTGTTCTCCCTCGGTTCAGGGGTAGGATTCCCGACTCGTTTCACCCCCTGTCACGTGCAGGATTCGCTCCACCGGGACGGAGGCCGACGGACGTGGGTGCGCCCTCCCGCACCGCCGTCTCCGACGGAGCGGATGGGCGTGCCGGGCGGGAGCGGGGGCGCCTCGGGCGGAGGGCCCGGGCGGCTCAGGTCAGAGGAATCCGGACCCGGAAGGTGGCGCCGGGTCCCTCGCCGTCCACGAGCGCGATCGAGCCGGAATGTGCCTCCACCGTCTCGCGGGCGATCGCCAGGCCGAGACCGGACCCCGCGGACCGGGAGCCTTCCCCCCTGTAGTACTTCTCGAAGACCTGCTCCCGCTGCTCGGGGGGAACCCCGGGGCCGGAGTCCGTGACGTCGATGACGAGCTCGCCGTCCGATCCGAAGGCCCGCACCTCCACCCGCCCGCCCTCCGGGGTGAACTTGAGCGCGTTGGAGACGAGGTTGCCGAGCACCTCCTCGCGGATCAGGTCCACGTCCACCACCACCCGCTCGGGCGAGTCGCCGGCCACTTCGGTGACGAGCGCCACGCCCTTCTCGTCGGCCAGGATCTCGTACGTCCGCCGGAGCCCCTGGACCAGATCCTCCACCCGCACGCTCTCGGGCGAGATCTCGTAGCTCCCGGTCTCGATCCGGCTGATGTCCATGAGCCGATTCACCTGGCGGGCCAGGACGCCGGTCTGCTCTCCGATCCGCTCCATGATCTCCCGCTGCCGCGGGGTCAGATCGCCGGCGATGCCTTCCTCGATCAGCTCGGCGTAGCCGCGGATCACGTTGATGGGCGTCCTGAGCTCGTGGCTGGCCACGCCCATGAACTCGGCCTTGATCCGGTCGAGCTCGGCGAGGTTCTCCGTCATGATCCGGAAGGAGTCGGCCAGCTCGCCGATCTCGTCCGGTCGATCGTACGGGAGCCCGTCGGGGGCTTCGAAATTCCCCTCCGCTACGCGCGCGACGGCCGCGCTCAGGCGCCGCAGCGGAATGGTGAGCGCGCCGGTGGTCCAGGCCGCCAGGAGCGCGGTGAGCGCGACGGCGACGGCCAGGGCGACGACGGTGGTCTGCCGGGCGGACACACTGATGGTGCGCGCGCGCTCGAAGTCGGCCTCGGCCCGGGTCGCGATCGTCTCGGCGGCGTCCAGGAGCCTGTCGCGGGCGCCCCGGACCGCCCCCTCGAAGTCGGGAACCCGCTCGGTGGCGGCCACGACCCCGTCGGCGTCCACCACGCGGCCGATCCGCAGGACCTCTCCCTCCACCTTCCGCAGCGATTCCTCGAGCGGCTCGACCGCCTCTTCGTACCCCGCGCGGCGGACCTGCGAGGCCTCCCTTCTGAGCTGCGCGACCGCCGACGCCGTCTGGAGCCGGGCCTCCGGCGAAGCCGTCACCAGATAGCTCCTGAGATTCCGGTCGAGCTCGACGAGCCCGGCCTCGATCCTCCCCACCGCGAGGGAGGCGTCGGCCTGCCGCCCCCGCTCCTGGACCGCCAGGTCACGGAGCTCGGCGAGCCGGTCGGCCGCGAACAGCGCCGGGAAGATCAGCAGCCCGCCCACCAGGGCGAAGGTGACGATCAGGCGGGTGCGGACCGTCACCGGCGCATCTGCGTCGACGGTCCCGGTGGCTCGGCGTCGGAGTCCCCTCCCAGGATCCGGCGGATCCGCCGGATCTCCGCCTCGAGCTCCTCGAGGCGTCGCTCGAGTTCGCGATTCCGCTCGGCGAGCGTCTCCACGCGGCCCCGGAGAGCCGATTCCACCCCGGCCGGGCTCCGGCTCCAGGCCTCGTCGGTGAGCCCCGGAAGGTCGAGCGTGTCGCCGGGCGGTCGGTCCGCTGGCGGGCACCCCGAGAAGCGAGCCGTCCGCCGCTCCTCCGCTGGCGGTTCCTCGTCGGCCCTCTCCGGGCCTTCCTCCACCTCCGCGGCGCCGTCCTCCTCGGGCGCCGGAGCGTCGTCCTCCGCCGCACCCTCCTCGTCCGCTTCCTCCTCCTCCGCTTCCTCGTCCGCTTCCTCCTCGTCCGCCGCGGCGTCGACCTCGTCGGACTCGGGCGATCCCGACGTCGGATCGGCGCCGCGACCGAGGGCGAGGACGTAGAGGGACTCGGACAGGAGGCGTTCCGGGGCGGGTACGGCCTCGAGCCGGAGGTGTCGGATCGCCATCAGCGCGGCGGAATCCGGCACCGCCGCGGGATTCCTGGGATCGAGGTGGAGCATCGCCAGGAGGAGGAGAGCGCGGCGGCCCTCCCCGACGGGCTCGCAACCGGACGCGGCCTCACGGAGGAGGTCCTCGGCCGGACCCCATCGCTCCTCGTCCATCCACTGCATCGCCTCCTCGAAGGGAGTCGGAGGGCGGGGAGCCGGGCCGTGCGACCAGCCGTCGGGCGCGGAGCACGCTCCGGTCAGGAGGCCGCCGGCGAGGGTGATCCCGACGAGAGCCCGCCACGGAACCGTCCGAGCACCGGGAAGATCGAGTGGCATCGGAGTGGCGGCCGCTGAGCGGTATGGGAGGCGAATGGAGGCACCGGCGTGCGGGCCGGAAATGGATGCGGCTCGCTTCCAGCCGGACGCCCCGGGACCGGACGATCGCGGCCCGGCGGGGTGGAGCCCGGCCCCGAGGCCCGAATCTACCGGATTCATCCCACCCTCTTCAAGATGGGACCCGATCCGACCCCCGTCCAACGGGAGCGGAACTTGCACGGCCCGGCTTCTCCGCGAACGACCGAAATCGACCCCCGACCCGCCAACCCGACCTCATGGACGAACGGATCCAGAGCATCACCGTCTGGCTCGAGAGCCGCCTCCCCGACCATCGGGTCCTCCTGGGAGAGACGGCTGAGCACTCGGAGTGGAGATTCGATCCGGGCGAAGACCTTCCGACCTCCCGGCTCCGGATTCCCCTCGAGTACCTCACGAGTGAAGAGCTGCCCGGGGAGGGTATCCTGGACTTCCTGGAGCGGGTGGACTTTCCCGAGCTCGTGGAGGGCGAGGAAGGCCTCTGCCGCGTCGTCGGCCGGGACGACACCGCCCCCGGTGGCGAGCTCGTGCTGCGGGAGTGTTGACGCCGCTCGCGGGAGTCGCACCAGCGTATCGCACGGGCGTCGGTGCGGGCCGGGAAGACTCTCGCGTCCTGCGTGAAGCCGGCGCTATACTTCCGGGTCCGCACATCCCGACCCCGGGACCCTTCGTTCCGCCGCCCGCCCAGGAGAAGTCATGAGCCCGTCCCGCACCGTCGTCATCACCGGCTGCAGCAGCGGATTCGGACGGAGCCTCGCCGAGCGGCTGGCCCGTGACGGAGACCGCGTCTACGCCACGATGCGCGGCT
Organism: uncultured Gemmatimonadaceae bacterium; assembly: GCA_964409525.1. Classification (GTDB taxonomy): domain Bacteria; phylum Gemmatimonadota; class Gemmatimonadetes; order Longimicrobiales; family Gaopeijiaceae; genus CAYPDV01. Next base: position 29,350 of record CAYPDV010000020.1, read on the forward strand.
GCGCCGACCGGAACCGCGAGGCGGCCTCGGCGCTGGAGGCCCTCGCCTCCGAAGGCGGGCTCGACCTGCGGGTCCTGGACCTGGACGTCACCTCGGACGAATCCGTGGACTCCGCCGCACGGAGGGTGGAGGAGGAATCGGGAGCGGCGGACGTGGTGGTCAACAACGCCGGGCAGATGTACGTGGGCATCACCGAAGCCTATACCCCGGACGAGGTGGCCCGGCAGCTCGACGTGAATGTGGTCGGCATCCACCGGGTCTGCCGAGCCTTCCTCCCCGGGATGCGGGAGCGGGGCGAGGGACTGTTCATCAACCTGAGCTCCATCGCCGGCCGCGTCGGGCTCCCCTTCTTCGCCGTCTATCACGCGAGCAAGTGGGCGGTGGAAGGGTATTCCGCCGGCCTCAGGAACGAGATCGCCTCATCGGGAGTGGACGTGGTCCTCGTCGAGCCGGGCCCCTTCACCACCCAGCTCTTCCCCCGCAGCCCCGCACCTGAGGACGCCCAGAAGCGGGCCGACACCTACCCCGAGGCGTCGCACGACACCTTCCTGGAGATGGCGGAGGCCTTTCAGAATCTGTTCGACGACCCCGACATGCCGACCGATCCGGAGCTCGTGGTCGACCGGATGATCGAGCTGATCCGCATGCCCGCCGGGGAGCGGCCCTTCAGATCGGTCGTGGGCGTCGACTTCGGCGTGGAGGAGCGGAACCGCTCGGACGCGCCCCACGACGTCGCGCTGCTCGAGACGCTCGGGCTCGCCGATTTCGCGAAGCTCCGCGTGCCTGGCTCGGTGCCGGCGGACTGACGGGAGCGGGCGGTCGGTCGTTCCCCCGACCGCCCCGGTACCGTCAGTGGGTGTGATCGTCTCCACCGTCGTCGTGCGTGTGGTCGGCCCCGGCATCGTCCGCCCCGTCGGGATCCACCCCGCCGTGCATGTGACCCGCGCCACCGGAGCCCACCGCCGCCCTCCAGCTCGCGTAGTCGGCCGAATCCATCCGGGGCAGCATCCGGACCACCGCGACGATCTCCCGGATCTCCTCTTCGGTGTGCGTCGGTCCGAAGGCCGGCATCCCTGCGAGCCGGATGCCCTCGCTGGTGATCCGGATCAGCTCGCCGTCCGACCAGGTGGGGCCCGCCTCGACGAGGTCGGGCGGGCGGGGGGTGATGCCTCGGCCGATCTCGCTTCGCCCGACCCCCGGTGCGCCGTGGCAGGTCACGCACATCTCGTCGAAGTGGTGGAAGCCGCTCCGGAGCGCCGCGGAGTCGGTGGGAAGCCCGCGCGTCGGCTCGTCGGCCCGGACGCCGATCGAGCGGCGCTGCAGGGCGTCCAACACCCGCTCGGTCACACCCGAGTGGGGCTTCGTCGCCGAGATGTCGTAGACGCCGGCCCAGACGACGAGGGCCAGCGCCACGACCACGGCGAGCAGCGTCGCGAGCACCGTGACGGCGATCCGTGGTCCAGGGCGCATGTCCACCACCTATTCCTCGGGACTCCCGGGCCGGGCTCCCGCCCGGCGCTCGATGTGCTTCCTGCCGCAGCCGTCGGGCGTGGGCGCCGTCGTGCCCTGGGGAATGCGCCCGCAGCACCGCGCGATCAGCGGATCGACGGGTCCGGCCATGGCGGAACGGGGGTGAGCGCGCGAACGCCGAAGGCGCGGCCGAGGCCGACCACGAGGCGGACGTCGGCGCCGTCCTGCCACCGATCGAGCCGGCTCGCCAGCCCGAGGTCGAGCACCGTCCGATTCGAGAGCTGGAACCGGCCGCCCACCTCGGCGAGCAGCCGGGTCCGACCGGAGTCGGTCGGCACCTCCACCCAGAGATCCCCCACCAGGAGCCGCCCCGTGAGGCCGGGCGGGTAATCGAGCGCGACGCCCCCGATCCAGTGATCGCCGCCGTCCGCTTCTCCCTGGACGCGGTACCCGGCGTTCGCGTGGACCCGGAGCCGGCTCGCGAAGCTCCGGGTGGCCACCCCCCGACCTCCCCACGTCCACTCCTCGAGCCCCGGCCCGCCCCCGATCGGCGCCTCCGCCTCCACCTGGAGGGAGAACGCCGGCCAGCTCCACGCCTCCTGGTTCACGTTGTAGAGGAGGTGGGCCCCGATCCCGTGGACGCCGAAAGACCGACCCTCCCGCTCCCTCCAGACCGGCTCCACCTCGAGGCCCGCCTCGACGTTCGGGAAGAGCCCCACTTCGAGCTCGAGGGAGCCCTCGATCTCCTCTCCACCCGGGGTGGTCCCCCCCTGGAGCCCGAGCTGCACCTCCCACTCGAGGTACTTCACCGGGTAGGCATCGACCACCTGGATCGGCCGCCCCTGGTCGAGCGAGCGGAAGTCCTCCTGTCCGGCGGCCGGGGCCGCCGGCGCGGAGAAGAGGCCCACGACCGCGGCGGCTAGAATCAGGGTGGAGACGCGCGCCGCCCTCACGTTTCGGCTCCCGGCGGACCGTGCTCCTCGTGCCGGTGCTCGGGCTCCGCCGGCTCCTCGTGCCTGTGCTCCGGGTCGGCCGGCTCCTCGTGCCGGTGCTCCGGGGCGGCTTCCGGGCGCTCGGCGTCCGGTGGCGGCAACGGCGCCATCAGCTCGTCCATGGACGCGGCACGTGCCTCGGGATGTCCCTGGGGCAGCCAGCTCCCGTCCGGGAGGAGGGTGGGAACCCGGAGGGCGCCCGACCCCATGGCGTGGGCGTGCCCGTCGTCCATCGGCATTCCGGGCGCCACGACGAAGTCCTGGACCGCGTACGACATGCTCCTGCGCATGCGCTCGATCTCGGCCGCCTTCTGCCGCCTGGAAAGGCGCGGATCCACCATGATGTCGTTCACCACGTCGTGCATCATGTGGAGGTTGTCGAAGATGTGGGCCGCGGCCGGGAACATGCGGCTGAAGCGGGGAGCCACCTCGGCCGTGAGCGGCATCTCCTCGGGCGGATCGACGAGGACGGAATCGACGAAGACGCGGATCACCCGGTCGAGCTCCCGGGACCGGTCCGCCGGGTCCTCCTCCATGAGCGCCTCGTAGACGGCGGCGTGGTGCCAGTGATACGCCCAGAGGATGCCGTTGATTCGGGGGTACTCACGGGCGAAGGCGCCGGCCCAGCTCCCGCCCCCCGTCATCCAGCGATGGCCGTAGCCACGGGTGGAGAAGGCGGACTCGTCGTTCGACAGGTAGTAGGAGATGGCTCGCTGCCCCGCGGCCCGCCGGTCGGTCACCGACGGATCGGTGAGGATGTCGTAGAGCTGCGAGTGCAGCATGTGCGTCCAGTCCATCGCACGCGCCGTGGGGAACGCGATCTTCACCCACTCGGGCGCCACCACGTCGGGAGGCGGCTCGAAGTCCGGCGGCTCGACGATGAGACGCCGGATCTCCGCCTCCAGCTCGTCGAACGCCTCGCGGTCCTCCTCGCCCCGCACGAGCCCCACCTCGTAGACGCCGAAGTGGGCGTAGTGGGCGGCGTAGAACGAGCGTGCCGCCGCCGTGTGCGTGTCGTAGAAGGCGAAGTTGTACGGCGCCGGGAGCAGGAACTGCTCGCTGCGGGTGGTGATCGTCGTGCAGGCTCCCGCGGCGAGGAGGACGGCGGCCGCCGTCCCCACCGCGATCCGTCCCCGGAGACGCCCCGGCCGGGAGTCCCGGCACTCCGTCGTCACTCGCGGTCCCGGGTGCGGGACGACCAGTGGACGGCTGCGATCCGCCACCCCTCCTCGGGGTGTCGGACCAGGACGGTGAGCTCGGTGCTCGCCAGCTCGAGGTCGCGCTCTCCGGCCCGGCCGGAGAGATCGGTGGTCGCCACCGCCCACGCCACGTCGCCCTCCACCCACGCCTGGATGTGCGTGTCCTCGGTCGTCATGCCCCCCAGGAACTCGACGTCCGCCCCGAGATGGTGCGAGGCGTACTGCTCGCGGGTCTCCACGCGGCCCCCCTCGACGATCCTGGCGCCCGGAAGCAGAAGAGACAGGACCGCGGCCGTGTCTCCGCTCGAGAGCGCCTCGTGGAAGCGCTCCACCGTCCGCACCACCTCGGACGATTCCTCCATCGCCGATCGGAGGTACGCGTCGGTCGGGGCGGCGAGTCCGGCGGCGGGCGGGCCGTCTCCACGCGCCCCGACCGGGCTCTCCGCCCGGGGCTCGGCGGTCGGCTGCGGCGGACCGGGCGGGGTCTCCTCGACGATGGAGCAGGCGGAGAGGAGCAGGACGAGAGCTCCGTACGCGGCCGCGACCAGGATCGGCCGGCCGAGGCCACGGGGGCGGCCGCTCGACGGATTCCGGTCCATGGCCGGATCGAGGTACGGGGACGGAAGGAACGTATGCATGGCGGTGTCGGGAAGAAGGAACCGGCGCGCAGGGCAGGACATCGACCCCCGGGGCGTGCCGAGGATCCGAGCAAGACCTCTGCCGCAGAGCCGGAGCCGGCGATCCGGTCCTTCAACCCCCCCGCGCCAGCCGTACGGCCGCCAGCACGACGACGATGCCGAGGAGCGCGTTGATCCGGGCGGCCCAGGAGGCCCGGAGCCGGGCCCGGCTCGCCTCGGGCGAGCCGGACTCGAGTCGTGAGGCGGCCGGCCCCAGCACGAAGTCGTGCACGGCGCTCACGAGGATCATCGCGGCCACCGCGACGAGCTTCCAGGCGAGGGCCCGGCCCCAGGCCGTGCTCCAGAACTCCCCGCTGCGGAGCACGTCGGGGGAGAGCGCGCCCCAGAACCAGAGGTTCACCACGCCCGTCGCGACCAGCACGACGATGGCCAGCCACCCGGCGGACCGAAAACGGACGCCGAGCGCGTGGAAGAGACGCGCACGCAGCGGCGGCGGGTTCACCTTTCGGAGCACCGGGGCGCCCACGAGGGCCAGGAAGAACATCCCCCCGAGCCAGAAGAGGGCGGCCAGGAGGTGGACGGTGACGTTCAGGTAGTAGAGGGTGGACATCGGAAGCCGGAGGTTGCGCGCGTGAACGGGCGACGCGGAAGGATGTTCACTCTCCGCTCTCCGTCCGCGCCCACGGTCCGCTCGTCCCGAAGAGGGCGGCGACGCGCCGGACGAGCTCTTCCCGGACCTCCCGGAAGGCGCGCGTCACCTCCTCCTCGTCTCCGCCGGCGCCCGCTGGATCCGGAAGCGGCCAGTGGACCCTGCGGGCCTCGCCGAGCCACGCCGGACAGACCTCCTCCGCGCACAGCGTGACCACCACGTCGACGGGGTCGCCGTCCTCCCCGACCTCGTCCATCCCCTTCGAGCGCTGGCCGGCGGCGTCGATGCCGATCTCCTCGAGGACGGCCACGGCCTCCGCCCGCACCGAGACGGGCTCCGATCCTGCCGAAGAGACGCGGACGCCGGGAGGGGCCATGCTGCGGGCGACGCCCTCGGCGATCTGGCTGCGGGCCGAGTTCGCCACGCACAGGAAGAGGAGGTGCCGCGGGCGCAGCGCCCGGAGGAGGGCCGCCTCGAGCATCCAGGGAGGCGGCTCGCCCGACCCGTCGTAGGTACGACAGGCGAGCGCGGAGGGTCGCCCCGCTTCCGCGCCCTCCACGTCGCGGCCGTCGACCCGCACGGTGGGCGAGCCGGGAAAGGCGTGGCGCTCGGCTTCGGCCGCGGTCTCCACGCGCACCACCTCGATCCCGGAGGTGGGCGAGAGTCGGGCGGCGACCTCCCGGACGCGGCGCTCCGCTCCGTCCGCGTGCGGGCACTCCGGGGTGCGGAGCACCTCGATGCGGGGTGGCTTCGTTCGTGTGGCCGAGTCGCTCATGGGGGGTCCGGGCGGCAGGGACGCCGGTCCCTACCGCCCTGGATTCGCTTCAGTTCCGCGTCGGAGGCGGCGCCCCCGGCGTCAGACCGGCTCCGCCAGGACGATCGGCGGCGCGGTGGCGGGAAGCGGCTGGGTCTCGAGGAGTCCGATCTCCTCGTCCATCTCGATCTCGCCCTCCTCCAGGCCGGCCTCACCCCTGGGCCACCACCACCAGATGAGCAGGACGACGATCACCACGATGAGGACGATCCAGAGCCAGCCCATCCCCCCGCGGCGGGGCGGGGGAGTCTGCTGTCCATTCGTCACCGTTCCTCCTTGGCCGTGTTCCGGTTTCCTACGCTCGTTCTTCCGGCTGCATGCAAGATCGAGTCCCGGGCGGAGGGGCGGTGCGCGCCTTCAGCGGGTGGCCGCCTTCTCAGCGGGTCGTCGCCTGCCCCGTGAGCGCCAGCACCTCACCGGTGCAGAAGCGGGAATCCGCGGAGGCCATGAAGACGAAGGCGGGAGCCATCTCGGCCGGCTGCGCCGGGCGCTCCCAGTAGCTCCCGCTGCCGAACTCCTCGACGTCCTCGTCGGATTTGGTGGAGGGGATGAGGGGCGTCCACACCGGACCGGGTGCGATGCAGTTGACCCGGATGCCGTCCTCGGCGAGGGCCCCGGCGAGCGACTTCGTGAAGACGTGCACCGCACCCTTCGTCGCCGAGTAGTCGAGCAGGTGCGGGCTTCCACGGAGGGCCACCACCGAGCCGGTGTTCACGATCACGTCGCCTTCCTCGAGGTGATCGAGCGCGGCCTGCGTGATCCAGAAGAAGCTCTCGATGTTCGTCCGGAAGGTGCGCTCGAGCTGCTCCGCGTCGATCTCGCGGATGTCCTCCTTCTGACAGTGGTAGGCGACATTGTTGACGAGGATGTCGAGGCCCCCGAGCTCCTCCACCGTCCGCTCCACCACCCGGCGGCAGTGATCCCGCTCGACGAGGTCGCCCGGGATGGCGAGCGCTTTCCGGCCCGCCTCCTCCACCCACCGGACGGTATCCTCGGCGTCCTCGTGCTCGTCGAAGTACGCGATGGCGACGTCGGCGCCCTCCCGGGCGAAGGCGATGGCGACGGCCTTCCCGATGCCGCTGTCGCCCCCGGTGATCAGCGCTCGCTTCCCCTCGAGCTTCCCCGCCCCCCGGTAGCTCTCCTCGCCGTGGTCGGGCTCCGGCCGCATCCGTTTCTCCTCGCCGGGCCACTCCTGCTCGGGCTGCTCGCCCGGTCCTCCCTTCGCGCGGTCCTCTGCTTCGGGGTCGCGGGGGACGTCGAGTCCCTGGTCGTCGGCCATGTCGTCTCCGGTGTCGGGGGTCGGGATCCTTTCGCCCGGCAACGTCCGTACCTCTCTTGTGGGACGGTGGCCGGTGGGTGAATGTTCGGCGGATCGTGTCCCGCACCATCCTCGTCGTCGACGACGACCAGCGGATCCGGGAGTCCCTCTCCCGCATCCTGAGCCGGAACCGCCACCGGGTGGAGAGCGCCGCCTCCGCCGAGGACGCCCTCTCCCGGATCGCCGCGCTCGCCCCCGATCTCGTCCTCTCCGACGTGCGCATGCCCGGGATGGGCGGCGTCGAGCTGCTCCGGCTGCTGCGCGAGCGCCTCCCCGACGTGGACGTCGTGCTCATGACGGCGTACGAGGACCTGCCCACGGTGGCGGACGCGATGCGGGAGGGCGCGTCCGACTTCCTCATGAAGCCGCTCGACCTCCACCGCCTGCGCGAAGTGGTAGAGCGGATCTTCGGCGATCGCGCGGAGGGCGTCCCGGAGCCGGACGGATCGGAGCCGGAGGCAGAAGTGCAGGCGAACGGTGCCGCGGACGTCGTCCGCCACCTGGTCGGACGCCACCCCCGGATGGTCGAGATCTTCAAGGTCATCGGGCGGGTCGCCGCGAGCAGGGCCCCTGTGGTGATCCGGGGCGAGAGCGGCACGGGCAAGGAGCTCATCGCCCGGGCGATCCACGCAACCTCGCCGGCCGCCTCCGAACCCTTCGTCGCGGTGAACTGCACCGCACTGCCCGCTACCCTCCTCGAATCCGAGCTCTTCGGTCACGTGAAGGGCGCCTTCACCGGGGCCGCCTCGGACCGGAAGGGGCGCTTCGCGGTGGCCGGGCGGGGAACGATCTTCCTCGACGAGATCGGTGACACCACCCCGGAGTTCCAGGCGAAGCTCCTCCGCGTGCTCCAGGAGGGCGAATTCCATCCCGTCGGCGCCGAGCGCCCCGAGAGGACCGAAGCGCGGGTGGTGGCGGCCACCCACCGGGACCTGGAGGCGCTCGTCGAGGAGGAGCGGTTCCGGGAGGACCTCTACTACCGGCTTCGCGTGGTGGAGATCGAGATCCCGCCCCTCCGGGAGCGGATGGAGGACCTCCCGGCGCTGGCCGAGCACCTGGTGCACAAGGCGGCGGCCACGGCCGGACGGCGGCCTCCCACCCTCTCACCCGAGGCGGTGGAGGTGCTCGCCGCCCACGACTGGCCCGGGAACGTCCGGGAGCTCGAGAACGGCCTCACCCGGGCCGTGCTCCTCGCGAGCGGGGGGGTGCTCCGGGCCTCCCATCTCGACCTCCGCACGGACGGAGCGCCGGCCGCCGACCCGTACCGGAGCCTGGACGAGGTCGAGGGAGCGCACGTGAGCCGGGTGCTCGCCGCGACGGGAGGAAATCGGACCCGCTCGGCCGAGATCCTCGGCATCTCCCGCCCCCGCCTCCGCCGGCTGATCGAGAAGCACGAGCTGGAATGAAGCCTTCCCTTCCCGGCCTCTCCTATCGGGCGCGCATCCTCCTGGTGGTGTTCGGGGTGGGCGTCGTGCCGGTGGCCCTCCTCGGGCTGTGGCTGGTGGCCGGCACTGCCCGGGTCGGTGAATCGGTGCTCCGGAGCCGTCTGGTCGGCGCCCTCGACCAGGAGCGGACCGCGCTCGAGGGGGCGTGGGTCCCCTACCGCTCCGCCCTCCTGGACTATTCGGAGACCTCCGCGGACGGGGCCCCGGCGGTCGACGTGCGGGGCCTCACGCTGCGCGACGCCGCCGGCCGCGTCCTCATCGGCCACGGTGCGCCGGACACCCTCCCGGAGGTCCCGCCGCCGGCCGGGATCCTCCCCGTCGAGATCCCGCTCTACGATCCGGTCACGGGAAGCGACCGGGGGAGGCTGCGCGCGCTCGTCCCCTTTCTCTCGCTCCGGCCTCCGTCGGCGGCAGCGGCTCTGGCGGGAGGCATCGTGACCGCGGCCGACGCGGGCAGCGGCACCCTCCTCCTTCCGGTGCCCTTCCCCCCGGCCCTCCTCGGGCGGACCCGATTCGAGTGGAACGGCGAGCCGTGGGTGGTCGAGCGGATGGCGGTCCACGAGCCCCGCGTGGAGCTGATCGCCGCGGCGCCGCTCGCCCCGTTCACCGCACCCTTCCGCGAGGCGGCACGGATGGGAACGCTCCTCCTCCTCGCGGTCACCGCCGCCGGGGTCGTGCTGGCGGCGTGGCTCACGCACCGCCTCACCTCCTCGCTCCAGCAGGTGACCGAGGCCGCCGAGGGCGTGGCAGCGGGCGACCTGGAGCGGACGCTTCCGCCCACCCGGGACGACGAGGTCGGGCGTCTGGCCCGGGCGTTCAACCGGATGACCGCGAGCCTCCGGGATACCCTCGACGCCCTCGCCGGGCGCGAGTCGCTGGAGGCGGTGAACGAGTTCGCGGCCTCCCTCGCACACGAGGTGCGAAACCCCCTGACCGCGATCCAGCTCGACCTGCAGGAGGTCGAGGAGTCGCTTCCGGCGGACTCTCCCCTCCGGGGGATCCAGGGACGGGCGCTGGAGGACGTGCGGCGCCTCGACCGGGCGGTGGAGGGGGCCCTGGAGACGGCGCGCAGCGGACGGGTGCAGCTCCGGAGCGTGGACCTCACCGAATCGATCCGGAACGGGATCCGTGCGGCCCGACCCCTCGCCCGGGGGCGGGGGGTGGTCCTCGTGGAGCCGGACCCTCCCGCGCCGCTCGGGGCCCGCGCCGACCCCGATGCGGTGGAGCGCGTGGTCCACAACCTGGTCCGGAACGCGGTGCAGGCGAGCCCCCCGGGCGCCACCGTGGAGGTGCGGGCCGTCGCCGGTCCGTGGGGGGTCGTCCTGCGGGTGCGGGACGAGGGCGAGGGGATCCCCGCCGAGCGTGCGGAGCGGGTGCTGGAGCCGTTCTACTCCACCCGTCCGGGCGGCACCGGGATCGGCCTGGCCGTGAGCCGCCGGATCGTCGCGGCCCACCGGGGCGAGCTGGAGATCCGGAGCGAGCCCGGACGGGGAACGGAGGTGCGAGTGCGGATCCCCGGCGCCGCCCAGGGCGGAGCGCCCGGGGCCGAGGCCCCGGGGGCCGCGGCGGCCGGGCCCGAAGCGTCCGGGCCCGAGGCGTCCGGGCCCGAGGCGTCCGCGACCGAGGCGTCCGCGACCGAGGCGTCCGAATTGCCGGGAGCCGCGACGATCCGTTCCGGTGTGGGACTGGAGGGTGGAACGGCACGTTCCAGTCCGCCGTAGCCCCGCGACGAGCCCCACGCCGCATAACACTAGTAGCTACAATGTTTTACGGGATCGACACGGTCCCGGTCCGGAATGTGGAGAAGGAAGGGTGTCTTCGCGTTTCCTCACATCTGGAGCATCGTCATGCGCATCCTCCTCCTACTCCTGCTCGCCGCCATGGCCGCGTGCGAGACCTCCGACGCCCGGCCGTCGGGCGCCTCCGGATCCGAGGTCGCCGTTACGGCTCCGGGTGACGAGGACGTCCGCGCCCGCCGGGTGTGGGCGCAGTCCGGCGACTACGGAGTCCCCTCGCCCGACGGCCGCCTCGTCACCTTCGTGGACTGGAGCACCGGCGACGTCGCCGTCCACGACCTCGCCACCGGCGAGTCGCGCCGCGTGACCGACAAGGGTCACTGGATCGACAACGGAAGCTGGGCCGAGGAGCCGCTCTTCTCACCCGACGGCGACGAGATCGTCTACACCTACGGCGACGTCCAGGCCGGGGTGAACCCCTTCGTCTACCAGCTTCGGATCGTCGGCGCGGACGGCTCCGCGGACCGCGTCCTGTTCCAGTTCCCGGACGCGCAGGGCTGGATCTCGCCCGAGGACTGGCGGGCTGACCGGGGCATCCTTGCGCGGGTCTTCCCGGGTCCGCAGCGCGGCTCGAGGCTGGCCGTGATCTCCCCGGACGACGGCTCGGTGGAGGAGCTGCGCACGTTCTCGGCCTCCGAGCCCGGACCGCACGAGGCGTCCTTCTCGCCCGACGGCCGATTCGTGGCATACCGGGCGGGACGGGAGCTGCGCCTTCTCGCGGTCGCATCCGGTGCGGAGCGGATGATGGGCGTCCCGACCCGGGCCGTCATGGGATGGTACCCGGACGGAGGCGGCGTGCTCGTGCACACGGCGCGGGACGGCGTGAGCGGGTTCTGGAGGATTCCGGTCCGGGACGGCGCGCCCGACGGCGCTCCGGAGCTGGTCCGGGGCGGGATCCCGGTAGCTGTGCCGGGTGGCCAGGCCGAGGGCCGCTTCTTCTACCACATCCCGGTCGACGGGCCGAAGCTCCACCTCGCCAGCATCGACGTCGAGGGAGGCCGGGTCCTCTCCGAGCCCGCAGCCGTGACCACGGTGGCCGACGGCTGGGCCCGGGATCCGGCGTGGTCGCCCGACGGACGCTGGCTCGCCTACTTCCTCCGCGATCAGGATCAGGACGTTCGGCTGATGCTGCGGAGCGCCGACGGCGACCGCTCGATGGAGCTGGCCGAGGTCGGCCGGAGCCGGAACGTGACCAACCTCACGTGGACGCCGGACGGATCCGCGCTCCACTTCACCCAGCGGGGATCGGGAGACCCCTCCACCCTGCGGCGGGCGGACGCCCGGACCGGTGAGATGACCGAGATCTTCCGCTCCCGGATGGCGCACGCCTTCCTGACCCCGGACGGGACCCGCGCCGTGCTGGTGAGGGAAGCGCACGACGGCGACCCCACCGCATCGGGAGTGGTGGTGCGGGATCTCGCGACCGGCGAGGAGCGCACCGTGCACGAAGACGTCACCAACGCGCTCTCGCTCTCGCCGGACGGACGGACCCTCGCGATGGTGACGGGGGGCGGCCGGGCCGCGGACCGTCACGTGTCGCAGGTCGTGCTGCTGCCCCTCGAAGGCGGAGAGCCCAGGGTGCTGGCGAGCACCACCCATCCGGAGCACTGGGAATTCAACCAGTACCGACTCCCGTGGACGCCGGACGGACGCCACCTCCTGGTGGTCCACGGCGGGTGGGAGGGGATCCCCCACCACCTGATGGCCGTCCCGGTCGATGGCGGCGAGCCGCGCCGCTTCTTCCGGACGCCGGGCTCGCGGATCTATCCGGACATCCACCCGGACGGCCAGCGGGTGGCGTTCATCGACGGCGAGGCGCGCTCGGAGATGTGGGTGCTCGAAGAGATCGACTGACCCGCGGCCGGCGCGAGAGGACCAGGGGTCGGGCCCGGTGGCGGGCCCGGCCCCTTCGCGCGTCCGGCCGATTTCCCGACGGGCCGCTCGATCCACCGGCAGCCGCGGAACGTTTCAGCAGAGACCGGATCCCAGCCATCGCCGCTCGCTTTCGCGGACGACGCCGCCGCGGATTCGGAGCCCGCCCCTCTCCAGACCCGGGCGGAAGCCGGGAGCCGGTGCCTCCTCAACCCCTCAGCACGTCGACCGCGAAGCCGAGGTCGAGGGGCTCGCCGTGCCAGTCCGGGGTCGCGGTCCAGGAGTCCGGCTCGACGCCCCCGTCCCGGTGCTTTCGGATGAGCGCTTCGACGGGCTCGTGCGGGACCCGGGGCGGGGGAGAAGCGGGCGGGATCGGGCGCCCATCGGCACGGCGGAAACGGATTTCGGTCGCGGCGGCGCGGTCGCGTCCGTCGCCGGACCGGGCCGCCTCCAGCCGCACCTCGCCCTCGTGGACGGCGCGGTGATGGAAGC
>CAYPDV010000021.1:0-40955 GCA_964409525.1 uncultured Gemmatimonadaceae bacterium
AGCGGGTGTTCGGGCGCGACGACTTCGGCGGCGACGTCCTCTTCTACGGCGACCGCTGCGTCATGTGCACCCGCTGCGTGCGCTTCATGGACGAGGTGGCCGAGGATCCGCGCCTCACGGTGGTCGAGCGCGGGAGCCGCTCGATCATCGACACCTTCTTCGACGAGGGCGTGGAGGGCTCGCCCTACGCCGGCAACATCGTCGACATCTGCCCGGTCGGGGCTCTGGTCTCGAAGGACTTCCTCCACAAGGCCCGCGCCTGGGACCTGGACCACACGCCCTCGATCTGCCCCGGCTGCACCCAGGGCTGCAACATCGAGATGAACACCCGGGACGGTCTGGTCCAGCGGCTGCGGCCGCGGGAGAATCCGGACGTGAACGCGTACTGGATGTGCGACTACGGGCGACACGACTACGAATGGATGAACCGGGGCGACCGGATCGAGGCGCCTCTCGTGGGCCGCGCCGGATCGCGCCGCGCCACGGGCTGGGGCGAGGCCCTCCGAGCGCTCGCCGGGCGCCTGGAGGAAGTCGCGGGGCCGGTGCGGGCCGTCGGCTCGGCCGACGCCGCCAACGAGGATCTCGGCGGGCTGTCTGCGCTGGTGGAGGCGCTGGGTGGCGGCCCGAAGGTCTTCCGCTCGCGGAGGGTGGAGGACGAGGAGCCGCTTCCCGGGTTTCCCACGCTGACGCGCCGGCGGGACCTCGCTCCCAACGTGCACGGGGCCGAGCTCCTCGGATTCCGGCGCGTGGGCGACGACGAGGCGGCGGGCGGGCTGGACGAGGAGGCGTCGCACGGCGGGGTGCTGCTGGTCCTCGGCGACGAGCTGGTCGACCAGGACCCGGAATTCGGCTCGGAGGCCGAGCTATACGTCTACCTCGGGAGCCATCCGGCCCCGGCCGCCGGAAACGCCGACTTCGTGCTCCCCCTCACGGTGTTCCACGAGCAGGAGGGGACCTTCACGAACGTCCAGGGGCGGGTCCAGCGGTTCTGGCCGGCGGTGCAGGCCCCGGGAGGCGCCCGGCCCGCCTGGATGATCCTGGGGGCGCTCGAGGCGGTGCTCACCGACGGATCCGCCCCCCGCCGCGCCGGTGACGCCTTCGGCGCCCTCGCGGGGCGGGTGCCCGAGCTGAGCGGGCTCACCTACCCGGACATCGGCGCCCGGGGCGCCCTCGTCAACGAGCCCGTCTCGCTGGGGGCCACGCCGTGAACCGGCTCTCCACCGAGGCGTTCCTGATCAGCTCCGCCATCAAGGTGGTGGTGCTCTTCACGGTGTTGATGATCGTCGTGGCCTTCCTCACGCTCGCCGAGCGGAAGATTTCCGCCTGGATCCAGGACCGGCGGGGCCCCAACCGGGTGGGGCCGTTCGGGCTTCTCCAGCCGCTCGCGGACGGCATCAAGAACATCCTCAAGGAGGAGACGTTCCCGGGCCAGGCGTCCGGGTTCTACTTCGTCCTCGGGCCGATGCTCTCGATCATGCCGGCGGTGGTGATCTTCGCCGTGATCCCCTTCGCCGCGCCGCTGCCGACCCGCTGGGGAATCGTCGACATGATCGTCGCGGACATCCCGATCGGCATCCTGTACGTGCTCGCGCTCGCCTCGCTCGGCGTCTACGGGATCGTGCTGGGCGGGTGGGCGTCGAACAACAAGTACGCCTTCCTCGGCGGCCTCCGCGCCAGCGCCCAGATGGTGAGCTACGAGGTGGCGCTCGGCCTCAGCGTGGTCGCCGTGCTCCTCCTGGCGGGCAACGTGACGCTCACGGAGATGGTGTGGCAGCAGCAGCAGCTCGGGCTCTGGTTCGCCTTTCCCCTGTCGCTCGCCTTCATCCTCTTCGTGATCTCCGCCTTCGCGGAGACGAACCGGCTGCCCTTCGACATGCCGGAGGCCGAGTCGGAGCTCGTGACCGGGTACCACACCGAGTACTCGTCGATGAAGTTCTCCATGTTCTTCATCGCGGAGTACGCCCACCTGCTGACGGCCTCGGCTCTGATGGCGACCCTCTTCCTCGGCGGGTGGGACGTCCCCTTCCTGACCTGGGACGACATGTTCTGGCACGACGGGGTGCTCGTGCGCGGCTTCGCCGAGGACGGCGCGCCGCTCCTGGCCGAGCCGTCGATCTGGAAGACGCTCGCCACCTTCGGGGCCTTCGCCGCGAAGACCGCCTTCTTCGTGCTCCTCTTCATCTGGGTGCGATGGACGCTCCCGCGCTTCCGCTACGACCAGGTGATGCACCTCGGCTGGAAGGTGCTGCTGCCCTCCTCCCTCGCCTACCTGATGCTGGTGGCGGCGACCATCCTGATCCTGGACGAGGTCGGGGTGGCGTACGGGTTCTGGTTCGGGCTCGCGCTCACCGCGGTGAGCCTCGTGGCGACGGTCATCTTCGTCTGGTTCCTCGACCGGGGACGCACGATCAAGGGCGCTTCCGTGCGGGACCGCTCGGAGCTCGAGCCCGAGCGGCTGCCCCCGCCGGCCCCCCCGGCGCGACCCCGGGCCGAGACGGCGACCGCGGGTGTCGCCGCGGGCGAGAGGGAATGACCCCCATGAGAACGATCACCACGACGGAGCGGGAGTAGACGATGGCGGCGACGGTCAAGGTCATGCGACGGCCCGAGGGCGAGCAGACCTCCTACCTGCGGGCGGCGCTCAAGGGGATGGCGCTCACCTTCCGGCACATGGTGCGCACCGACAAGGTGACCCTCCAGTACCCGGAGGAGCAGCCGGACCTCCACCCCCGGTGGCGGGGCACGCACCGGATGGAGGTCCACGCCGACGGGCGGCCGAAGTGCGTCGCCTGCGGGCTCTGCCCCACCGTCTGCCCGGCCAATTGCATCCGGCTGGTCGGTGGCGAGGACGACAACGGGAACCGCTATCCGATCGTCTACGAGATCGACGAGTTCCGCTGCATCTTCTGCGGAATGTGTCAGGAGGTGTGCCCGGTGGAGGCGATCCACGTGGGACGGCATTTCGAGAACTCCGAGTACACCCGGGATCGCTTCGTCTACGACCTGGACCGGCTGATGGAGCAGGAGCACCCGACGACGCTCCTCTGGGACCCCTCCGACCCCCGCTCCGAGTGAAGGCGTCCGCCCGCCGAGGCCGGGAGGAGGTCGTCCGTGCCTGACGTCTACGTCGTGCTCTTCTACGTCTTCGCCGCGGTCGTGGTGGGCGGCGGCGTGGGGGTGGTGGCGTCGAGGAACCCGATCGCCAGCCTCCTCTTCATGGTCGCCAGCCTGGGGAGCATGGCCGGGATCTTCGTCCTGTTCGAGGCGCACTTCCTGGCGGCGATCCAGGTGATCGTCTACGCGGGGGCGATCATGGTCCTCTTCCTCTTCGTGATCATGCTGCTCAACCTCGGCCACGCCTACCGGGAGGACATCCAGGGCGGGCTGGGAGCGGTCCTCGCCTTCGCGGTGACGGGGGCGATCGCCGGCCTCCTGGCGCTCCGCTTCCGGGAGGCGGGCGAGCATCCGATCTACGCGTTCTTCCCCGGTGCCGACGACATCGACCGCCTCCTCGCGGAGCGGGGGGCGGTGGGCGCGATCGCGCACCCGCTCTTCACCGACTGGGTCGTGGCGTTCGAGGTGGTGGGGCTCCTCCTCCTCGTCGCCATCGTGGGTGCGATCGTCCTCGCGAAGAAGAGGGTGTCCTGATGCTGCCGGAAGCCCTGACGGTGAGCGCGCTCCTATTCGTGATCGGGACGCTGGGCGTCCTCGTCCGCCGGAACGCGATCATCGTCTTCCTCTGCATCGAACTCCAGCTCAACGCGGTGAACCTCTCGTTCGTGGCGTTCTCGCGCTTCGTGGGCATCGAGGGTCAGATCTTCGTCTTCTTCGTCATGACCGTCGCCGCCGCCGAGGCGGCGGTGGGGCTCGCGATCATCATCTCGATCTTCCGTCACTACGAGAGCGTGAGCGTGGACGACTTCAACCTCCTGAAGTGGTAGGGCGATGACCTTCGAGCCCTTCCTCCTCGGTTGGATCGTCCTCCTGCCCCTGATCGGCTTCGTCGTGAACGGAGCGCTGGCGCTGGTCGCCGGGCGACGGGCGGCGACCGCCCTGCGGACCGGGGCGCGCCGACCGGACGGGAGAGCCGGCGATGCAGGCGGGGGCGACGCGGCCGCCCCCTCCGGCCCCGAGAAGGCGCCCGCCTCTGAGCACGATCCCACGCCGGCCACCGACCGCGAAGCCGGTCACGCCGAGAGCGGACGCCCCTGGACGCACACCTGGCCCACCTGGATCGCACCCGGGGTCCTGCTGGCCGCCTTCGTCCTGGCTCTGGTGAACTTCGTCCGGATGTTCGGCGCCGAGCTCCACGAGCCGGTGGTACGAAGCTACTGGACGTGGATGGACACCGGCGCCTTCCGGGTCGAGGCCGCCCTCCTCCTGGACCAGCTCTCGATGGTGATGACGCTGGTGGTGACGGGGGTCGGCTTCCTGATCCACGTCTTCAGCGTGGGCTACATGCGGGACGATCCTGGATACCCCCGCTACTTCGCCTACCTGAACCTCTTCGTCTTCTTCATGCTCGTCCTGGTGCTCGGGGCGAGCTACCCGGTGATGTTCGTCGGGTGGGAGGGCGTGGGGCTCTGCAGCTACCTCCTCATCGGGTTCTGGTTCACGGGCCGTGAGAACGCCGACGCCGGGAAGAAGGCGTTCATCGTGAACCGGATCGGGGACGTGGGCTTCCTGCTCGCGATGTTCCTCCTCTTCGGCGCCGTCGGCTCGCTCGAGTTCACCGACGTCTTCGGCGCCGCGGAGGGGGCCTTCACCTACGGGGGGGGGCTGGTGACGGGCATCGCGCTCCTCTTCCTTCTGGGGGCCACGGGAAAGAGCGCGCAGATCCCCCTCTACACCTGGCTTCCGGACGCGATGGCGGGTCCCACTCCCGTCTCGGCCCTCATCCACGCCGCCACCATGGTGACGGCGGGGATCTACCTCGTGGCCCGCTCCTCCGTCCTCTTCGCGCTGGCTCCGGCCGCCCAGGCCACGGTGGCCGGCATCGGCGTGCTGACCGCGCTCTTCGCGGCGACGATCGCGCTGGCCCAGAACGACATCAAGAAGGTGCTGGCGTACTCGACCATCTCCCAGCTCGGCTACATGTTCCTCGGCGTCGGGGTGGGGGCGTATACGGCCGGCGTCTTCCACCTGATGACGCACGCCTTCTTCAAGGCCCTCCTCTTCCTGGGCGCGGGCGCCGTCATCCACTCGATGCACCACGCGCTGCACCGGACGCACAAGGAGTGGGACGCCCAGGACATGCGGAACATGGGCGGGCTCCGGCGCCACATGCCGATCACGTGGATCACCATGTGGATCGCGACGCTCGCCATCGCGGGCATCTGGCCCTTCGCCGGATTCTTCAGCAAGGACGAGATTATCTGGTCGGTGGGCGCGTGGGCGGGGGCGGGCGAGGCGCCGTATCCCTTCCTGTACGCCGTCTACTGGGCGCTGGCGCTCGTGGCAGCGTTGCTGACCGCGTTCTACATGACCCGGCTCATGGTGCTGACCTTCCACGGCCCGAACCGGACCGGGAAGGAGGAATCGCGGCACTTCCACGAGGCGCCCCCGGTCATGACGGTGCCGCTGATGGTCCTCGCCGCCCTCTCGATCTTCGGCGGGTGGATCAATGTGCCGCACGACGTCCGGGACTCCTTCCTGGGGTTCTTCGGCGCGCTTCCCATGAGCGAGTGGCTCCACCACTTCCTCGAGCCCGTGGTGGCGCCGGCGAAGGAGATCCAGCTCGCCCACCTGGGCGAGGCCGCGCACCACGCCCCCCTGGGGGGTGGCGAGGTCCTCTGGGCCACCACGGCGACGGTCCTCGCCGCGGTCGTGATCCTGGCCGCCGTGCGCATCGTAGGCGCCTGGGAGTACGTCCCCGCGGGCGAGTCGCCGGAGCCTCGCCGGGGCCTGCACCGGGTGCTCTGGCGGAAGTACTACGTGGACGAGCTCTACGACCGGCTCTTCGTGCGACCCGTGCTCCGGGGGTCCGACGTCCTCTGGCGTCGCGTCGACGTGGGTGTCGTGGACGCGGTCGTGAACGGCGCGGGCCACCTGTCCCGCGGCACGGGGTGGGTCGTGAGCCTCCTGCAGACGGGCCGGGTGAACACCTACGCCTTCGTCTTCACCGTCGGCGTGCTCGTCATCCTCGTCGTGGTGGCCCTGTGACCGTGAGGAGAGGAGTGAGTCGTGCTTGAGGCCCTGCGCTACGACGCCTGGATCCTCCACGCGCTGGTCTGGCTTCCGCTCCTTGGCGCGGGGCTTGTGGCGCTGGGACGCGAGGAGCGGGCGAAGACGATCGCCTTCTGGTGGAGCGTCGGGGTCTTCGTGCTCAGCACCGGCCTCTGGTGGGCGTACGATCCGGCCTCGGGCGAGGGAGTCTTCCAGCTCGTCTCCCGGATGTCCTGGATCGAGACCTGGGGTGCCGAGTACGCGCTGGGGCTCGACGGGATCAGCCTGTTCATGGTCCTGCTCACGACGTTCACCACGCCTCTCGCCGTCCTCGGGTCGTACCGCTACATCACCCGGAGACAGCGGGGCTTCTACTTCCTGCTCCTGCTCCTGCAGACCGGGGTCGTGGGGGTGTTCGTGTCCCTCGACCTCCTCCTCTTCTACGTCTTCTTCGAGCTCACGCTGGTCCCGATGTACTTCATCGTCGGGATCTGGGGCGGCGAGCGGCGGATCTACGCCGCGGTGAAGTTCTTCCTCTTCACCGCCTTCGGCTCGCTCCTCATGCTGGTGGGCATCCTCTACCTCTACTTCCGGGTCCGGGACCTCGCCGGCGGCGGGAGCTTCTACTTCGGCGACCTGCTCCTCCTTCCGCTCACACTGAAAGAGCAGCTCTGGCTCTTCGGCGCCTTCGCGCTCGCCTTCTCGATCAAGGTACCCGTCTTTCCCCTCCACACCTGGCTTCCGGACGCCCACGTCGAGGCGCCCACTCCCGGCTCCGTGGTGCTGGCCGCCGTGCTCCTCAAGATGGGGACGTACGGCTTCGTCCGGTTCCTCCTCCCGCTCTTCCCGGCGGCGGCGGCCCACCCGACGGTCGTCGTGATCATGCTCACGCTCGGCGTGATCGGGATCATCTACGCCGCGTGGGTGGCCGCGGTGCAGCCGGACGCGAAGAAGCTCGTGGCCTACACCTCCGTGGCGCACATGGGATTCGTCGTGCTGGGCGTCTTCGCCCTCACGCTGGACGGGCTCCAGGGAGCGCTCGTCGTGATGATCGCCCACGGGGTGAGCACGGGCGCCCTCTTCCTGCTCCTCGGCATGCTCTACGAGCGACGCCACACCCGCCTCATCGAGGACTTCGGAGGCCTGGCGCGGGTGGCCCCCTGGCTCGCGAGCGCCTTCGTGCTGACCGCCCTCGCCTCGATCGGGCTTCCCGGAACGAGCGGCTTCGTGGGCGAGTTCCTCGTCCTGCTCGGAGCGTTCCAGACGCATCCCTGGTTCGCGGCGGTGGCCGCGACCGGGGTGATCTTCGCCGCCTACTACATGCTTCCGATGGTGCAGCGGGTCTTCTTCAACGAGCTCGATCGGGAGGAGAACCGGGCCGTGCCCGATCTCTCCGGACGGGAGATGGCGATCCTGGCCCCCCTCGCCGTGCTCATGATCTGGATCGGGGTGCAGCCGACCCCCTTCCTGGAGCGGATGGAGCCGTCGGTGCGAGCGGTGGTGGAGCGGGTGGACGCCGGGAGCGCCCGGGCCTCGGTCCCGCCGGGTCTCCTCCTTCCGGGGGTGCCGGGCACGGAGCGCGACCCCGAACCCCGAGCGGCCCACGCCGAAGGCGATCGGCTCCGGCTCCTCGTTCCGGCGAGTGACCGGAGGGACGCGCGATGACGCTGGACTTCACCCGCGGCCTCGACTACGTCTGGGCGCTCCTCCCGGAGATCGTCCTCTCGGTCTGGGGCATGGCGGTGCTCCTCGCCGGGGTCACCGGCGGGCGCGACCGCGAGCGGCCGGAGGGGCCGCCCACGGAGCTCGGATGGCTGGCGCTGGGCGGGATCCTCCTGGCTGCGCTGGCCAACGGCTGGCTCTACGCGCTGACCGATCCGGGGACGGGGATGGTCGCCGTCGACGGATTCCGGCTGTTCGCGAACTGGATCTTCCTCCTCGCGGCCGCCCTGACGGTCCTGATCTCGTTCGGCTACGTCGTCCGGCAGCGCCTCCAGATCGGCGAGTTCTACGCCCTCATCCTCTTCTCGACCGTGGGAATGATGCTGATGGCGTCGGCCCGGGACCTGATCCTGATCTTCCTCGGGCTCGAGGTCATGTCGATCGCCGTCTACGCCCTCACCGCGTTCAACCGGCGGGACCGACGCTCGGCGGAGGCCGGCCTGAAGTACTTCGTGCTCGGCGCCTTCTCCACGGGCTTCTTCCTGTACGGCATCGCGCTGGTGTACGGCGCGACGGGCAGCACCGACATCCAGACGGTGGCGACCGCCGTGGCGTCGGGGGCCGCGCCCGAGGCGCTCCTCCTCTTCGGCGTCGCCTTCCTCCTGGTCGGATTCGGCTTCAAGGTGGCGGTGGTCCCCTTCCACATGTGGACTCCCGACGTCTACGAGGGCGCTCCCGCCCCGATCACCGCCTTCATGTCGACCGCGGTGAAGGCGGCCGGATTCGTCGCGTTCCTCCGCGTCTTCAGCGTCGCCTTCGCCGGCGTGTACGAGACCTGGTTCCCGATCGCGTGGTGGATCGCCGCCCTGACGATGGTCGCCGCGAACCTGACGGCCCTGGTCCAGACGAACGTGAAGCGGATGCTCGCCTACTCGAGCATCGCGCACGCCGGCTACCTCCTCGTCGCCGTGGTGGCGCTGAACGAGCTCGCCGCCGCCGGGCTCCTCTTCTACCTCCTCGTCTACACGCTCATGAACGTGGGGGCGTTCGCCGTGGTGATCACGGTGGCGAACCAGGGAGAAGAGCGGCTCCAGATCGAGGACTACGCGGGTCTCGGATGGAGCCAGCCGCTCCTCGGGATCCTCTTCACCATCTTCCTGCTCTCCCTCGCCGGCTTCCCCGGCACCGGCGGGTTCATGGGCAAGATCTTCCTCCTCCAGGGCGCGGTCAGCGCCCAGCTCACGGTCCTCGCCGTGATCCTCGTGCTCACGACGCTCGTCTCGTACTGGTACTACCTCCGGGTGGCATGGTACATGTGGATGCGAGAGCCCGCGGGGGCCGGGGAGGAGGCGCCCCTCTACCAGGCGCTCCCGATGCGGGTGGCGCTCCTCGCGGCGGCGGGACTCATCCTCTGGACGGGGATCCTGCCCGGCGGCACCCTCGAGGCCGCGCGGGCCGGGGTGGCGGGGCTCGGCGCCTTCGTCGGGGGGATGGCGGGACCGTGAGTCCGGACGAGATCGACCACGAGCGAGGGAACATGCGACCAGCAGCCCACATCTTCCGCCAGTACGACATCCGCGGGATCGTCGGACGCGACCTCGACGGCGAGATCACCCGTATGATCGGCCGGGCGTTCGCGGCCCGTGCCGAAGAGGAGGTCGCCGGGGGCCGGCCGCGGATCGCGGTGGGCCACGACAACCGCCCCTCCTCGCCGGAGCTGGCCGAGGCGTTCATCGAGGGCCTCCTCGAGGGCGGCTCCGACGTCGTCTTCGTCGGCACGGTTCCGACCGGCACCCTCTACTGGGCCGAGCATCACCTCGGCACCGACGCCGCCATCCAGATCACCGGATCCCACAATCCCTCGGAGTGGAACGGGATCAAGATGTCGCTGGACCGGCGGGCACTTTACGGCGACGACGTCACGGACCTCCGGGACCGCATCGTCTCCGGACGGACGCGGGAGGACGGCGACGGCACGAGGGAGGACCGCCCCATCCTCGACGACTACGTCGAGGACGTGCGCTCCCGCCTCTCCCTCGAGCGGCCGGTGCGGGCGGTCGTCGACTGCGGGAACGGGACGGCGTCGGTGGTCGCGGTGCGTCTCCTCGAGGCCGTGGGCGCGGAGATCATCCCCCTGTACTGCGACTCCGACGGGACCTTTCCGAACCACCATCCGGACCCTTCGGTCGACGAGAATCTCGAGGATCTCCGGGAGCGCCTCCGGGAGAGCCGCGCCGAGGTCGGGATCGCCTTCGACGGCGACGGCGATCGGCTCGGCGTCCTGGACGAAGAGGGGCGAGTGGTCCGGGGTGACACCCTCCTCCTCCTCTTCGGCCTCGACCTGCTCGAGCGCGACGGCCCCGGACAGAAGCTGGTGTTCGACGTGAAGTGCTCGCAGCTCCTTCCCGAGGTCTTCGAGCGGGAGGGCGGGGAGGCGATCATGTGGAAGACCGGCCACTCGCTCATCAAGGAGAAGATGCGCGAGACCGGCGCTCCCCTCGCGGGAGAGCTCAGCGGCCACATCTGCTTCGCCGACGAGTACATCGGGGTCGACGACGCCGTCTACGACGCGTGCCGCCTCCTCGAGCTGCTCGCACGGAAGGACCGTTACCTCTCCGAGATCGTCGACGAGTTCCCGGTCTACGTCTCCACGCCGGAGATCCGCATCGAGGTGGGCGAGGAGCGGAAGTGGGAGATCGTGCGAAAGGCGCAGGAGCACTTCGCGCGCGAGCGGGAGGTCATCGACGTGGACGGGGCCCGCATCCTCTTCGACGAGGGGTGGGCGCTGCTCCGCGCGTCGAATACGCAGCCCGTGATCGTGGCGCGCTACGAGGCGCGCGACGAGAAGGGCATGAAGCGGATCCGGGACGAGGTGGAGCGCTGGCTCCGGAAGCGGGGCGTCGACCTCTGACCCGGCCTTCCAGGGAGGGGCCGTGATCCAGCGGCTCCCGCGCCTCCGAGGGGTCCGGCTCCTCGTCGCGCTGGTCCTCGGTCTCGGATTCCTCCTCCTCGGCGGGCGGATCCTCGCCGAGCTGTACGTCGACGTCCTCTGGTATCGCTCGGTGGGATACAGCGACGTATTCTGGACCCGGACGCTCTGGCAGTGGGGTGTGCGGGCGGCCGTGATCCTCACGGTGGCGCTCCTGGTGGCGATGAACCTCCGGATCGCATCGGCCACCCTCGGGGCGATCCGGATCAAGCGCCGGGTGGGAGACCTCGAGATCGCGGAGCAGCTCCCCACGCACTTCGTCACGTGGGGCATCGTCGCCCTCTCGCTCCTCCTGGGACTCTGGTTCGGAGCGGCGGTGCCCGACGGCACGGGCACCCGGATCCTCCTCCTCTTCCGGCACGAGTCCTGGGCGCTGACCGATCCGTTCCTGGGTCGCGACGCCGCCTTCTACCTCTTCGTGCTCCCGGTCGTCGCCGGCGTCCTCGCGTTCGGGATGGTGCTCCTCCTCCTGCTCGCGGCGCTCTCTACGGCGGCGTACGCGGTCACCGGTGCGCTCCAGTGGCGTGGCGGGAAGCTCGCGCTGGGCGAGCTGCCGCGCGTCCACCTCGCCAGCCTCGCCGCGCTCTTCCTCGTCCTGCTCGCGGCCCGCTTCTGGATCGCCCGTCACCTCCTCGTCCTCGACGGCACCTCGCCGGTGCAGGGGATCTTCGGCTACGCCGACCACCAGGCCCGGCTCCCGGCGCTCCAGACGATGGCGGCCGTCGCGGTGCTCGCCGCCGTCTCCCTCTTCTGGGGGGCGTGGAAGCGCCGGCTCGCCCCGGCCGTGGCGGGCGTCGTCGCGCTCGTCCTCGCCTCCGTCCTCATCGGCTCCATCTATCCCGGCCTGATCCAGCGCTTCCGCGTGGAGCCCAACGAGCTCGCCCGCGAGACGCCCTACATCGAGTCGAACATGGCCTTCACCCGCACCGGCTTCGGGCTCGACGGCCTGCAGAGGGAGCGGTGGGAGGCCGATCACCGGGAGGAGGTCGGGCTCGAGGAGTCCCTCGAGCAGACGTCCAGGCTCGCGGTGTGGAACGAGGAGACGCTCCTGACCCATTACCGCGAGCTGGAGGCCCGCTTCCGCTACTACGACTTCGCGGGGGTGGCCGTCGACCGGTACCCGGCTCCGGCGGGGCTGGAGCCGATCGCGGTGTCGGTGCGGGAGGTGGATCCGCAGGGCATCGAGAATCCGAGCTGGCAGAACCTCCACCTCCGCGAGCGCTTCATCACCGGGATGGGAGCGGTGGCGAGCGCGGTCGCCCGGCGGACGCCCGGCCTCCGGCCGCCGATGATCCTTTCGGCCATCCCGCCCGAGTTCCATCCGGGACCCCACGCGCCCCCGGGTCTCCGGCTCGAGCGCACCACCGTGTTCTTCGGAGCGAGGGACCAGCTCTACGCGGTCCTGAACCCCGACGAGGACACCTTCCGCGCCCCCTCCGGCGAGCCGGGGCGGGCCGGCGTCGACTATCCGGACGGGATCTTCCTCTCGTCGCTGCCGCGCACCCTCGCTCTGGCCTGGCTCTTCCGGGACCCGAACCTCCTCTTCGCCTCCGAGATCACCGACTCCAGCCGCTTCGTGTTCCGGCGGCAGGTCCAGGAGCGGGTGCGGGAGGTGGCGCCGTTCCTCGACGTGCCGGATGCGCCGTATCCGGTGATCCACGAAGGGCGGATCGTCTGGGTACTGGAGGGCTACACCACCGCCCGCACCTTCCCGCTCTCCTCCGCCTACCAGTTCCGCTCCGGGCGTCAGCTGAGCTACGTCCGCAACAGCGTGAAGGTGACGGTGGACGCGGTGAGCGGCGACATGCGCTTCTACGTCGCCGATCGGGACGACCGCCTGCTGCGGGTGTACGCCGCGGCGTTCCCGGGGCTCTTCCGGCCCCTCCGGGAGATGCCCGAGGGGCTCGCCGAGCACCTCCGCTACCCGAAGCCCCTGCTCACGCTGCAGGCGCAGGTCCTCTTCCAGTACCATCAGGAGACGGCGCGGCAGTTCCACACGCAGCAGGACGTGTGGACGGCGGGGACCGAGCTCTCCCGCGGAAGCCGGGCGGTGCCCTATTCGCCCGAGTACGGCATCTATCGGCTTCCGGGCGAGGAGGAGCCCGCCTTCCTCCTGACCACGGTCTTCGTGCCGCGCGGCCGACAGAACCTCACCGGCGTGCTGGCCGCCCGGATGGACCCGTCCCGCTACGGCGAGCTCGTGCTCTACGACGTGCCGGTCGAGAACCAGGTTCCGGGCCCCCGTCAGATCGAGGCGCTCGTGGAGCAGGATCCGGAGATCTCCCAGCAGTTCTCGCTGTGGCGCACCGGGGGCAGCCAGGTCTGGACCGGACACCTCCACCTGGTCCCGGTGGGCGCCGGCCTGGTCTACATGGAGCCGGTCTTCCTCGCGGCGGAGGACGACGCCATCCCCGAGCTCCAGCGCTACGTCGTGAGCGACGGTCGGGCCGTGGTCATGGACCGGAGCCTCGACGGCGCGCTCGCCCTGCTGACCGGCCGGGAGCCGGAGGGCCCTGCCGATCCCGCTGCTGGAGAGGTGGGGCGGACCCCGGCCGGACTGGCCGGGGAGCGATTGCTCCGGCAGGCCCTCGAGATCCTGGATCGGGCCGACGAGCGTCGCAGCGCGGGCGACTGGGCGGGCTACGGGCGCGCGATGGAGGAGCTGCGGGAGGTGCTGGAGGAGGCGGCCGAGGAGGCGCTCGTCCCTCCGGCCGAGGAGGGCGAGGAGACGCTCGACGCGCCCGGTCCCGGCGAGACCGGCGAGGAGACGGTCGACGCCCCGAGCCCCGGCGAGACCGGAGGCGGGCCACCGCGACCGTAGAAGGCCATTGAGGAAATGGGGCGGGCTCCCCGGGCCGGACACCCTCGACACGCGGGGGCGCTTCACCGAAGTTACCGGCCCGTCACGCTGATCCAACGAAGACACATGGACATCCACGAATACCAGGCGAAGGAGCTCTTCCGGAAGGCGGGGATCCCCGTGCCTCCCGGCGAGGTCGCGGAGAGCGCCGAGCGCGCCGAGGAGATCGCCCGCGAGTACGGCGGGAGGGTCGTGGTGAAGGCCCAGGTGCACACCGGCGGCCGCGGAAAGGCCGGCGGTGTGAAGCTGGCTTCCGACGCGGAGGAGGCGCGGAAGCACGCCGACCGGATCCTCGGCATGGAGATCAAGGGGCTCCGGGTCGGGAAGGTGCTCGTGACGCCCGCCGAGGAGATCGAATCCGAGGCGTACGTGGGGGTCCTGGTGGACCGCGACGAGCAGGCTCCGGTCTTCATGGTCTCGCCGGAAGGGGGCGTGGACATCGAGGAGGTCGCCCGCGAGCAGCCGGAGGCCATCCGGAAGCTCCACGTCGACCCCCGCTACGGCCTTCTCCAGCACCAGGCGTACGGGCTGGCGAACTTCCTCTACGACGATCCGGCCCAGGTGAAGCAGGCGACCCGCATCATGGGTCAGCTCTACCGCGCCTTCGTGCAGAACGGCGCCTCGATGGCGGAGATCAACCCGCTGATCACCACGCCCGACGGTGAGGTGAAGGCGATCGACGCCAAGGTGACCATCGACGACAACGAGCTCTTCCGGCACGAGGAGCTGGCTGCGTACCGGGACACCTCGTCCGAGCCGTCCGCCGAGACGCGCGCCCGCGAGGCCGGCCTCAGCTACGTGAAGCTCGACGGAGACGTGGGGTGCTGCGTAAACGGGGCGGGGCTCGCGATGGCGACGATGGACCTGGTGAAGTACTACGGCGGAGAGCCGGCCAACTTCCTCGACATCGGCGGCTCGTCGAATCCGGACAAGGTCGTGGCCGCGCTCGACATCATCACCTCCGATCCCAGCGTGAAGGCGATCCTCTTCAACATCTTCGGGGGGATCACCCGCTGCGACGACGTGGCGAACGGGATCGTGGAGGCGACCGGACGAATCGACATCGAGCCCCCCATCGTGATCCGGCTCACCGGCACGAACGAGGAGGAGGCGCTCGAGATCCTGGAAGAGGCCGGCTTCAGCGCCTACACCTCGATGGACGAGGTCGTCGAGAAGGCGGTGCAGCTCGCCGGAGAGGAGGGTTAGATGGCGATCTTCGCGGACGACGACACCCGCCTGGTGGTGCAGGGGATCACCGGGCGCGACGGCTCCTTCCACGCACGGCAGATGATGGAGTACGGCACGCGCGTGGTGGCGGGCGTGACGCCGGGGAAGGGAGGCCAGGGCTTCGAGGGCCCGGGCGGCGAGACGGTGCCGATCTTCGACACCGTCGAGGAGGCGGTCGGCGAGACGGCGGCGAACACGTCGGTCATCTACGTCCCGCCGGCGTTCGCCGCGGGCGCGGTGATGGAGGCCGCGGACGCCGGCATCGAGCTGGTGGTGGCGATCACCGAGGGCATTCCCGTCCTCGACATGACCCGCGTGCTCTCCTATGTCGAGGACCAGGGCGCCCGCCTCCTCGGGCCGAACTGTCCCGGCCTCATCTCGCCCGGCAAGAGCAAGGTGGGAATCCTGCCGGCGCAGATCGTGACGCCGGGCCGCGTAGGGGTGATCTCCCGCTCGGGAACGCTCACGTACGAGGCGGTCTTCCACCTGACGGAGGCGGGGATCGGCCAGAGCACCTGCGTCGGGATCGGGGGCGACCCGCTCATCGGCACCAGCTTCGTCGACTGTCTGGAGGCGTTCGCCGAAGACGACGAGACGGACGCGGTGGTCATGATCGGGGAGATCGGCGGGACCGACGAGCAGGAGGCCGCCGAATGGGTCCGTGACCACCTGGACGTTCCGGTCGTCGGCTTCATCGCCGGCCAGACGGCGCCTCCCGGACGGCGCATGGGCCACGCCGGGGCCATCATCAGCGGCTCGGCCGGCACCGCCAAGGAGAAGATGAAGGTGTTCGAGGAGTGCGGCATCGCGGTCGCCCGGCGTCCGGTGGAGATCGCCGAGCTGGTGGGGGACGCGCTCGGGGCGGCGCCATGACGGGAGTGGGACGCACGGGGCGGGACGACCGGTGAGGCTCGAGGACCTCCTGACCGAGGAGCTCATCGCGGTCCCCCTCGAGGCGGGCGACCTCGAGGAGGCGCTGGGCGAGCTCCTGGGCCTCCTGCGCGGGACCGGTGCGCTGGACGAGGACGCGGCCCGCCGGATCGCGACCGGCGCGGTGGGCGGCGAGGTCGGCGAGGTCGTGCGGGTGAACGACGACGTGCTCCTGGTCCTCGCGCGCAGCGACGCCGTGGAGCACCTCTCGGCCGTCCTCGGCATCTCCCGCACTCCGCTCCTCGTGCCGGGGGGCGAAGGCGCGGAGGGGGTGGCCAGGGCCGTGCTGCTCCTCCTCACCCCACACCGGCTCTCGACCCTCCGCGTGCAGGCGGTGCCTACACTCACGCGGATCCTCCGGGACGAGGAGCGGACCCGGCGGCTGCTCCTGTCGTCGAGCACGCTGGAGGTGCGCTCGTTCCGGGAGCTGATGGAGGCGGAGCTGCACGAGCGGCTGCTGGTGGAGGACGCCCTCGATTCCGTCTCCTACCGGGTCTATCCCGACACCCCCCTCGACGAGGTCCTCGACCTCATGGTGCGGCGAGGGATCCACGCGGTGCCCGTCGTGGGCGAGAAGTACGAGGTGCTCGGCATCATCAGCGCGGGCGACATCCTGAAGCATCTCCTGCCCAGGAAGAGGAGCGGCGACCGGCCCCCGCCCGGAAGGGTCGAGAAGCCGATCGAGGCCCGCGACGTGATGACCCGCACCGTGATGTGCGTCTCGGCCGAACAGAGCCTCATCGAGGCCGCGAACATGATGATGAACAAGGACGTGGAGCAGCTCCCCGTGGTGCGGGAGGGCGAGTTCGTCGGCTTCCTGACGCGGGAGAGCCTGCTCCGCGTCCTCTTCTCCCGCTGAGCGCCTTGCGAAGCCTGCCGCTCCGATCCACTTCCACCTCCCATCACGACCTTCCATGAATCGTACGCTCGCCATATTGAAGCCCGACGCCGTCTCCTCGGGAAAGGCGGGAGCCGTCCTGGCCCATCTCGAGGGGGAGGGCTTCCGGATCGCAGCGCTCCGCATGGTCCGGCTCACCGATGCCCAGGCCGGAGCGTTCTACGCGGTGCACCGGGAGCGACCCTTCTACGAGTCGCTGAAGGCGTTCATGACCTCCGGACCCGTCATCCCCGTCGTGCTCGAGAAGGAGGGGGCCGTCCGTGCCCTCCGCGAGGTGATCGGCGCCACCGACCCGGCCGAGGCGGCGGAGGGGACCGTGCGCCGGATCCACGCGGAATCGAAGGAAAGGAACGCGATCCACGCGTCCGACTCGGACGAGACCGCTCGCCAGGAGATCGCCTTCTTCTTTCCGGAGCACGAGATCCTGGGCAACCGGGGGTAGCCGCCGAGGCACGGGGCGGGTGGTGCGCCCGGGGGCTCACAGGGGCACGGAGCGTGCGTCCTGACAGGTGCGGGACGGCCACCGCCATGCGGTCCCTCTCGTTGACACCTCGCTCCTTCCGCGGCTAATTTTCAAGACTATGCTCAAGGTCGACCTTCGCCGCCTGTCCCGCGAAGGGACGGTGCACGTCGGAGAGGACGTTCCGTCGGAGCATCCCCTCCTCGAGGGGACGGGTCTGACGCTCGAAGGTCCTCTCCGGGTGGACCTGACGGCGCACACCGCCGGAAGCGGCGAGATCGTCGTTCGCGGGAGCTTCGAAGGCGCCGTGCGGCAGGAATGCCGTCGGTGCCTCGAGCCGATCGAACACCGGTTGGACGAGGAGGTCGACTGGGTGTTCGCCCCGGTAGGGGAGTTGGCGCTCGAGGAGGAGACGGGCGAGATTCGGCATCTCGACGCCGACGCCCTGGAGCTGGACCTCGCCCGGCCGGTGAGGGAGGAGCTGATCCTCGACGTGCCCCGCTACCCGGTCTGCGATCCGGCTTGTCGCGGGCTCTGCCCGGTCTGCGGCGTGAACCAGAACGAGGAAGAATGTGACTGCACCCTGGAAGAGGCGGACCCCCGGTGGGACGCCCTCCGGGCCCTTCAGAGCGAGTAGAGGACATGGCCGTACCGAAGAAGAAGGTCTCGAAACAGCGCAAGCGTAAGCGCCGCACCCACTACAAGGCGGAGGCGGTGAGCGTGCAGGAGTGTCTCCGGTGTGGCGACCACAAGGTTCCCCACCGGGTGTGCCCCAGCTGCGGGTTCTACCGCGGTGAGTCGGTTCTGGAAGTAGAGAGCTGACCTCCTCCCGATAGTCGCGACGCGTGCGCATCGCCCTGGACGCCATGGGCACGGACGAGGCCCCCGGCATCGAGATCGCCGGCGCCGTCCGCGCACTTCAGGATTCGCACCCCGATCTGAGCGTGATCCTGGTCGGCGACGAGGAGGAGATCCGCGCCGAGCTCGACCGGCACTCCCCGGCCCCCGACGGGCGACTCCGCATCGTGCACGCGGCCGACCGGGTACACCCCGGCGAATCGCCCGCCCTCGCGCTCCGCCGCAAGCCGGAGTCGTCGATCGCCGTCGGGCTCCGGCTCCAGAAGGAGGACGAGGCCGACGCCTTCGTGAGCGCCGGCTCCACCGGGGCGGTCATGGCCTCCTCGCTCATCCTCCTCCGTCCTCTCCCGGGCGTCGACCGGCCCGCGGTCGGCACCCTCCTGCCGACCTCCGATCGTCCGATCCTGATGCTGGACGCCGGCGCGAACGTCGATTGCAAGCCGCGGCACCTCCTGCAGTTCGCACACCTCGGCCACATCTACGCGCAGGACCTGATGGGTCGTGAGAGCCCACGAATCGGGCTCCTCAACATCGGCGAAGAGCCGGAGAAGGGAGACGAGCTCGCGGTCGAGGCGCACGGGCTGCTGGCGGCCGACGGAGGCCTGAACTTCGTCGGCAACGTGGAGGGGCGGGAGATCATCCAGGGCGCGTGCGACGTCCTCGTCTGTGACGGCTTCGTGGGCAACGTCCTGCTGAAGTTCTACGAGTCGGTGGCGCACTTCATCATCGGCTTCCTGCGGAAGGAGCTCGCCCAGGCCCGGGTGGAGCTCGATCTCGACGAGGTCTTCCGGGTGCTCGATTACTCGGAGTACGGTGGAGCGCCGCTGCTCGGGGTGAACGGCGTCTCGATCATCTGCCACGGGGGCTCTCCGCCGAAGGCCATCTGCAACGCGATCCACGTCGCCGACCAGGCGGTCCGCTCGTCGATGGTCAGCCACATCGCCCGGGAGCTCGCGGCCATCGCGGAGAACGGATCCGGGGCTCCCAGAGCCGTCGAGGAGCGCGCGTGAAGAAGCCCAGGCCGCTGATCGAGATCGCCTCCACGGGTCGTTTTCTCCCCGAGCGGGTCCTCACGAATCACGATCTCGAGGACATCGTGGAGACCTCCGACGAGTGGATCCGGGAGCGGACCGGAATCCATGAGCGCCGGATCGCGGACGAGGAGACGGGCGCGACCGAGATGGGCGCCGCAGCCGGACGCGTCGCGATGGAGCGGGCGGGGGTGGACCCGGGAGAGGTGGATCTCCTCATCGTCTCCACCGCGACGCCCGACCGGCTGCTTCCGTCCACCGCCTGCGAGATCCAGGCACAGATCGGAGCGGACAACGCCCTGGCCTTCGACCTCGCCGCCGCGTGCTCGGGGTGGCTCTACGGCCTCTCGATGGCGGAGGGCTACCTCACGGCCGGGCGCGGCGAGCTCGCCCTGGTGATCGCGACCGAGAAGATGAGCTCGATCATCGACTGGGAGGACCGCTCCACCTGCGTGCTCTTCGGCGACGGGGCGGGGGCCGCGGTCGTCCGTCCGGCGAGCGGGGAGCGCGGGATCCTCGCGAGCTTCCTCCGCTCCGACGGCCGCCTGGCGGACCTCCTCCACCGTCCCGCGGGCGGCGCCCGGCGTCCGGCCACGGCCGAGATCCTCGAGTCGGGGGACCACCTCGTGCGCATGTCCGGACGGGAGATCTTCAAGAACGCGGTGCGGTCGATGGCCGAAGGCGCGGACCAGGCGCTGCAGCGCGCCGGCCTCACCGGCGACGACGTCGACATCCTCGTTCCCCATCAGGCGAACCAGCGCATCATCGACGCCACCGCCCGCTACGCGGGAATCCCACCGGAGAAGGTCTACGTGAACCTGCACCGGTACGGAAACATGAGCTCTGCGAGCATCCCCGTCGCGCTCGACGAGGCGGTCGAGGAGGGGCGGGTGAGCGAAGGCGACCACGTGCTCACGGCCGCCTTCGGCGCCGGTCTCACCTGGGGAGCCATGGCGATCCGCTGGTGAGCGAGACCATGTCGCTCGCCCTCCTCTTTCCCGGACAGGGCTCGCAGCACGTCGGCATGGGTCGGGAGCTCGCCCGCTCGTATCCGGCCTCCGCCTCCACCTTCGAGGAGGCGGACGACGTGCTCGGCTTCCCCCTGTCCCGTGTGGCGTGGGAGGGTCCCGGGGAGGAGCTGACGGAGACCCGGAACGCCCAGCCCGCCATCCTCACCCACTCGGTCGCCGTGCTCCGGGCCCTGGCCGAGCAGCTTCCCGCTCCATCGATGGCGGCGGGCCACTCGCTCGGAGAGTTCAGCGCCCACGTCGCCGCCGGCACCCTCGGCTTCGCCGACGCGCTGGAGGCGGTGCGCCTCAGGGGGGAGCTCATGTTCCGGGCCGGTGTGGAGCGGCCGGGGCGGATGGCCGCCGTGCTCGGGCTGGACGACGAGGGGGTGGAGACGGCGTGCCGGGAGGCCTCGTCCGAGGGTGCGGTGTGCGTCCCGGCCAACTTCAACTCGCCGGGTCAGGTCGTCGTGAGCGGGGACGAAGAGGGCGTGGAGCGCGGGATGGAGGCGGCGCGGCGCGCCGGTGCCAGGCGAGTCGTGGAGCTGAACGTCTCGGGAGCCTTCCACTCGCCCCTGATGGAGCCGGCGGAGACCGGGCTGCGGGAGAAGCTGGAGGCGATGGATCTCTCGGATCCACGGTATCCGGTCTACTCCAACGTCACGGCGGGGCCGGTCCGGACGGCGGACGAGGCGAGGGAGCTTCTCGTGCGGCAGCTCACGTCGCCGGTCCGATGGGCCGAGGCCGTCCGTCGGATGGTGGAGGACGGGGCCGAGCGGTTCGCGGAGCTCGGTCCGGGGAACGTGCTCTGCGGGCTCGGCCGGAGGAACGCGCGCGGGGTCGGCTGTGCTTCGCTGGGCGAGCCGGACGACTTCGCCTCGTTGGACGAGATTCTCGAGAACGAGGGGGATGGAGGATGAACGAGGATCGCCGGGATCCGGGCGGCCGCGAGCTCGAGGGACGGGTCGCATTCGTCACGGGAGGGTCGCGGGGCATCGGTCTTGCCGTGAGCAGGACGCTGGCGGAGGCCGGTGCCCGGATCGCGGTGATCGGACGGGGCGGAGACCGCGCCCGGGAAGCGGCGGCGTCGCTCCCCGGAGCGGACCACCAGGGCTTCTCCTGCGACGTGGCCGACCCCGGGGCCGTCGGCGAGGCGGTGGCCCAGGTCGAATCCGGGATGGGCGAGATCTCGATCCTCGTGAACAACGCCGGCCTCACCCGCGACAACCTCCTTCTCCGTATGAAGGACGAGGAGTGGGACCGGGTGTTGGAGGTGAATCTCAAAGGAGCCTTCCATACCGCGCGGAGCATCGCGCGTGGGATGATGAAGCGACGGGACGGCGCGATCGTGAACGTCTCGTCGGTGGTCGGGCTGACGGGAAACGCGGGCCAGTCGAACTACGCGGCCTCCAAGGCGGGGCTCATCGGATTCACGAAGAGCGTCGCCCGGGAGCTCGCCTCGCGGAACGTCCGCTGCAACGCCGTGGCCCCCGGCTACATCCGGACCGACATGACGGCGGATCTGGGTGAGAAGGCGGCCGACGCGCTCCGGGAGCGGATCCCGATGGGCCGCCTGGGCGAGCCGGAGGACGTGGCCGGCCTGGTTCGCTTTCTCGCCGGCCCGGCGGCGCAATACATTACCGGTCAGGTATTCACCGTGGACGGTGGGATGGCCATGTGAGGCCACCCGGGAACGATCCGTTCGCACATCGAACCATTCAGGAGGTCGACAATGGCGGACACCGCCGAAGCGAAGGTGAAGGAGATCATCGTGAACGAGCTCGGCGTCGAGCCGGAGAAGGTGACGCCGGAGGCCTCGTTCGTGGAGGATCTGGGAGCGGACTCCCTCGACACGGTGGAGCTGGTGATGGCGTTCGAGGAGGAGTTCGGCATCGACATCCCCGACGAGGACGCGGAGCAGATGCGCACCGTCGGCGATGCGATCGACTACATGAAGAAGAACACCGACGAGGCGTGAGCCGACGGGAATCGGATCGGGCCGGCCGAGCGGGCGTGGAGCGTCGATGAGCGAGGAGGAGAACCGGAACGGCCGCCGCCGGGTGGTGATCACCGGGTTGGGCGTCCTCAGCCCCGTCGGAAACGACGTGGAGTCCACGTGGCGGGCGCTCCTCGCCGGAACGAGCGGCGGGGGGCCGATCCGCGCCTTCGAGCCGTCCGAGGAGCTGGCCACCCGCATAGCCTGCGAGGTCAAGGACTTCGATCCCGCCGCATACATGGATCGGAAGGAGATCCGGCGCCTCGACCGGTTCGCACAGTTCGCGCTCGCCGCCACCCAGCAGGCCATGGAAGAGGCGGCTCTCGAGGGGGCGCCCTCCGGGGTCCCCGCGGAGCGGTTCGGCGTGATCTTCGGCAGCGGGATCGGCGGCATCGCGACCTTCGAGGAGCAGTGCAAGACGCTCCTCGAGCGGGGTCCGTCCCGGGTGAGCCCCTTCTTCGTTCCCATGTTCATCCCGGACATCGCGGCCGGCCTCATCTCGATGCGCTACGACGCGCAGGGGCCGAACTACGCCACGGTCTCGGCGTGCGCCTCGAGCGCGCACGCGATCGGCAGCGCCGCGCTCGCCATCCGGAGGGGCGACGCCGACGTCATGATCGCGGGAGGGTCCGAGGCGACGGTCACGCCGCTGACGATCGCCGGTTTCAGCGCCATGAAGGCGATGTCGACCCGCAACGACGAGCCGGAGGAGGCGAGCCGCCCCTTCGACGCCACCCGCGACGGCTTCGTGATCGGAGAGGGGGCGGGCTCGGTGGTGCTCGAATCGCTGGAGACCGCCGAGCGACGCGGGGCCGAGCCGTTGGCCGAGATCGTCGGCTACGGGCTGTCGGGTGACGCGTACCACATGACGGCCCCCGCGCCCCAGGGAAGGGGGGCGCAGATCGCCATGCGGAACGCCTTGAAGGACGCGGGGGCGGACGCCTCCGAAGTGGACTACATCAACGCGCACGGTACCTCGACCCCGGCGAACGACGTGAACGAGACGGCCGCCATCAAGGCGGTCCTCGGCGAGCACGCCTACGAGACGGTGGTGGGATCCACCAAGTCGATGACCGGTCACCTCCTCGGTGCCGCCGGCGGCCTGGAGACCGTGATCACCGTCCTCGCCTGCCGCGACGGGCGGATCCCGCCGACGATCAACTTCCGCGAGCCCGATCCGGAGTGCGACCTGAACTACGCGCACAACGAGCAGCTCGAGCGCCGGATCGATCTCGCCCTGACCAACTCCTTCGGGTTCGGGGGGCACAACGTCACCCTCGCGCTCCGTCCCTGGCGGGATTAGAGGGTACGGGGCAACCCCTCACACCGAAACGAGTTATGGGGATCTCCTCGAGTGGATTATAGGCTCTACGAATGCGGGTAGGGATCGGCTACGACGCGCACCGCTTCGAGGAGGGCCGCCCGCTCGTCCTCGGGGGCGTCTCCATACCCGATCATCCGGGCCTGAGCGGGTTCTCCGACGGCGACGCCCTCTGCCACGCCATCACCGACGCCCTGCTCGGCGCCGTGGGCGCCGGGGACATCGGGCGGCACTTTCCACCGGGAGACGAGCGCTGGCGGGACGCCGACTCACTCGAGCTCCTCCGCCGCGCGGTCGGCATCCTGGAGGGCCGGAACTACCAGGTGGTCAACGTGGACGCGACCGTCGTCTGTGAGAAACCCCGCATCGCCCCGCACGGATCGGCCATCCGGGAGCGACTCGGAGAGGTGCTCCGGATCGGGCCCGGCGGGGTCTCGGTGAAGGGAAAGACGAACGAGGGTCTCGGATGGCTCGGCGCGGGCGAGGGGATCGCGGTCCATGCCGTCGCCCTCGTGGACACCCTCGAGGGGGGCGGGCACGGGGGCGGCGGCACGGGCGCGCTGCCTCTCTGATGCTCGCCCTCCCCGGCGCATCTCCCCGGACCTGACCCGGACGCGTCGTGGAATCGATCCTCGAGTTCCTCACCGGACTTCCCGGGTGGCTCGCGTACCTCGTGCTCGGCGGCGGGGCGGCGATGGAGAACGTCTTCCCGCCGATTCCGGCGGACACGTTCGTCCTCCTGGGCGGCTTCCTGGCCGCCCGAGGCCTCGGACACCCGGTCGGGGTCTTCTTCGTCACGTGGGGCGCGAACGTGGCGTCCGCCCTCGTGGTATGGTGGGCCGGACGGCGATACGGAGAGCCGTTCTTCCAGGAGGGGCTGGGCCGCCACGTTCTCCAGCAGGGGCAGCTTGAGCGGGTGCGCACGTTCTACGAACGCTGGGGGATCTGGGCCATCTTCCTGACCCGCTTCCTCCCGGCGCTGCGCGCGGTCGTTCCGGCCTTCGCCGGGGTGGGTCGGATGTCGTTCCTCCGGGTGGCGCTGCCGCTCGCCGGGGCTTCGGCCATCTGGTACGGAGCGCTGACCTGGCTCGGCACCGTCGCCGGACGGAATCTCGACGCCATCCGCGCATGGCTCTCCGACGTGAACCTCGTGCTCGCCGCCGTGGCTGCAGCGATCTTCCTCGCGGTGGGGATCTGGTGGTGGCGCACCCGCGAGGGGAAGGAGAAGGGGGCCGAGTGAGCCATCCCCGCGCCTTCCGGGTGGAGATGTTCGCCGACTACCTCACCTTCGAGCGCGGCCTGAGTGAGCGGACGATCACCGCCTACCACAGGGACCTCGACCGCCTCCTGACATTCCTGGTGGAGGAGCGCGGCGTCGGCGCGCCGGAGGGGGTCGATCACCGGGATCTGAGGGAGTACGTCTACCACCTGAAGGACCGCGGGCTCGCGGCCTCCTCGATCCGCCGGGCCCAGTCCGCCGTACGGACCTACTTCGCCTTCCTCCTCGAGGAGGGGGTGCTCGAGGCGGACCCGACCGAGCGTATGGACTCGCCGCGGGTAGGACGGAGCCTCCCGGCGGTCCTGAGCAGGGAGGCGATGGAGGCGATCCTGGAGGCACCCGATCCGGATCACCCGCTCTACTGGCGGGACCGGGCGATCCTCGAGGTGCTCTACGCGACCGGCGTGCGGGTCTCGGAGCTGGTGGGGCTGACCCGGACCGCCCTCGCCCTCGACCAGGGCTTCCTCACCGTGTTCGGGAAGGGGGCGAAGGAGCGACTCGTACCCGTGGGCGGCCCGGCCCGGCGGGCCCTGGAGCGCTACCTACGGGACGTACGACCCGGTCTCGAGTCCGGACGCGGAGAGGGACACGTCTTCCTGAGCCAGCGCGGCCGCCCCCTGTCCCGGATGACCGTCTGGAGCGTGGTCCGGGCGGCGGCGGAAGCGGCCGGTGTCGACGAAAGGGTCTCGCCGCACACCCTCCGTCACACGTTCGCCACCCACCTGCTGGAGGGCGGTGCGGATCTGGCGGCGGTGCAGGAGCTACTCGGGCACGCCGACATCTCCACGACCCAGATCTACACCCACCTCGATCGCGAGTACCTCCGTGAGGTGCATCGGAAGCACCACCCCCGGGGCTGAGAGGGCCGAGGCGCGACCCTCACCGGCCTTCTAGGGGTCAGGAGGTGGGACCGCCTCCCTCGCGGGCGGCCCGCTCGCTCCCGAGCTCTCTCTCCTCGACGGCTCGATCGAAGAGGGCCGACTGGGTCGGGCTCTCGCGCAGGAGCGAGACGGCGGTCGAGAGCACGGGATCGCGGTCCATGCGCACCTCCGTCGCGGCACCGTCCAGACCCATCCGGAGGGCGACGTTGACGCGGGCTCTCCAGAGGAGATACTCCCGCGCGACGGGGTCCTCGAGGAGCTCGGGATCGAGCCCCTCGTCGCGGAGCCCCTGCAGGAACTCGTCGAACGCCTCCGCCTCGATCGCCGGATCCGCTCCCGTCCGGCGGAGCTCCTGCGCCTGCGTGAAGGCGAATTCCTGGATGCGGAGGGGCAGCGGCACGCTGTCCCTCGCCGCCCCGGCGATCAGCTCCCGCTCGGCCGTACGCAGGGTGTCGTCGCCCACCTCGAGATCCGGGAAGATCCCTCCTCCCGAGACGAGCTCGCGGCCGGCCTCGGTGCGTAGCGTCGGGAAGGTGTCGGGGTCCTCCGCGATCGGTCGGCCCTGCCGGTCCCGGGGTCGCTGGAGGGACCTGCCCAGGGGCGTGTGCCACGATCCGGTGGTCAGACGGAGCTGATAGCCGTCCACGAGCGGCACCATCTGCTGCACCACGCCCTTGCCGAAGGTACGCTCTCCGATCACGAGCGCCCGATCGTGATCCTGGAGGGCTCCCGCGAAGATCTCGGCCGCCGAGGCGGTGAACTCGTCGACGAGGATGACGATCGGAAGGTCCGGCAGGCGCGGGGGGATCCGGGAGTCGAAGGTCTCCTCGACCAGCCCGTCCTCGCGCACCGCCTCGGCCGGCGCGTCGTCTCCCGGCGCCGCTCGGCTTCGGGTGCTCGCGAGGCGCACGCCCCGGGGCAGGAAGAGATCCGCGATGTAGAGCGACTCGTCCAGGTACCCGCCGGGGTTGCGACGGAGATCGACGATCAGCCCCCTCGCGCCCTCCACCTCCACGAGGGCCGAATCCAGCTCCTGCGCCGCTCCCCGGGCGACCCGGTCGAGCTGGATGTAGGCGACCGAGTCGGGCAGGAACCCGGCGGTGACCGCCGAGATGTGCACGTCGTCGCGCTCGATGCGGAGCGGGATGGGCGCGGGGTAGCCGGACCGTTCCACGGTCACGCGGACGGCGGTGCCGGCCGGCCCGCGGATCCGCTGCGAGGCGTCCTCGACGGTCCACTCCTCCGCCGTCTCCTCGTCGACCGCCACGATCCGGTCGCCGACCTGGAGACCGGCGCCTTCGGCGGGGGTGCCGCGGAAGACCGCGGTGATCGTGATGTCCTCGTTGAGCTGCGTGATCTGGACCCCGATCCCGGCGTAGTTGCCGGTCGTCTCCTCCTCGAACTGTCCGAACTCGTCCGGCGTGAAGACCGCGGCGTACGGGTCGTCCAACTCGCGGAGGAGACCCTCGACCGCCTTCTGCCAGAGGATCGAGTCGGGAAAGCTGCCGAGGTGCAGGTCCCGCACCGCCCGGAAGGTGCCCATGAACACCTGGATCTGGGTCTCGGCACCCACCGCGGAGCTCCCGCGCTCGTCCTGCCCGGCCGTCTGCGCGGCGGCCCCGGCGGGGAGGAGGAGGCCCAGGAGCAGGAGCAGGGCAGTGGCGGATCGAATCATGGAGACCTCGGTCGGGAGGGAGTCGGCTTCTCGGAATAACCCGGACGAGGGGGGTCGTTCCCGGCACGGCCCCTGCGAGAGCGACCCTTCGACGGTACCTTGTTCCCGTCGTCCCGCCGTTCGTCGCCCGCCGCCTTCCCGCCATGTCCACGCTCCCCTATCGCCCGCCGCTCCGTCTCGGCCTGGTGCAGTTCCGTCCCGGAAAGGCGCGTCCGGAGGAGAACCTCGATCGGATCCGGGAGCGGGTGCGGGAAGCCCAGGGGCGAACCGATCTCCTCGTCTTTCCCGAGGCGGCGCTCTCGGGCTACTTCCTCGAGGGGGGAGTGCAGGAGGTCGCGCTCCCGGTCGAGGAGGTCGCCGAAGGGCTGGGGGACGCCGGATCCGGCTCGCCCGACGTGGTGGTCGGATTCTACGAGCGGTGGCGGGGTCGGATCTACAACAGCGCCGCCTATCTGACCCCGGACGGGGGCGCGTACCGACCGCTCCACGTGCACCGGAAGGTCTTCCTCCCGACGTACGGGATCTTCCAGGAAGCCCGCTTCGTGGAGGCCGGCACCGAGCTCCGGACATTCGACACCCGCTTCGGGCGGCTCGGCATGCTCGTCTGCGAGGACCTCTGGCACTCCCTCGCCCCGACCGTGCTCGCCGTGGGCGGGGCGGAGCTCGTCGTGGTGGTGAGCGCCACGCCCGCCCGGGACTTCCAGCCCTCCGGGGGAGGTCCGCCCGGCAACCTGGAGCGGTGGGACCGGCTCGCGGTCTCGACGGCGGCGGAGCACGGGATCTTCCTGGCCCTGAACCAGCTGGTCGGCACCGAGGGGGGCAAGCTCCTGTCGGGGGGCTCCCAGGTGGTGGGGCCGGACGGGCGGGTCCTGGCGCGGGGCCCGTTCCTGGAGGAGGCCACGGTCGAGGCGTCGCTCGACGGGACGGCCGTCGACCGCGCGCGCTTCGAGTCGCCCCTGCTGGCCGACCTCGAGCAGACGCTGCCCCACCTCGCGCGGGCCCTCGACGAAGCGCGGAGCGGGGGCGTATCCGGCCCCTCCGCTACCGCCCTCGGGGGCGGCGGCGAGCCCCCCGCGACCGGGACGCCCTCACCGGACGACGCCTCCGTCCTGGATCTCGACCTCTCCCTCGTCGAGGAGCTCCTGGTCGAGTTCGTCCGCGGGGAGATCCGGGGCCGGGGCTTCGAGCGCGTGGTCCTCGGCGTGTCGGGGGGGGTGGATTCCAGCGTCTCGCTCTTCCTGGCGTGCCGCGCGCTCGGTCCCGGGAACGTCAACGCATTCCGGCTCCCGTACGCCACCTCGACCCCGGAGAGCCTCGAGCACGCGGCCCGGATCACGGAGGAGCTCGGCGCCCCCATGCGCACGATCGACATCACGTCGTTCGTCGACGGGTACGTGGACGAGCACGAGCCGGAGATCTCCGATCGCCGGCGCGGCAACGTCGCGGCGCGGATCCGTGCGCTCATCCTCTTCGACCAGTCCGCGAAGCTCGACGCGCTCCCGCTCGGCACGGGCAACAAGAGCGAGCGTCTGCTCGGCTACTTCACCTGGCACGCCGACGACTCCCCGCCCGTCAATCCGCTCGGCGACCTGTTCAAGACGCAGGTCTGGGCGCTGGCCCGGCATCTGGGCGTGCCGGAGGAGATCGTCTCGAAGCCGCCCTCCGCCGAGCTCGTCCGGGGGGTGGACGACGAGGACGAGCTCGGGATCTCCTACTCCAGGGCCGACCTGATCCT
Source organism: uncultured Gemmatimonadaceae bacterium (assembly GCA_964409525.1). Taxonomy (GTDB): domain Bacteria; phylum Gemmatimonadota; class Gemmatimonadetes; order Longimicrobiales; family Gaopeijiaceae; genus CAYPDV01. The sequence goes on from CAYPDV010000021.1 coordinate 28,975, forward strand.
CCACTGGCTCCTCCACGGGTTCCGGCCGGAGGAGCTGGTCACGGCCGGCTTCGATCCGGACGACGTGGAGACGGTGCGGAAGCGCCTGGGCGGCACCCACTGGAAACGCCGGACGCCGACCGTCGCCCTCCTCTCGTCCTCGGCGATCGGGGAGTCCTACCTCCGGCCGGTCGACTACTGACCCGACCGGGACCCCGGTCGACGCCCGATCGAGAACCGGTTATCATTCGAGAGTCGATTCTCGGGAGCCGGCGCACCGCCGTCCCCCGGCCGCACGTCCCACACCGCCGCCGATGGCCGCCGCCCCGGACGCCCACCGAGAGCCTGTCTCTCCCGGATCGGGAGACCGCTGGGCCGCTGCGCTCCCGCTGGTCTGCGGGGTCCACTGTCTCCTGACGCCGGTGCTCGTCTCCGTGCTCCCCTTCCTCCGCTTCGAGGCGGCCGTGGAGACCGTGATCCTGGTGCTCTCCGTGGTGCTGGTGCTCGGCGTCATCCATCGGAGCCGCCCGCATCACGGTCGCGACGCCCCCCTCCTTCCGGCGCTGGCGGGCCTGACGCTGTGGGCGTTCTCGATCCGCGGTGCGGTCGGACCCCTGCCGCACGAGTGGGCCGCCGCGCTCGGCGGGGGTCTCACGGCCGCCGGGGCCTTCTGGAACGGCTGGCTTCTCCACCGCGTGCACTGCCGGGAAGAGGGTGAATGCCTTCTCGCGGCCCGTTCGACGCACGAGGAGGGACTCGGATACGAGGAGGGGATCGGATGACGAGGGACACACCCCAGCGTCGGGCGATCCGCGACGCCATCCTCCAGGCGGACCGGCCCCTGACCCCGGAGGAGGTGCTCGGAGCGGGTCGTCGACGGGTTCCCACGCTCGGGATCGCGACCGTCTACCGGAACCTGAAGGAGCTGCACCGGGCCGGGTGGCTGCAGACGGTCGAGCTCGCGGGCGAGCCGGCCCGCTACGAGCGTGCCGGAAAGCCGCACCACCACCACTTCCTCTGCCGTGCCTGCGAGGGGGCTTTCGAGGTGGAGGGGTGCGCCGAGCGGATCGACCGCCTGGTCCCGGACGGCTTCACCCTCGAGGAGCACCAGCTCGTGCTCCACGGTGTCTGCCCGGACTGCGCGGCCTAGCCGACAACCTCTCGAAGGGTCCGGAACGTCGTCGATCCCGCACGGGTACGGCGCCCATGCTCCTCGTCATCGACAACTACGACTCCTTCACCTACAACCTGGTCCAGTACCTGGGCGAGCTCGGGGCGGAGCCGCTCGTGCTCCGGAACGACGATCGCACCGTGGACGAGATCGTGGCGCTCGCCCCGGAGCGCATCGTGATCTCTCCGGGTCCGTGCACCCCCGCCGAGGCCGGAGTGAGCGTGGAGGTGATCCGCTCCCTCGGGGCCTCCACCCCGATCCTCGGCGTCTGTCTCGGCCACCAGGCCGTCGGCGAGGCGTACGGGGGCCGCACGATCCGAGCCCGCCGCGTCATGCACGGGAAGACCGCGCCGATCCGCCACTTCGGCGAGGGGCTCTTCCGGGGGATCCCGTCTCCGGTGACCGTCGCCCGCTACCATTCGCTGGTGACCGACGCGGCCGCGCTCCCACCCGCGCTCGAGCCGGTGGCGTGGACCGCTGAAGGCGAGGAGGAGGGCGAGATCCAGGGGATGCGCCACCGGGAGCATCCGGTCTGGGGGGTCCAGTTCCATCCCGAGTCCCACTTCTCCGAGGAAGGGCGGACGCTCCTGGCGAACTTCCTCCGCCTCTGAGCCGCCCCTGAGCCGGCCGGCTTCCGAGTCGCCCCTGCGCCGGCCGAGCTCGTGCCACCTCTCCTCGCGCCTCCGTGGCAGGCTTCCTGCGGTTTCGGGGGGTAGGCCGCTCTTCAACGTCGGATCGCAGAGGAGGCGTGCGGATCCGGAGCGGGAGGGCGTTCGCCCGGTCCGGCGACGCACGCGGAGCGGGCCCTTCGAGACCGCACGAGGAGTGGACTTAAATGAATACGCGCATCCCGGCCACGGCGCTCCTGGCTCCGGCCCTCTGGCTGTCGCTCGGGGCATGCGGAGACGGGTCGGCGACGACGCTCGTGGTGGACGATACCGGCGGGGGCGACTTCACGGTCACCGTGACCGAGGACACCCCGCCCCGCTTCGATTGGCCGGGAGCCAACGGGTTCCGCGTGAGCGTGGAGCGGATCGACGACGGGCTCCTGATGTGGAGGATCGTGGCCACCGATCAGGACGCGGGCTTCCCGCCGCCCGTGACCCACGGCACGAGCCCCGCCGGAGCCGAGGAGGAGGTGGACGAGGGTCCGCTGGAGGCGAACGAGAGCTACCGCGTCCGCGTGACCCGGGTCGACGGCCGGTCGTCGACCCGCGACTTCTCGCCGTAGGGGCACCGACTGCGCACCGTCGGGTGAGCCCGTCGCGCCTTGCCGGCAGCCGGCGGATCCGGCTACTTTGAATGGCGTGGAAATTGCACTGCGCGGCACCTCCGAGACGGCCGTCGAGGGACCTTCGTGAGCGACCGGATCCTTGGGATCGTCCCCGCCCGCCTCGCCTCCACACGCCTTCCGGACAAGCCGCTCTACCCCCTGCTCGGACGGCCTCTCATCGAGTGGGTGTGGCGCCGCGTCGAGCGGATGAGCCTCCTCGACCGGGTGGTCGTCGCCACAGACCACGAGCGGGTGGCGGAGGTGTGCCGCAGGCTGGGCGCACCGGTGGAGATGACCTCTCCCGAGCACCCGTCGGGCACCGACCGGATCGCCGAGGTGGCCGGACGCCCGTCGTACGCCGGGTACGACGTGGTGGTCAACATCCAGGGCGACGAGCCGCTCCTGAAGGAGGATCACCTGCGGGCGGCGGTCGACCTGGTGGAGGACGGCTGGCAGGTCGGGACGTGCGCCACGCCCCTCCAGCGTGAGGAGGTCCGGAAGGATCCCGCGGCGGTGAAGGTCGCCCGCGCCGTGGACGGGCGGGCCCTCTACTTCTCCCGCGCGCCGATCCCCTTCAAACGCGACGGGAAGCCGGAACCGGAGGAATTGGCCCGGGCGCCCTTCCTCCGGCACCTTGGAATCTACGCCTACCGGCGGGAGGCGCTGCTCCGATGGGTGGCCCAGCCGGCCAGCCCGCTCGAGGAACTGGAGCGTCTCGAGCAGCTCCGTGCGCTCGAGGCGGGGATCCGGATCGGAGTGGCCGTGGTGGGACCGGCGGACCCGGGGGTGGACACGCCGGCCGACGCCGTCCGCATGGAGAAGCGGCTCGAGGAGCTCGGCGGCGCTCCCGTGGCCGCGTCCGCACCCGCTTCCGCCGACGATTAGAGCACACCGCCAACCGACCCCGCCCGACGAGGCTCAGGAGGACGCACCGTGACGACGCCGCACACTCCCGCCACCGAGCGGCCGACGAAGTACCTCTTCGTGACCGGCGGGGTCGTCTCCTCGCTCGGGAAGGGAATCGCGGCGGCCTCTCTCGGGCGCCTGCTCAAGGAGCGGGGGCTCCGGGTCACGCTCCAGAAGTTCGATCCGTACATCAACGTCGACCCGGGCACGCTCTCGCCCTTCCAGCACGGTGAGGTCTTCGTGACCGACGACGGGGCCGAGACCGACCTCGACCTCGGCCACTACGAGCGCTTCATCGACGCGTCGCTCTCGCAGGCGAACAACATCACCACGGGGCGGATCTACCAGTCGGTCATCACCAAGGAGCGCCGGGGCGACTATCTCGGCTCCACGGTCCAGGTGATCCCCCACATCACCGACGAGATCAAGGAGCGGATCCGCTTCCTCTCGGAGGGCCACGACGTGGTGATCACCGAGGTCGGGGGCACGGTGGGCGACATCGAGAGCCTGCCCTTCCTGGAGGCGATCCGGCAGTTCCGGCAGGACCACGGTCGCGAGCACGTCCTCTTCATTCATCTCACGCTCGTCCCCTACATCGCGGCGGCGGGCGAGCTCAAGACGAAGCCGACCCAGCACTCGGTGCGGGAGCTGATGGAGATCGGGATCCAGCCCGACGTGGTCGTGTGCCGGACCGAGCATCCCCTCGACGAGGACATCCGGAAGAAGATCGCGCTGTTCACGAACGTGGACTTCGAGGGCGTGATCGAAGCCCTGGACGTCGAGAGCATCTACCAGGTGCCGCTCGAGCTCCGGGAGCAGGGCCTGGACGACTACGTGCTCCGGCGGCTCGGCATCGAGGCGCCCGAGGCCGATCTCACCGGATGGACCGGGATGGTCGAGCGGATCGTCCACCCCTCCCGCGGCCGCGTCCGCATCGCGGTGGTCGGGAAGTATACGGCGCTGGTGGACTCGTACAAGTCGGTGCAGGAGGCACTGATCCACGGCGGGATCGCCCACGACGTCGGGGTCGAGATCTCCTGGCTCTCGTCGGAGGACTTCGAGGGCGACGGGGGCGAGGCCCGGCTCGCCGAGCACGACGGGCTGCTCATCCCGGGCGGCTTCGGACCGCGTGGTGTGGAGGGGATGCTCCGGTCGATCCGGTTGGCCCGGGAGCGGGAGCTCCCGTTCTTCGGCATCTGCCTGGGTCTCCAGTGTGCGGTGATCGAGTTCGCGCGGAACGTCTGTGGGCTCACGGAGTCGCACTCCTACGAGTTCGCCACCGAGTCTCCCGATCCGGTCATCTGTCTGATGGACTCGCAACAGAACATCACGACCAAGGGCGGGACCATGCGGCTGGGGGCGTATCCGTGCGATCTGGAGCCGGGCTCCCGGGCGGCTGCGATCTACGGCGCCACGGAGGTCAGCGAGCGGCACCGGCACCGCTACGAGGTGAACAACCGGTACCGCGACGTGCTCAAGGAGCACGGGCTGGTGCTGAGCGGCCTCTCGCCCGACGCCCACCTGGTGGAGATGGTGGAGCTCTCCGAGCACCCCTGGTTCGTCGGATGTCAGTTCCACCCCGAGCTGAAGAGCCGTCCCACCCGCCCGCACCCCCTCTTCGCCTCTTTCGTCGCCGCGGCCGCGCGCCACGCCGGAATCGGGACCTCCGAGGACGCCGGGCGGGGCGCACCCGTCGGTACCGTGGGGAGCTGAGCGCATGCTCTTCGATCGGTTCTTCCTCCTCGCCGGGCCCTGCGTGCTGGAGGGCGACGAGCTGAACCTGGAGATCGGCCACGCCCTCGCGGCGCTCTCCGCCGACCTCGATCTTCCGGTCGTCTACAAGGCGTCCTTCGACAAGGCGAACCGCTCGCGCCTCCAGTCGCCGCGGGGGCCCGGGCTCGGCGAAGGGGCCCGATCCCTGGCTCGCGTCCGGGACGAGACGGGGCTCCCGGTGATCACCGACATCCACGAGCCCCCGCAGGCCGCCGTGGTGGGCGAGGTCGCCGACGTGCTACAGATCCCGGCCTTCCTCTGCCGGCAGACCGACCTCCTGGTGGCCGCCGGTGAGACGGGGAGAGCGGTGAACATCAAGAAGGGGCAGTGGATGGGCCCCGAGGAGATGGAGTACGCGGTCGAGAAGGCGACGGCCGCGGGCGCCTCCGAGGTGGCGGTCACCGAGCGGGGCACCTTCTTCGGCTACGGCAACCTGGTCGTGGACATGCGCTCCTTCGCCCGCATCCGGGAAGCGTGCGGCGTGCCGGCCGTCTTCGACGGAACGCACTCCGTGCAGCGTCCGGGACGGGCGGAGGGCTCGTCGGGAGGTGATCCCGAGTTCATCCCGCCCCTGGTGCGGGCCGCCGTCGCCGCGGGCTGCGACGGCCTCTTCCTCGAGACCCACCCGCGTCCGCGCACGGCGCCCTCGGATCCGACGAACATGCTGCCGCTGGAGCGTCTCCGGCCCCTCCTCGAGCGAGTGCTCGCGCTCCGGAGGGTGGTAGCGGAGGCGGACGAGGTTCCCGCGGAGGCGGACGGGACCACCGCGGCGTCCGCCGGAGGGCCGGGGTGACGACTCCGGACGGGGGCGAGCTGCTCCGGCGAGGAGGCGGGATCCCGGCGGATCTGGCCGAGCGGATCCGGCTCGTGGTGCTCGACGTCGACGGGGTCCTGACCGACGGCGGCGTCCTGCTCGGCGCCACGCCCGCGGGCGAGACGGTCGAGATCAAGCGCTTCGACATCCAGGACGGGCTCGGGATCAAGATGCTCCAGCAGGCCGGGATCGTGGTCACCGTCGTCTCCGGGCGCCCCTCGCCCGCGACCTCGCTCCGGGCGCGCGAGCTCGAGATCGAGGAGGTCCACCAGGACGCGGGAGGGTTCAAGCTCCCGCTGGTGGAGGATCTCCTCGAGCGGCACGGCGTCGGGTGGGAGGAGGTCGCCATGATGGCCGACGACCTGGCCGACCTCCCGGTCTTCCGGAAGGTCGGGCTGCCCGTCTCGGTGGCGAACGCCGTGCCCGAGATCGCGGCCGCGGCTCGGTGGAGCTGTCCGCTCGAAGGGGGGAACGGAGCCGTCCGGGCCTTCAGTCAGGCGCTCCTCGGAGCGCGGGACGAGTGGGACCGCCAGGTGGAGGCGTACGTCCGTGCCCGCGGCGGCTGACGGCCCGGGCGGCCGCCCGGTGGAGGCGACCCCGGGGCCCGAGCGGATCCTGGAGGAGGGGCGTCGGGTGCTCGGCCTCGAGGCGGCCGCGGTCTCGGCCCTGGAGCGGCGCCTCGGCGAAGAGTTCGTGCGGGCGGTGGAGATCCTCCGTGAAGCGTCCGGCCGCGTGGTCGTGTCGGGTATCGGCAAGAGCGGCATCATCGGACGGAAGCTCGCCGCCACGCTCACCTCGACGGGATCGCCCGCCAACTTCCTCCATCCGGTCGAGGGGCTCCACGGCGACCTCGGGCTGATCTCGGGCGACGACGTCGCGATCCTGATCTCCAAGAGCGGGGCCACGGACGAGCTGACCGGCCTCATGGAGCACCTGGTCCGGATGGACGTGCCGATCGTGGCCATGACGGGCCGTCCGGATTCGCCGCTGGCCCGCTACGCCGCCGCGGTCCTGGACTGCTCGGTGGCCGAGGAGGCTTGTCCGATGGACCTGGCGCCGACCTCCTCCACGACGGCCGCCCTCGCGATGGCCGACGCGCTCGCCATCGCGCTCTTCCAGGAGAAGGGCTTCCGGCCGGAGGACTTCGCACGCATCCACCCCGGGGGATCCCTGGGCCGGAAGCTCACGCTCCGGGTCTCCGACGTGATGGTGCGGGAGGAGTATCCGTGGCGGGGCGAGGAGGTGCCGATGCGCGAGCTCATCGTGCCGCTGGCCGAGATGCGCGGGACCGTGCCGATCGTGGATGGGAGCCGGCACGTCGTCGGCGTCGTCACCGCGGGCGACCTGACCCGCCTGATGGAGAAGCGGGACGACTTCCTCGACGTGGCCGTGCGGGAGGTCATGACCCGGGAGCCGAAGATCGCACGCCCCGACGAGCTCGCGGCCGGCGCCGTGCACCGGATGGAGGAGCACGGGGTGATGGCGCTCCCGGTCGTCGAGGACGAGGGTCGCCTGGTCGGGATCGTCCATCTCCACGACCTCATGCGCTCGGGGGCGGTGTGAGCGGGCGCCCTTCCGTGCGGGGTATGAGCGAGCGCCCGCCCGCGGCCCTCGCCGCGGTGCTCGTGACGGCCCTCCTGGCCGGTCCGGCGTCCGCCTGCGGCGATGCGGACCCGACGCCGGTCGCGTCGCGTGAGACCCTGGCGCTGGACGCGGACAACGTCGCCTACGAGATCCGCCATCAGCTCACCCGGGAGGGCGTGCGGGAGGGGGTCCTCACCGCCGATACGGCGTACTTCTACCGGGACTCCTCCTTCGTCGCCCTCCGCGACCTCCACCTCACGACCTTCACGGACACCGGTGAGCCGAAGGGCGAGGTGACGGCCGAGCGGGGCGGGCTCTACTCCGACACGAACCGCATGTGGGCGGAGGGTGACGTCATCCTGATCATCCACACGGACGGTCGCCGCATCGAGACGGAGGAGCTCCACTACGACCCGCGGGCGGACCGGATCTGGAGCGACACCACCACCGTCCTCATCGAGGGCGGCGAGCGCTTCGTGGGAAGCTCCTTCGAGAGCGATCTCGACTTCACCGACGTGCTGGTCCGGCGGGGCCGGGGCACGATCGACCCCGACGGGGCGGGGGGCGCCCCGTGAGGAGGCTCCTCGGAGTCGGTCTCCTCGCCGGTGTGCTCCTCGCTTCGGCGGCGCCCGGGGTGGGCGCCCAGGAAGGCCCGGTCGCCGGAGGGCCGGACCGCTGCGAGCTCGTGGACAGCCGTGCCGTGCGGAGCATCGCCGCGGGCGGCGGGAGCCGGATCACGTACGTGGGCCTCCCCCGCATCCGCTGCCGGGACGGCACCCGCCTCGAGGCGGACTCGGCGGTGGTCTTCGAGGCGACCCGGCTCACCCAGCTCATCGGGAACGTCTTCTTCGACGACGCGGAGTCCCGACTCACCGCCGAGCGCGCCAACTACTTCGAGGAGCAGCGGCGGCTCCGAGCCTGGGGAGAGCCGGTATTGATCGACAAGGTGAATCGGTCGGTGATCCGGGGCGATTCGCTGCTCCTGCTCCGCCCCGGCCCCGCCCGACAGACCGGCGAGCTCACGGTGACGGGGGAGCGCCCCCGCGCCACCCTCCACCCGGAGAGGTCGGACGACCTCCTGGAGGAGGATACTCTCGCGGAGGACACCGTGATCGTCGTGGACGAAGCCGCCGACGACCCCCCGGACGACCCCTCCGACGTCCCGGCGGACGCCCCGGGGGCCGAGCCGTACGAGGTGGAGGCCGATCGGCTTCACTTCCGCGGGCAGGAGTACATGCTCGCCACGGGCGACGTGGTGGTGGAGCGCGGCGACTCGCTCGACGCTTCCGCCGACACGTTGGAGTACCTGCGGGACCGCTCCAGGATGGAGCTCCGGCGCGACGCGCGTGTGGTACGCGTCGATCTCAGCCTCGAGGGGCGGACCATCGTGCTCCTCCTGCCCGACGACGAGATCCGGGAGGTGACGGCTCGGGAGGAGGCCGTGCTCGTGGGCGAGGACCTCCGGCTGGACGCCGGCACGATCCGGCTCTTCTTCGAAGCGCAGGAGCTGGAGCGTCTCGTCGCCGTGGGAGACTCGGGGGCGTCGCCTCCAGCCGGCCGCGCGCTCGCGGTGACGGAGGAGTACGTGCTCGACGCCGATTCCATCGACGTGCGATCGCCGGGAGGCGAGCTCCGGAGCCTGACGGCCGTCGGCGGCGCCCGCGCCGAGGGTACCGGCCGCGAGGTGCTCGACGTGCCGGAGGCTCCGGAGATCCTCCGAACGGATTGGATCGAGGGCGATACGGTGGTCGCGCTCTTCGAGCCGGTCACGCCGGACGCGGAGCGAGAGCCGGACGCCGCCCCCCCTCCGGACGCCGCTCCCGGGACGGAGGCCGCCGACGAGGAGAGGCGCTACCGGCTGGACGAGCTCCTGGCGACCGGGAACGCCCGGAGCCTCTACCGGATCGAGCCCTCCGACGCCGACTTCGAGCCGGGGCGCGACCTCCCGTCCGCCTCCTACGTGGTGGGACGGTCGATCCGGATCGTGCTGGAGGGCGAGGAGATCGCGCGTCTCGAGGTGGAGGACCTCGACCGCGGGATCCATCTCGAGGCGCGGGCGCGGAGGGACGCTCCTCCCCCGGCGGGCGAGGAGGACGGCGAGGAGGGGGGTGAGACGGACGTCGGGGAAGACTCCGGAGAGGCACCGTGAGGAGCCGCGCCGAGCTCGAGGCGTACCTCGACGAGCTCCATCCCCACGACGTCTCGGTCGCGGTGGCCCTCTGTCAGCTCTTCACCCGGGCCGGACCGGAGGGCCGGGTGGACCGGGGCGAGTGGGTGGCGTCCGTGCGGGACGCCTACGAGCTCCTGTCCCTCAAGCCGGGCGGCGAGGACGCGGTGAAGCGGTTCACCGAGGTCGAAGCGCTCGCGCCGTACCTCGAGGAGCAGGTGCTCGGGCGCCTCGAGAGATCCGGGATCGCCCGGAGGGAGCCCGAGGAGGAGGCCTGGGAGGAGCTCGCCGTAGCGCCTCCGCTCTGGGGGGCGGTGCGGGAGGAGCGCGAGGACCTCGTCCGGGAGCTCGAGGAGCGGGTGTGGATCCTCCAGGGGGGCGAGGCCGCTGGAGAGGTCCGCGCGGAGCCCGGTGCGCCGGCCGGGAGGCGGGACGGCGAGAGCCGCCTCCAGGCCCGCGGGCTCACGAAGGCGTTCCGGAAGCGGAAGGTGGTCGATGACGTCGACATCGGGGTCACCCAGGGCGAGATCGTGGGCCTTCTCGGACCGAACGGGGCGGGGAAGACCACGACCTTCTACATGATCGTCGGGCTGATCCCCCCCGACGCCGGCAGCGTGGCGCTGGACGGCCAGGATCTCACCGGCGTGCCCATGTATCAACGGGCTCGCAGCGGGGTAGGATATCTCGCGCAGGAACCGTCGGTGTTCAGGAAGCTGACGGTCGAAGAGAACGTCCTCGCGATCCTGGAGACGCTCGATCTTCCGAAGAAGGAGCGGAAGTCCCGCCTCGAGCTCCTGCTCAGGGAGCTCTCGATCGAGCACCTCCGGGACAGCAAGGCGTACTCCCTCTCCGGGGGCGAGCGCCGTCGCCTCGAGATCACGAGAGCGCTGGTGCAGCGGCCGAAGTTCCTCCTGCTGGACGAGCCCTTCGCGGGGATCGATCCGATCGCCGTGAACGACATTCAGCAGATCGTCTCGGGCCTCAAGCACCGCGGGATTGGAGTCATCATCTCGGACCACAACGTGGAACAGACGCTCGACATCGTGGATCGCGCCTATATCATGTACGAGGGACGCATTCGAATCAGTGGCACGGTTCCTGACCTCGTATGGGACGAGGACGTCGCCGAGCTCTACCTCGGTCCCACGCTCACCGAGCGGATGCGCCAGAGATACGCACGCCCAGGGGCTCCCGTATGAGTGCCATGAACCACAAGTTTCATCAGGCACAGGAGCTCAAGCAGGAGATGAAGATCAACCCTCGCCTGTATCAGGCGATGGAGCTCCTGTACATGCCGCTTCTCGATCTCCACCAGCACCTCAAGCAGGAGATGGCGGAGAACCCGTTCCTGGAGATGGCCGAGGCCGATGTCCAGGAAGAGCCGGAAGTGGAGGAAGAGGCCCCCGAGGAAGAGGAGATCGACTGGGAGGAGATCCTCCTCGACGGCTTCGACGCCGGGGGGCGGAAGCAGCAGTACGAGCACAAGGAGTACTACCAGCCGACCGCCGTCGAGTCCGACGACCTGCACGATTTCCTCGAAGAGCAGCTCCGGCTCCTCTCGCTGACGGAGCGGGAGACACGCATCGGTGAGGAGATCATCGGGAACGTCGACGACGACGGCTCCCTCTCGTGCTCGCTGGAGGAGGTCGTCGAGGGGGCGAACGCCTGGCTCGACGATCTCGGATCGGTGGCCCGACAGCGTGCCGAGGAGCTCGACGAGCCGGAGCGCTCGACCGAGCTCAGGGAGGTCGAGGAGCTCTTCCGCCCCTACACGATGGAGGAGGCGGAGGCGATGCTGGAGAAGATCCAGGACTTCGATCCGCCCGGGGTCGCGGCGCGCTCGCTCCGGGAGTCGATCCTCATCCAGCTCCGCAAGACCGACCAGGAGGACACTCTCGCGTACCGGATCGTCGAGGAGCACTTCGACGATCTCATCAACCACCGGTGGTCGGATATCGCGAAGAGCCTCAGCATCTCGCCGAAGGAGGTGCAGGAGGCGTCGGACCGGATCGCGAAGCTGGATCCGAAGCCCGGTCTCAAGCACTCCGCCGACCCGGAGCGCTACGTCATCCCCGATCTCATCGTCGATCGCATCGCGGGCGAGTACATGGTCTTCGTGAACGACACGAACCTGCCGAGGCTACGGCTGTCCCGGGCCTACCGCGAGGTGGCGAGGGACAAGAGCAAGTATCGGGGGAAGAACAAGGAGTTCATCTCCAGCAAGCTGAACAGCGCCAACTGGATGATCCAGGCCATCGAGCAGCGGCGCCAGACGATGCTCAAGGTGATGAACTTCATCGTGGACCGGCAGCGG
>CAYPDV010000022.1:0-39984 GCA_964409525.1 uncultured Gemmatimonadaceae bacterium
GGGTCCCGCAAGACCCCTGTGCGCGACCCACTGTACTCCTTCAACGGCCTTCTAGGTCGGCAGCCCTGTAAATTAACGTCGCCGGCGACCCCCCTCAATCCACCTGCCTGCCGTGGCCCGCCGGATCGACACCGGACGACGGTGGCCTCGACCATGCAGTCCAGACCCGGACAGCCACCCCCGCGGAGGGTCTCCATGCGAAGGATCCCGTTTCTCCTCTTCCTCCTTCTCCTCTTCCCGGCACCGGCGACCTCCCAGGACGTCCGGGAGCGTCTCGGCCTGCTCGCCCTCGACAACGCGCGCCTCTATGTCGAACCCGTCGTCGTCGGGCTCGGATCGGCGCTGAACGCGGGCGTCGAGGACCGCGCGTCGGTGCACGGGCGGCTCGGCTTCGACATCGGCGTCCGCGTGATGGCCGCCCTCCCGCCCTCCGAGGCGGAGCGCTTCCGACCGGTGCTTCCGGGCACGGTCGAGTTCGACGACCGCACCTTCCAGGATCCGTACGGGACCACGGGCAGCGGCTTCTCGCCGACCGTCGCGGGAGCCGGTCCGGGTGCGGTCCTGGAACCTCAGGGCGAGTTCCGCCAGGCGATCGTCGACGCCGGTGAGGATCCCGACGACTTCCGCATCACCTTCCCGGAGGGGCTGGACCTCACCGGTGTTCCGCTCGCCTTCCTGGAGGGAGGCGTCGGGATCGGCTTCGGAACCGAGGTCTCCGGGCGCCTGCTCCCCTCGATCGAGGTCGACGACGAGATCGGGAGCGTGAGCGCGTGGGGCGTCGGAGTGAAGCACTCGCTGACCCGGTACTTCCCGACTCCCACACCTCTCTTCGACGTCGCCGTGTACGCCGGCTACCACTCGCTCGAAGTGGGGGATTACCTGGACGCGACGGGAACGTCCGTGGGTGCCGTCGGCCACGTCGGACTCGGGCTCTTCCGGCTCTACGCGGCCGGTGCGTGGAACGACGCCACCGTCGACGTCGCCTACACGGTGGAGAATCCGGACGACAACCCCGCGCTCCCGCCCGACGGCACCACGATCTCCTTCAGCGAGGGGCTGGACTGGAACACCCGCTTCGCGCTGGGCGCAGGGGTCCGGCTGTTGCTCCTCGATTTCGCCGCCGAGTACGCCTTCGCCGACTATGATACGCTGAGCGCGCGGGTCTCCTTCAGCTTCCGGTAGGAAGCTCCCCGTCGCGCGCTTCCCGGGGCCGCGCGCCCTACCTGCCGGGAGCTTGCTGCGGGTCGCGCTAAGCGGCGCGACGCATCCTCGCTCTTCGCCCGGCAGCCTGCGCTCGCTACGCCGCGCCGATTGCCCCTGGAATCGCGCGACGGCGCAAGCTCCCTCGTGAACGGATCGAGTGCCCCTGGAGCCGCGTGACGGCGCAGCCTCCCTTCGGGTAGGAGAAGATGTCTCTCCGGTCCGAGGCCCGGCTGCGGTCGGAGAACCCACCCGTTTCTCGCCGGAAGGGAGCGGGTGCCGCCACCCCCTCCGGTACTCCACCTGAAGGGAGCGGGGGATCGGGCCCTCCGCTGGTGATCCTAGCGGAAGGAGCCGCGCCCCCGGGACGCGTAGCAGGGATCGGATCCGACAGGGGCCGTAGCGAGCAGGCCGACCTCCTCCGTCCATCCCGGACCGGAGTTCCTGCGCAGTGCCCCCTGCGGCGCCCCGAGGGTGCGGCTCCCGCCGCCCACTCGAGCCCTCCCGCCCAGGGAGGCACGACGACCGCTTCCGCCTCGTGAGACCGAGAGGGTGGCGGCGCACGCTTCCGCCGCCCTCAGGACGGCGGCGAGCGCCGGGGCGGCGGCCGGCGCTCGGGCTGCGAGCGCTGCGGAGGCGGTCGGCGGCGCTCGGGGCGGGCTCTCGGCGGGGCGGAGGGTCGGGCCTCGGGGCGCGCCCGGGAGGACGGAGACGAGGGCCGCCTCTGGGGGCGGGCCCGGGAGGACGGAGGAGCCGGCCGCTCGGGTCCGGTCCGGGAAGGCGGCGTGCGCGGGGGCGCGCTCCGGCCCGACGGAGGGGAGGGGCGCTCCGGGGCGGGTCGGGCCCGGGGGTCCGGACGGCCGCCGTTCCCGCCTGGAGGCTCGGCGGACGGGGGCTTCCGCCGCTCGAGCCGGGGCCGCTCCGCACGGGAGCGCGGCTCGCCCTCGGGCCGGCGGCCGGGGAGGACGGAGCTCGGCCGCCCGGGTGCCGTGCGCCGGCCGGTCGGCGTCTCCGGGGCGCTCTCGTTCGCCTCCCCTCGCCGCGGGACGGCCCCGGGGCGGCCCGGAAGGGCGCGGGACGCCGGCGCCGAGCCGCGTCCCACCGTCCCGCCCTCCCCGACCGGAATCCCGATCCCGGATCGATCCGCGGGAAGCGCGGCTCCATCGGGCGCCCCCTCTCCCCGCCGCACCGGAGGCAGAAGGCCCGGAATCGAGGGGCGGTCCCGCCCGGGAGTGTGCGACACCACGAGCGGCGCGGGACTCTCGTCCCGGACGCGCTCCTTGAACGCGAAGCGGGGCTGGCCGCGTACCGGCGGACGGGTGAAGACGACCCGATCGGGTCGGTAGCGGTGGGCGGGGTAGTAGTAGGGATCCGAGAAGACGACCACCCGGAAGGACGTGCAGTGGGTATGGTAGGGATTCCACGTGCGGTACGGCTGGAAGCCGTGGCAGTCGTAGCAGAGGAAGCGGGGGTACGGCCGCCGCTCGTCCACGTGGTACTCGGTGAAGTCGAGCGCGTATGCGACCCGCTCCCAATCCGGGATGAGCGCGGCCACGTAGTCGTCCATCGCGACGTACGGGTCGCGGTAGACGCGGCGCCCGATCCGGCTCAGGTCCCAGCCCCGCGAGGATCCCGGGTGGCGGAATCGGGAGAAGTCGAGCGGCTCGGGCGAGGCGACCACGAAGAAGTAGCCGACGCCCGGCGCGTCGTCCACGATCCAGAAGGGAGCTCCGTCGACGAGGAGACGGTGCTGCCGTCCGCCACGGACGAAGGAGTCGTCGAGGGGATCCCGCGGATGAACGAGGCGCGCGCTCCCGTCGGTGTCGATCTGGAAGACCGCGACGTACGCGGAGGGACTCACCTGCAGTTCGACCGCCACCCGCTCACCGCGCTGGACCACCGGCTCCTCGCCCCGATCGATGCGGATGCGAGCTTCGGGAGCCGCCGTGGCCGCCTGTTGGGCTGCCGCGAGTGCCGGAGCGGCCGCCAGGAGGAGAGCGGCCCAGGCGAGTGGAGAGGAGAGCGAGCGAATCATGGATCTCCGGATTCCGACGGGCGAGGACATCCGTGTCGAAGGGGCAGGGGCCGTGCCACCCGGGACGCGGCCCGGAACTCCCGATCTGCGGGACGGATCGGTGCCCGCCGGGCCTTCCCGTGTCCCCGACCGAGGACACCCCCGACCGCCAGCCGGGGACACCGGTCCAGGGGAACCCGCGCGGGCCTGTACGGTACCCGATCCTCCGCAGGACGGGGCGGGCCGGGAGCCGCTCGGCCGTCCGGAACGCCCCGCCGCTCGAGGCCCCCGCCCGAGAGAGGCCGGACCCGCCGCAACGGAGAGATCCCTGGCCCAGCCGTCCTACGATCCCGACCCCACGGGCGTCCGGGACCCGATCTCCGCCGCGGTCTCCTCGTGCGCCGCCTTCCGTTCGCTCGTGGACGACCTTCCCGGCCCCCGCCAGCGGCGCACGGTCGGTGGCGCGCGCGGCTCCGCCGCCTCCGCGATCGTAGCGGCGCTCCACCACGCCGTGCCCGACCGGGTTCTGGTGGCGGTCGCGAACGGCCCCACCGCGGCGGTCCAGCTCGAGGCCGACCTGGAGACCCTGCTCGAGCAGGAGGGCTCCCACCTCTTCCCTCAGCGCGAGGCGCTCCCCTTCGAGGAGGGCGAGCCCCACCTGGAAGTGGGCGGGCTCCGCGTGGAAGCCGTCGAGGCGCTCTACGCCGGACGGACCCGCCTCCTGGTCACCACCCCCCGCGCGCTCCAGGAGCGGAACCCGATCCCTCGCGGTCTCGCCGATCTCCGGCTCACGATCGAGCGCGGAAGCGATCTCCCCATCCGCCGACTCCAGAGCGCACTGGAGGAGCGTGGATTCGAGCGAGCGTCCGTGGTGGAGGAGGTGGGGCAGTTCGCGGTCCGGGGCGGGATCGTCGACCTCTTCTCCTTCGGTGCCCCCGAGCCGGTGCGGGTGGAGTACTGGGGCGACGAGGTGCGCTCGATCCGCTTCTTCGACGTCCTGGACCAGCGCTCCACCCGAGAGGTGGAGCGGGCGCACGTCCTTCCGGTGGACTTCCGGCGGATGGAGGGGGAGGCGGCGGACGCCGTCTCCCGGTCCCTCCTCGATCTCCTGCCCGCCGGCGCGCTGCTTCTCTCCGCCGGCCCGGAGACGTGGGACGACGAGGCGGAGCGGAGCTGGAAGAGGGTGGGCGAGCTCCACCGGAGCGCCGGGCGGAGGACGACGGTGGGCCCGGCCGACCTCTTCCTGGACCCCGGAGACTTCGCGAAGGCACGCCGCGCCTTTCCCCTCCTGGAGCTGGTGCCCGGGCACGAGGGCGACCACGTGCTCCGGACCCGTCCGCCCCCGGCGATCGAGCGAGACATGGACCGGCTCGGGGCCCTCCTGAGAGAGGCGTCGGCGCGGGGCGAGGAGACCCTCCTGCTCTGCGACAACGAGGGACAGGTGGAGCGACTGGAGGAGATCCTCGGCGGTCCGGGCAGCCTCCCGACCGGAAGCCGACTGATGGTCGGCTCGGTGGCGGAGGGGTTCGTCCTCGAGTGCTCCGACCCCCCGCTCCGCGTGCTCACCGATCACGAGATCTTCCGGAGGACGCGGCGGATCCGACGGAGCCGCCGCTTCCGGGGCGCCGTCTCCCTGGACGCCCTCGCCCAGCTATCGCCGGGAGACTACGTGGTGCACATGGACCACGGGATCGGCCGGTTCCGCGGCCTGGAGCACGTCGAGGTGGGAGGCGAGGAGCTGGAGGCGCTGGCCATCGAGTACGCCGGTGGCGAGATCCTCCGGGTGCCGGTCCACCGGCTGGACCTGGTCGAGCGCTGGGTCGGCGGAGACGACGACGCCGAGCCCCGGCGGGTGCACCGGATCGGCGGCAAGCGATGGAAGAACCTGAAGGGACGGACGGAGGCCGCCATCGAGGAGATGACGGCGGAACTCCTCCACCTCTATGCCGAACGCTCGCGTGCCGAGGGACACGCCTACCCTCCGGACACCCGGTGGCAGAAGGAGATGGAGTCCTCCTTCCTGTACGAGGACACGCCCGATCAGCGGAAGGCGACCACCGAGGTGAAGGCGGACATGGAGTCGCCCCGGCCGATGGATCGGCTCATCTGCGGCGACGTCGGTTACGGAAAGACCGAGATCGCCATCCGTGCCGCCTTCAAAGCCATCCAGGACGGGAAGCAGGTGGCGATCCTCGCCCCGACGACGATCCTGGTCGAGCAGCACCGACACACCTTCGACGAGCGGCTCGCCGAGTATCCGGTCCGGGTGGAAGCCATCTCGCGCTTCCGCACGCCCTCCGAGCAGAAGGAGATCCTCGCGGGGGTGCGGGAGGGATCGGTGGACGTCGTCATCGGCACGCATCGCCTCCTTTCGGAGGACGTGCGGTTTGCCGATCTCGGGCTCCTGGTGGTGGACGAGGAGCAGCGGTTCGGAGTGCGACACAAGGAACGCCTGAAGAAGCTTCGTACGGCCGTCGACGTGCTCACGCTCACCGCGACGCCGATCCCCCGCACCCTCTACCTTTCGCTCTCCGGCGTCCGCGACCTCACCCTGATCCGTACCCCGCCCCGCGACCGGATGCCGATCCTCACCCATGTCCTCCCCTGGAACGACCACGTGCTCACCGACGCGCTCCTGCGCGAGCTCGATCGAGGAGGACAGACCTTCTTCCTCCACAACCGGGTGGAGACGATCCACACGGTCGCGGAGCGGGTACGCAGGCTCGTGCCGGACGCGCGGGTGGACGTCGCGCACGGTCAGATGGCGGCCGGCGAGCTCGACGAGGCGATGCGCGCCTTCGTGGACGGCGAGACGGACGTGCTCGTATGCACGTCGATCATCGAGAACGGCCTCGACGTCCCGAACGCGAACACCCTCGTCGTCGACCGCGCCGACCGCTTCGGCCTCAGCCAGCTCTACCAGATCCGCGGCCGGGTCGGCCGCTCCGACCGGCGGGCGTACTGTTACCTGCTGACGCCGGAGGAGGTGAGCGAGGAGGCGGAGCAGCGGCTCCGGGTGCTGGAGCACTACACCGAGCTCGGGAGCGGGTACTCGGTGGCGCTCCGCGACCTCGAGCTGCGCGGGGCCGGAAACCTGCTCGGGGCCGACCAGTCCGGATTCGCCCACCAGGTCGGACTCGACACCTACCTCCGGCTCGTCGAGAAGACCGTGACGCGCATGCGTCGGCAGGAGGAAGAGGGCGAGCGTGAGCACCCGCTCGCGGAGGTCGCGCTCCCGGGTCCGGCCTACCTCCCGGACGGCTACGTTTCGGATTCGGGCCAGAAGCTGCATCTTTACAGGCGCCTGTCCCGCGTGACGGACCCTGCCGGGGCGGCCGCGCTCCGGGAGGAGATGTCCGATCGATTCGGTCCGCTTCCGCCCGAGGCCGACCGCCTGCTGACCGCCGCCGCGCTCCGCTCGCTGGGCCGGCGTCTGGGAATCCGGAGGATCCTCGTCCGCGAGGACGAGGCCCGCATCACCTTCGGACGGAACGTGGTCCCGCGGCTCCAGCGCCTCCAGGCGCCCCTTCGGGACCGACAGGTGGAGGTGGAGGTGCGGCGGATGGATCCCCTCTCTCTCGTGCTGAAGAGGGTGGGCGTTCGTCCCCTGGACGAAACCCTCCTGGAAGCGCTCACCCTGCTCGCGGAGCAGCGTGCGGAGGCGGCCTGAATGGCCGGGATCCTCCGTCGCCCCCCGAGCAGGACCTCACAGATCAAACCCGACGAATCCATGCCAAGAACCCGTTCGAGAGCCCTCGTCTTCCTCGCCCTACTCGCGATCGCAGCCTGTGACCTCGGAGGTCCCGGCGCCGACGTGCTCGCGGAAGCCGAGGGGATGGAGCTGACCGTCGACGAGGCCGCCGGCCTCCTCTCCTCGCAGTCCCAGGTCCCCGCGGAGCCGCAGGTCGTGCGTGCTCTGACCGACCTCTGGATCGACTACTCGCTGCTGGCCGTGGCCGCGGCCGAGGACAGCACCCTCTCCCATCTCGACATGTCGGCGCTGCTCCGCCAGCGGGAGGAGCAGCAGATGATCTCCGCGCTGAGGGAATCGATCCTCGCCGAGGCCGACACCGCGGTCTCCGAGGAGGAGCTTGAGCAGGTGTGGGAGCAGGAGGCGCCGGGCGCGCGGATACACGCACGCCACATACTCCTCTCGGTCCCCGACGACGCGTCCGAGGCACAGCGGGACAGCGTGGTCGAGCTCGCCGCCGATCTGGCCGAAAGGATCCGGGGCGGTGCGGACTTCGCCGAGCTCGCGGGCGAGCACAGCGACGACCGGGGCACCGCGGCCGAAGGCGGCGACCTCGGCTTCTTCGAGCAGGGCGAGATGGTCGCCGGCTTCGAGGAGGCGGCGTTCGCGCTCGAGCCCGGTGAGGTGAGTGATCCGGTGCGCACCCCGTTCGGGGTGCACGTGATCCGGGTCGAGGAGCGGGAGACGCCGAGCCTCGACGAGGTCCGGGACCAGTTCCGGGAGCGGGTGCAGACGCAGCGAGTGCTCAGCGCCGAGTCCCTGTACGTCGCCGGCCTCCCCCGTCTGGAGACCATCGAGGTCCGCGAGGGGGCAGTGGACGCGCTCCGTGAGCTCGCCGAGGATCCGGACCGCACCCTCAGCCGCAGGGCCGCATCCCGCGAGCTCGTCCGGTACGAAGGGGGCGGGGTCACGGCGCGCGAGATCCAGGAGTTCATCCGACACCGCCCGCCGGGCATCCGAGGCCAGATCGAGGCGGCACCCGACGAGCAGCTCGAGGGCTTTCTCCAGGACCTCGGCCGCACCGAGCTCCTCGTGGAGGCGGCGCGCGAGGCGGGCCACGCTCCCTCCGAGGCCGCTCGCGACACGATCGCCCGGGAGACGAGGGCGCGCATCGTCGAGGCTACACAGGTGCTCGGCCTCATGAACGTCACGCCCGGGGAGGATCAGAGCCTCGAGGAGGCGATCCAGCAGGAGGTGATGTCGTACCTCGAGGGAATCCTGCAGGGCACCCGGGACGTGATCCCCCTCGGAGGCGTCGCCTTCGCGCTCCGCGAAGAGTACGATGTGGAGGTGAACGACGAGGCCGTCGACCGGGTGGTCGAGCAGCTCGGCGCCGGCCAGGAGCAAGCTGCTCCCGGGCTCCCCGCTCCCGGGGAGGGCGTCCCGAACCCCGCTCCCGGGGTGGGCGACGATCCGGCCGGGGTGCCCCCGGTGGTCGATACCCCGCCGTCCTCCGAGGCGGAGGGGGGCTGAGGCCCCCCTCGGGTGCGGTCGGCCGGGGTCGGCGCGGGAACACCGACGGGGCGGGAGATGTATCCAGTCCCATGATTCCATCCACCCGCGCCGCCCTCGCAGCCGCCGTCCTCCTCCTCTTCGCTCCGAGCGGCCTCAGGGCCCAGGCACCCGACATCTTCGGGGAAGAGGGGCAGCTCGTCGACCGGGTCGCCGCCGTGGTGGGCGATTCCGTGATCCTGATGAGTCAGCTCCAGGAGGAGATTCTGCGCCTCCAGGCCCAGGGGCGGGATCTCCCCGACGATCCGGAGGGAGTGGAGCGACTCCGCCGCGACCTGCTCGAGAGCCTCGTCGAACGGCAGATCCTCGTTCAGGCGGCCCTCCGAGACACGCTGATCTCGCTCGACGAGGAGCGGGTCGAGGAGCTGCTCCAGCGCGAGATCCAGGGCCGGATCCAGAGCTTCGGCAGCCAGTCCGCCCTTCAGCGGGCGCTCGAGGCGCAGGGCCTCACGCTGAGCCAGTTCCGCGAGACGATCCGGGCGCAGATCCGCCAGGATCTCCTCCAGCAGCAGTTCCTCGCGATCCACGCCCGCCGCACGGGTTCGATCACGATCGACGAGGAGGAGATCCGCGAGGCGTTCGAGCGCCGCCGGGCCGAGCTCGGGGAAAGGCCGGCGGAGCTCCGACTCTCGCAGGTCGTCGTGCGACCGGAGGCCGCCGATTCCGCGCGTGCGGAATCGCGGGCCGAGGCGGAGCGCGTGCTCGATCTCGTCCGGGAGGGAGACGAGGACTTCGCCACCCTGGCACGCCGCTTCTCGCAGGATCCGGGGACCCGCCAGGAGGGGGGCGACCTCGGCTGGGTACGCAGGGGGTCCGGCTTCGTCCAGGAGTTCGAGGACGTCGCGTTCCGGCTCCGCGAAGGACAGGTGAGCGACGTCGTCGAGACCTCGTTCGGCTTTCATGTCATCCGGGTGGACCGGGTCCGGGGGGCGGAGCGGAAGATCCGGCACATCCTCGTCCGGCCCGATCTCACGGAAGCGGACGTGGAGCGGGCGCGTGAGCGCGCCATGGAGGCCCGGGACGCCCTCGCCGCGGGCGAGGACCTCGAAGAGGTGCGGGCCCGCTACGCGAGCGATCCCGAGCCCGACACCGCGACCGTTCCCCTGCCCCGTCTCGGAGAGGCGCTGCCGGAAGCTCTGGCCGATTCCCTCGTCGACGCCCGGGCCGGCGACGCGGTGGGACCGGTCGAGAGCGGGACCGGCGCCTCGACGGCGTTCCGCATCGTCCTCGTCGTCGACCGCCGCGAGCCCGGCGAGTACACGCTCGAGGACCTCCGGGAACGGATCCGCGAGAGCCTCCGGGAGCAGCGGATCATCGAGAGCATCCTCGAGGACCTGAGGGAGCGGACGTACGTCGACATCCGCGTCTGATGCGGGCGCGCGGGCCCGCAACACGGGGCGACGGGCCCGTCCCGTCGCTCGCGGTCACGCTGGGCGACCCCCGCGGGATCGGGCCGGAAGTGGCCCTCGCCGCCGCCCGCACGTTCCACTCGGAGCGCGCCGACGTCCCGCTCCTCCTGGTCGGGCCGGACTCCATGCGTCCCGACGAGGTCCGCGCGCCCATGCACTACCGCCCCGTCGGCGCCTTCGACGGGTCGGAGAGATCCGCCGGCGGGGTGGCCGCGGGCGCCGTCCGGGAGGCGGTGCGCGCGGCGCTGGAGGGTGAGGTCTCGGGGATCGTGACCGGCCCGATCCACAAGCCCTCGCTCCGCGCGGCCGGACTGCCGCATCCGGGCCATACCGAGCTCCTCCAGGAGTGGACCGGCGCCAGGACCGTGGGGATGCTCATGGCCGCCGAGACGACCTCCCTGGGAGGGCCCCTCCGGATCCTGCTCGCGACCACGCACCTCCCCCTTCGCGAGGTCCCCTCCCGACTGACTCCGGAACTGCTCACCCGTCAGACTCTCCTCCTGCATCGCTCCCTTCGCGAAGGTTGGCGGATTCCCGAACCTCGCATCGCGCTCTGCGCCCTGAACCCGCACGCCTCCGACGAGGGCCTCTTCGGAGACGAGGAGGAGCGGGTGTACGGACCCGCCCTCGACCGTCTGGCGGCCGAGGGAGTCCGGGCGGCCGGGCCCATTCCGGCCGATACGGTGTTCGTCCGGACGCTCTCGGACGAATTCGACGCGGTCGTCGCCCCCTACCACGACGTCGGCATGGCCGCCTTCAAGACGGCGTCCTTCGGCAGTGGCGTGAACGTGACGCTCGGGCTACCCTTCGTGCGGACGTCGCCCGACCACGGAACCGCCTTCGACCTCGCCGGGAAAGGGGTCGCCGACCACGGATCCATGCTGGAAGCCCTCCGCCTGGCGGTCCGACTGGCGGAGAATGCGTGAAGGCCGATGATCAAGCTCACGAACGTCAGCAAGATCTACGACGGGAAGGAGCCGGCCCTGGACGGCGTCTCCTTCCACGTCCGCAAAGGTGAGTTCGCCTTCCTGACCGGCCACTCCGGCTCGGGGAAGACGACCTGCCTCCGCCTGATCCACATGGCGGAGCGTCCCACCGGCGGCGAGGTCCGGGTCAGCGGCTTCTCCTCGAAGCGGCTCTCCGATCGCGACGTCTGGAAGCTCCGACGCCGCGTCGGCTACGTCTTCCAGGAGTTCCGGCTCCTGCCCGGGCGCACGGCTCTCGACAACGTCGCCTTCGCGCTCGAGGTCACGGGAACCGCCCGACGCGAGATCCGCCCCCGCTCGCAGCGCCTCCTCGCCCAGGTGGGACTCTCGGCGAAGGCGGGCTCGATGGTGCACCAGCTCTCCGGGGGCGAGCAGCAGCGAGTGGCGGTGGCCCGCGCCCTGGCGAACGATCCGCTGGTACTGCTCGCAGACGAGCCCACCGGCAACCTCGACGAGCGGGCCAGCCGCGGGATCCTCGATCTCTTCTGGGAGATCAACGCCCTCGGGATGGCCGTCCTGATGGCCACCCACGACCTCGAGGTCCTCCGGCGCTTTCCTCGCGCTCGGACGCTCGAGCTCGATCAGGGGCGGCTCGTCTACGACTCCGGAGCCGCCGCCGAGCCCGCGGCGCTGGAAGGAGTCTGATGCCGCACGCTCTCCGGGAGGCGCTCGCCGGCTTCCGGCGGGCCCCGCTCCTCACCGGTCTCTCGGCGGCGATGATGGGGCTCGCTCTCTTCGTGGTGGGGCTCTTCGCCGTCTCGACGCACAATCTCCGCGAGGCGCTCCGGACGGTCGAGGAGCGGGTCGAGGTGGTCGCGTTCGTGCGCGACGACGCCCGGTCGGGAGAGGTCGAGCTCGCCGTCGGCGATCTCCAGGGGATGCCGGAGGTGCGGGCCGTCCGCTATGTCTCGAAGGAGGAGGCGCTCAGGAAGGCGCGCGAGGAGCTGCCGGAGTTCCAGGAGGTGTTCACCGATCTCGACATGAACCCTCTCCCCGCGTCCCTGGAGATCGAGCTCGTCCCGGAGAGCCGTGGCCCGGAGGGGATCGAACGGGTCTTCCAGCGGGCGCGCGCCTACCCCTTCGTAGAGGACGTGCGCTACGGCCGGGAGTGGGTGGAGCCGCTCTTCACGCTCCGCAGGGTCGGGGCCGTGGCCACCGCGGTGCTCGGCGGGGCGTTCGCCGGCGTCGCCGTCCTCATCATCGGCACGGCCGTGCGTATCGCGATCTTCGCCCGGAAGGACGAGATCTACGTGATGCGCTTGGTGGGGGCGAAGGATTCGTTCATCCGGGCGCCCTTCCTTCTCGAGGGCGCACTCTCGGGGGTGGCGGGCGGTCTCCTCGCGATCCTCCTCACCTGGATGGCGTGGGCGGCGGTCGATCGCTTCCTCGTCGAGCTGTCGTGGATCCCCGCGGCGTGGATCGGAGCCGGCATCCTCGCGGGCGGCGTGATGGGGCTCCTCGCCAGCCGACTCGCCATGCGCCGATACCTCCGGGAGGTACGGTGAGGCCTGGCAGGCCACCGAAGAAGCACCGCGGATCGCGCACCGGGGTCACGGCCGTCGGGCTCGCCCTCCTTCTTCCCCTCCTCGTCCTCGCTCCACGACCGCTCTCCGGGCAGGACGGGGAGGTGGCACGGGAGATCCAGGAGAGCGAGCGCCGGCTGGAGCGGATCCGCGAGGAGCGGAGCCGACTCCAGTCGGAGATGAGCGACCTGCGCGACCGCGTGCGGGACGTCTCCGGAGAGCTCCGCAACATCGAGCGGCAGATCAGCGCGTCGCGCTCGGTGCTCGCCGAGATCGACTTCCAGCTCGACGCGACCACGGAGCGGGTCCAGGAGAACACCACCGACCTGATCCGTGCCCGGGAGCGCCTGAGGGAGAGCCGCGCGGTCCTCCAGCGCAGGCTCCGCGACATCTACAAGCGCGGGCCGCTCCACTCCGCCGGGGTGCTCCTCAGGGCGGAGTCGTTCGCGGACCTGCTCAACCGGTACCGCTACCTCCGGCTCATCGCCTCCTACGATCGATCCCTGGTGGAGAACGTCCAGGCGCTCGAGGAGCAGCTCCTCGAGCGGAGCCGCGAGCTCGACGGGAACCTCTCCGCGCTCGGGCGGCTCCGACAGGACAAGCTCTCCGAGGTCGCCGACCTCCGATCGGTGGAGCAGCGGCATCAGGCGGCGATCCGGCAGTACCGCTCCCGCGAGGAGGAAACCCGTGACCGGCTGCGCTCGCTCGAGGAGGACGAGCGGCGGATGGCCTCCCTGATCGGAGATCTCGAGGAGAGGCGGAGGGAGGAGGAGGCCCGGCGGCGTACGACGGAGCGGCGGGCGGAGCGAGCCACGCTGGCCTCCGGCGACGCGGGGGAGCTCGCGTGGCCCGTGGACGGCGAGATCCTGTATCGCTTCGGCCGGGACCGGCGCCCGGATGGGACGATCCTCCGCTGGAACGGGGTCGGCATCGGGGCCGCCGCCGGGACTCCGGTGCGCGCGGTCCGGGAGGGGCGGGTCGTGCTCGCCGGTCCCTTCGAGGGATACGGTCCCACGGTCGTCCTCAGCCACGGTGACGGATTCTACACCCTCTACCTCTACCTCGAGGAGATCGGCGTCGTGGAAGGCCGCGACGTGGCCGAGGGTCAGGTGGTCGGCACGGTGGGCGGCACGGACACTCCGGAAGGCCCCCACATCGAGTTCCAGGTCCGCGCCCCGGAGGGGGGCGGCGCCCCGGAGGCGCGAGACCCGCTTCTCTGGCTGAGATCACCCTCCGGTGGCTGACGTGCACGGGCGGGCGCCGGGGCTGCACCCCGTCCGCGGCCACCGGGAGCTCCGCCGCTCCCTCGCCCGGGCGCGCGCATCGGACTCGCTGCCCGGCTCGCTCCTCCTGCACGGCCCCCCCGGTGCCGGGAAGCAGCGGCTCGGGCTGTGGATTGGGCAGCTCCTCCTCTGCGCCGATCCGGGACCGGAAGGCCCCTGCGGAAACTGTCGTCCCTGCCGCTTCGCGCTCCGGCTGGAGCACCCGGACCTGCACTGGCACTTTCCGCTCTCGAGCCCACCTTCCGGCCCCACGGCCAAGCAGGCCGAGGCGCTCGAGGAGGCGCGCTCCGAGGCGCTCGTGGCCCGCCGAGCCAGGCCGGTGGGGGTGCACCGCGCGGACGAGCCGCGGGGGATCTACCTCGCGGCCGTGCATACTCTGCGGAGGGCGGCGGTCCGCAGGCCGGCGATGGCCGACCGCCAGGTCTTCCTCCTCGCCGAAGCCGAGCTCCTCGTCCCGCAGGCCGCGAGCCCGGAGGCGGCGAACGCCCTCCTGAAGCTCCTCGAGGAGCCTCCCGAGGACACCTACCTCCTCCTCACCTCGAGCGCGCCCGGCCGGCTCCTTCCCACCATCCGCTCCCGCACGCTCCCGCTCCACGTGCCCCCCTTGCCCCGCGAGGAGGTCGAGCTCTTCCTGCGAGAGGAGGCGGGGCTGGATGCGGAGGCGGCCGGGAAGGCCGCGGCCCTCTCCGCCGGCTCGATCGGTCGGGCGCTCGGCTTCGTCTCCGGAGACGACGGAGAGGGTGGAGACCTCGAGGAGACCCGCCGGGACGCGTACCGGATCCTGCGCGCATCGCTCGACCCGCGTCCCGGCTCCGGCTTCCGCCAGGCCCTCCAGCACAAGCCGGCGGGCGCGCGGGGCCTCCTCGACCTCCTCGATTCGCTCGAGGGTTGGCTCCGCGACCTCGCCGCCGTCGCGTCCGGCAGCGACGCGCCCCTCCTCAATCCGGACGCGCGGCAGGCGCTCGAGGAGCTGGCGCGGTCCTCCGGCGTTCCGGCCGCCGGGATCCCCCGGGCCGGAGAGGCCGTCGAGAAGGCCCGGGGCCTGGCGCGCGGGAACGTGAACCCGCAGCTCCTCGTCGCCGGTCTGGCACGGGACCTCCGGAGAGACCTCGTCGAGGGAGCGGCCGATGTCCGCGGGTGACGATCGGCAGACGGACGAAGGCCGGGGCCGGCGCCCCACGCACCTCGACCGTGAAGGCGGGGCCCGGATGGTGGACGTCTCGGGAAAGGAGGAGACGAGCCGCACCGCGGAGGCGGAAGGCGCGCTCCGGATGGATGCGGCCACCCTCGACACCCTCCTCGACGGCGGAGGGCCGAAGGGCGACGCCCTCCAGGTGGCCCGGGTGGCCGGGATCCAGGCCGGAAAGCGGACCGGCGAGTGGATCCCCCTCTGCCACCTCCTGCCCGCCGTCTCGATCGAGGTGGAGTTCGAGCCCGATCGGGCGCTCCCGGGCATCCGCGTCCGCACCCGCGCCCGGATCCGGAGCTCGACCGGCGTGGAGATGGAGGCGCTCACGGCCGCGAGCGCCGCCCTCCTCACCCTCTACGACATGGTCAAGGCTCTCGACCGGGGAATGGTGCTCGGCGAGATCCGTTTGCTCAGGAAGGAGGGGGGCCGCTCCGGCCGATGGGTCCGCGAGGAGGAGGAGGAGGACGAGGAGGAAGCCTCCTCGTAGGAGGCCGCCCGAGGAGAACGGCGGCCCTCCCGGTCTCCGTCACCGGCTCCCCGCGAGCCCCGCCGCTTCCGGGATCCACCAGATCCCGTCCCACCCCTCGGCCGCCAGGAGCGCGCCGACGAATCGCGGGACGAAGTGCCTCGCCTGGTCGTGGAGGTGGGGAAGGAGGCGGACGTAGGCGACGTCGCCCCTCGCCCCCGGGCTCACGTGCGTCTCCAGCAGCCGATCCAGCCGGCCGGGCCCGGCGTTGTAGGCGACGAGAGCCAGCGGCCACGACTCGTAGCGCTCCACCAGCCATTCGAGATAGGTGAGCGCCGCATCCGTCGAGCGGACCGGGTCGAACCGATCGTCGCCCCTCCGATCGACCCGCAATCCGAGCCCCCGCGCGGTCGGAGCCATGAGCTGCCAGAGCCCGGCCGCCCCGGAGCGGCTCACCGCCTCCGGATCGTAGCGACTCTCGGCCAGCGGGAGGTAGACCAGCGCGGCCGGGAGCCCCCGGGCCCGGAGGCGCTCCTGGACCGTGCCCCGGTGCTCCTCCATGCGCTCGAGCACCCGCTCGAACGCCGATCCGTCCCGCCGCCACCTGGCCGCCCACGTCTCCACCAGCTCCAGCACGGCGGGCTCGGCCATCCAGGGGGCGGAAAGAACCGGGTCCGCGGCCGGATCCGTCAGGACTCCGGCCGGCACGCCCTCCGCGGTCGCGGACGGCGGGGGCGCGGCGGGCGGGGGCGCCGGCGACCGCCCGGTGGATCCCTCACCCAGAGAGCACCCGCCCGCGAGGAGGAGCAGGGGCACGGCGAGCCACCGGCTCACAGATGGTAGTTCGGCGCTTCGCGAGTGATGTGGACGTCGTGCGGGTGCGACTCCCGGAGCCCGCCCGAGGTGACCCGCACGAAGCGTCCCTTCCCGCGGAGCTCCTCGAGGTCCGCCGCGCCGCAGTAGCCCATTCCGCTCCGGACTCCGCCGACGAGCTGGAAGACGGTGTCGGCCACGGGGCCCTTGTACGGGACCCGCGCCTCGATCCCCTCGGGCACCAGCTTCCTGGGATCCTTCTTCTCCTCCTGGAAGTACCGGTCGGCCGTCCCCTCCTCCATCGCCGAGAGCGAGCCCATGCCGCGGACGGTCTTGTAGCGCCGCCCCTCGAGCAGGAAGGTCTCGCCGGGAGACTCGTCGGTGCCGGCGAACATGGACCCCATCATCACGGCGTTCGCCCCCGCCGCCAGCGCCTTCACGAGATCGCCGGAGTAGCGGATCCCCCCGTCGGCGATGACCGGGACGCCTCCGTCGACCCCCTCCACCGCGTCCAGGATGGCGGTGAGCTGCGGAAGGCCCACCCCGGTGACCACGCGCGTGGTGCAGATCGAGCCGGGACCCACACCGACCTTCACTGCGTCGGCCCCCCGCTCGACGAGCGCGCGCGCCCCCTCCGCCGTGCCCACGTTGCCCGCGACGATCTGCACGTCGGGGAGCGCCTCGCGGAGCCGCGCCACCGCCCGGAGCACCCCCTCCGAGTGTCCGTGCGCCGTATCCATCACCAGGACGTCGGCTCCCGCGTCGGCCAGCTCCCGCGCCCGCTCCAGGTCCGCGGCCGAGGCGCCGACCGCCGCGCCCACCCGGAGGCGGCCGTGCTCGTCCTTCGAGGCGTCGGGATGTCGGCGGCGCTTGAAGATGTCCTTCACCGTGATCAGGCCCCTGAGGCGCCCCTCCTCGTCGACCACGGGAAGCTTCTCGATGCGGTGCCGATGCAGGATCGACTCGGCTTCCTCCAGCGTCGTGCCCACCGGAGCGGTCACGAGCTCCTCGTCCGTCATCACCTCGGCGATTCCGCGGTCGAGGTCGGTCTCGAACTGGAGGTCGCGGTTGGTCACGATGCCGACCAGGCGATCTTCCTCCTCGACGACGGGCACGCCGCTGATCGAGAAGCGCGCCATGATCTCGTGGGCGTCCCGGAGCGTCGCCTCCCGCCCGAGCGTGATCGGGTTCAGGATCATCCCGCTCTCGGAGCGCTTCACCCGGTCCACCTGCTCCGCCTGCCGCTCGATCGACATGTTCTTGTGGATCACGCCGATGCCCCCCTCCCGGGCCATCGCGATCGCCATCGCGGACTCGGTCACGGTGTCCATCGCCGCCGAGACGAGCGGGAGGTTGAGGGACACGGTGGCCGTCAGCTGCGTCCGGACCGAGGTGTCCGCGGGATGGACCGTGGAATGGCCCGGGACGAGGAGGACGTCGTCGAAGGTGAGGCCTTCCTTCAGGATCCTGCCGGAACGGTCGCTCATGAGGCGGTGGAGGGGGTGCCGGAGACGGCACCGGACACGGGGGGAGGCACGAGACGCGCCCGCGTCTTCCGGCCGGCCCCGGGGACCGGGGAGACGCGGGCGCGGTACGTCATGGCTTCCATGCGGTAGGGTACCCGTTCGCGGGAAGGAGTGTCAACCCGGCGGCGGGTCCTCCGTCCCGTCCCTCGCCGGCGCGTCCGGCCCGCCGACTTCCGGCCCCTCGCCCCGTGTCCCGGACGCCCCCCGAGCCGACGCGTCGCGATGCCCGGCGGCGGGCGTCCCCGGATCCCGCTCCGAGCCTCTCTCCGGCGGCGCCTCGATGGGCTCACCGAAGATCTGTCGGCCGGCCGACGAGACGTTCTGCAGCACGCGGTCGGCCGCGGATATGAGCTGGAACGCCTCACGGAGCGTGGCGGGGCTCACGGCCCGGCGGCGCAGCCGGTCCTCCATGCGCTCGGCAAAGCGCTGAAGACCGGACGTCTCCGTCGCCAGATCCCGGGCGTACTTGGATTCCAGGAACTCCACGAAGTCGAGGACCTGATAGACCTGCTCCTCCGGAAGGCTCTCGATGCGCCTCAGGAGACGTTCCCTCAGGATGTCGTGCATGGCCTCTCTCCTCCCCGCGTGTCGGCGTGCCCGGCGCGGGTGGAAGCTACCCGCCGCCGGCTCGAACGCTCCGCGCGGCTCGCCAGCTTCTCGCAGGCGCGCGCCGGCGTTCGGGCTTGCCGGGTCGGGCCGTGCGGGACCACCTTCGCACCACCATGGACTACCGATTCCTCCCCCTTCGAGACGTCCCTCTCCCGGAATCGACCCGGGAGCTCTACGACGGATGGCTCCGCGCTCTCGAGGCCGAGCTCTCCCGTCCGGACTGCGATCGCTACGCCCTCTGCCGGCGGGTGCTCACGGAGATCTACTATCCGCATCTGGCGGGGGCGGAGCCGTCCGACCTGCCGGAGACCACCCGGGTGGCGCTGGCCCAGATGGATCCGGCGGCGATCACCCTGGAGCCGGAGTACTACCGCGAGATCGACCAGGAGCGCTACCGCGAGGTGAAGCCGCTCATCTGGCTCTGGGAGATGTTCGACAAGAGCCCGCTCGGCGAGAACGTGCACCTGGGCGTACGTTTCCGGAGGATCCTGGCCCGGCGGATCTTCCGTCGATGCGGACGGAACTTCAAGGCGTTCCACTTCGTGAAGCTCTCCTTCGGCTACAACCTCGAGGTGGGAGACGACGTCGTGGTGCACCGCCACGTGCTCCTCGACGACCGGGGCGGGATCCGGATCGGCGACCGGGCTTCGGTCTCCGACTTCGCGAACGTCTACAGCCACACCCACGAGATCGTGGACGGCCGAAAGGTGGCCACGCCGTCCACCGTGATCGGGGACGGCGTCCGGATCACCTATCACGCGACGGTGCTCGCGGGCGTGCACGTCGCCGAGGACTCGATGGTCGGCGCGATGGCCCTCGCAACCCGGGACACCGAGGCGCACCACGTCCACGTGGGGATCCCCGCGAAGCCCGTGAAGGAGAAGCCGGCGGACCAGCGTCGGGACCGGTCTCCGCCCTCGGTGGACCCGCTGGCGGACACGGAGCGCCCGGAGGCGGAGGGAGGGTGAGCGCGCCCGAGGCCGCGACGGCCTTCCTCCGCGAATCACGACGTCTGCTCCGTGACCGGTATGGACCCTGGATCCTCCGGTGCCTGGAGACGCTGGAAGAGGAGGATATCTGGTGGCGTCCCAACGAGGCGTCGAACGCCGTCGGAAACCTCGTCCACCACCTCTGCGGCAACGCCCGCCAGTGGATCGTCTCGGGCGTGGGTGGAGAGCCCGACGTCCGGGCCCGCTCCGAGGAGTTCGAGCTCCGGACGGGCTCGCTCGCCGGCGTCCGCGACCTCCTCGAGGAGACGATGGCGGAGGTCGACCGTACGCTGGAAGGCCTCGATCCGACCCGGCTGGGCGAGCGGGTGCGGATCCAGGGTATGGACCGGAACGTCCTCGAGGCGATCTACCACGTGGTGGAGCACTTCTCCCTCCACACCGGGCAGATCGTCTACGTCACGAAGCTCCGGACCGGCCGCACGCTCGACTTCTACCGCATCTCGCCCGGAGGCGACGCCGAAGAGGCGTGGTGAGCGGCCGGCCGGACGCGCCGTCCCGACGCGTGCCGGCGGCCCGGTCCGCGGAGCTCGAGCCTTCTACTCCCCGGGCTCGCCGTACTCCGCCTTCAGCCGCTCCACGACCGCCGGATCGGCGAGGGTCGTGGTGTCGCCCACCGCCTTCCCCTCGGCGATGTCCTTCAGGAGCCGCCGCATGATCTTGCCCGAGCGCGTCTTCGGGAGATCGGCGGCGTAGATCACGTCCTCCGGGCGGGCGATGGATCCGATCTCCTCGGCCACGTGGGCGCGGAGCTCCTGCTGCAGGTCCTCCGTCATCTCGCGGCCCTCCTTCAGCGTCACGAAGGCGGCGATCGCCTCGCCCTTCACGTCGTGGCGCTTGCCGACCACGGCGGCCTCGGCCACGGCCTCGTGGTGGACGAGCGCGCTCTCCACCTCCATGGTCCCGATCCGGTGCCCGGCCACGTTCAGCACGTCGTCGACCCGTCCCAGGATCCAGAAGTAGCCCTCCTCGTCCCGCTTCGCCCCGTCTCCCGGGAAGTAGATCCCCTCCCACTTCGACCAGTACGTCTCCCGGAACCGCTCGTCGTCGCCCCAGATCGTGCGCAGCATCGACGGCCACGGCCGGGTGATGGCGAGGTAGCCGGCGTCGCTCTCCTCGCCGTCGTCGTCGAGGATGGTGGCGCGAACACCCGGGAAGGGCCGGGTCGCGCTTCCCGGCTTCGTCTCGGTCAGCCCCGGGAGCGGCGTGATCATGATCCCCCCCGTCTCGGTCTGCCACCAGGTGTCCACGATCGGGCAGCGCCCTCCACCGATGACCTCGTGGTACCACATCCAGGCTTCGGGGTTGATCGGCTCGCCCACCGTGCCGAGGAGCCGGAGCGCGGAGAGGTCGTGGCGCTCCGGCCACTCCTCGCCCCACTTCATGAAGGCACGGATCGCCGTCGGCGCCGTGTAGAAGACGCTCACGTCGTACTTCTGGCACAGCTCCCAGAAACGTCCGCGGTCCGGATGGTCCGGAGCGCCCTCGTACATGAGGATGGTGGCCCCGTTGGCCAGGGGACCGTAGACGATGTAGCTGTGCCCGGTGACCCAGCCGACGTCCGCGGTGCACCAGTAGACATCGTCGTCTTTCAGGTCGAAGACCCACCTGGTGGTGGCGTAGACCTGGGTCAGGTAGCCGCCGGTGGTGTGGACCACGCCCTTCGGCTTTCCGGTCGTGCCGGAGGTGTAGAG
This sequence comes from uncultured Gemmatimonadaceae bacterium, assembly GCA_964409525.1. Taxonomy (GTDB): domain Bacteria; phylum Gemmatimonadota; class Gemmatimonadetes; order Longimicrobiales; family Gaopeijiaceae; genus CAYPDV01. Next base: position 20,983 of record CAYPDV010000022.1, read on the forward strand.
GATGTAGAGGATGTCCTCGGCCTCCATCTCCTCGGACGGGCACTCCTCGGCCGCCTTGCTCACGAGGTCGTGGTACCAGAGGTCGCGTCCCCCGCTCATCCCGACGCCGACCTCCTCGGCCATTCCCTCGCCCCGCGCGACCACCACCACGTGCTCGATTGAGGGGCATCGCTCGAGGGCGCGGTCCGCGTTCTCCTTGAGCGCCACGGCCGATCCCCGACGGAAGCCGCCGTCGGCCGTGATCAGCACCTTCGCCTCGGCGTCGTTGATCCGGTCGGCGAGCGACGTGGGGCTGAAGCCGCCGAAGACGACGGAGTGCGGCGCACCGATCCGGGCGCAGGCGAGCATCGCGACCGCCGCCTCCGGGATCATCGGGAGGTAGACGGCCACGCGGTCTCCCCGCTCCACGCCCAGCTCCTTCAGCACGTTCGCGAAGCGGCACACCTCACGGTGCAGGTCCTCGTACGAGTAGGTCCGGGTGTCGCCCGGCTCTCCCTCCCAGATCAGCGCCGTCTTCCCCCCCCGTGCCTCCAGGTGCCGGTCGAGGCAGTTGTGCGCGACGTTCAGCCGCCCCCCCACGAACCACCTGGCGTGCGGAGGCTCCCACTCGAGGACGGTGTCCCATTCCCGGAACCAGTCGAGCTCCCCGGCCCACCCGGCCCAGTACGCCTCGAAATCCTCCTCCGCGCTCCGATGGACCTTCGCATCGGTCACGTGCGCGTCCCGGGCGAAGGAATCGGGAGGGGGAAAGCGGCGCTCCTCGTGAAGGAGGCTCTCCAGGCCGGGTGTGCTCATGACGGGCTCCGGTCGAGGGGGAAGTGCGAGGCGGGGCGGGGCCGCCCCGGACGCGAAAGTGTAAGGACCGCTCTCCGAGCGCGGCAACCGCGCTCGGTCAGCGGAGCAGGTCCCGCACCTCGGGGCCGGCGAGCAGCTCGTCGAACGCCGACGCGGTGACCCGGGCCAGCGTGGAGACGGCGCCCCCGCCGACTTCGAGCGCCGTCTCCGGCAGGTGGAGCTTGAAGCGGACCTCCGTGCCGGCATCGGGGACCGCAGTATCCGGGCCGGCGAGACGGAGCCGGAGGGTGAGAGGGGTCCGGTACCCCTCCGGCAGGGCGGAGCCCGCCGCGGTGGCGAGACGCCCGAGCGAGTCCGGCACGGAATCGACCGCGCGGAGCGGCGGTCCCTGCACCACCAGCGCGAGATTCCCCCTCAGGCCCCCGGTGGTCTCGTCGAGGAAGACGTCGAGGCCCACCGCGTCCGGCAGGTCGGCCCTATGGAAGAAGAGGTAGGCGCTCCTCGACGCCTCTCCCTCCCAGCGTCCCTCGTAGCGATGACTCGTCGTCTTCTGGACGCCCGAGAGCTCCCACCCCGCTTCCTCGAGTCCCTCCCTCACCGCCTCCATCAGCGGCTCCAGGGTCAGGAGGGGATCCCCCGGCGATCCGCGGGGAGGGTCGCCGGAAGGACCGTCGGAGGCGTTTTCCATAATGAGAATCGATATTGACGACGGGGCTTTTCGCCGATTAGCTTCCATCCATGCCGACCCAGACCGGATCCAGCGAGCGGATGTCCAGGAACTCCCCGTCGAGCGACCAGGTGCTCCGCGAAGCGCTCGAGACGAGCGGTCAGCGCTTCACCGATCAGCGGGCTGCGGTCTACCGCTTCCTGAGTGGCACGGACACCCACCCCACCGCGGACGAGGTGTTCCTGGCGGTCCGGGACGACGTGCCCGGCATCTCCCTGGCCACCGTGTACAAGAGCCTGGAGACGCTCGTGGGGTGCGGCCTCGCGGTGAAGCTCACCTACGGCGACGGCTCGGCGCGCTACGACGGACGCACCGACCTGCATCACCACGCCCGCTGCACGGCGTGCGGGGGGGTCTTCGATCTGCCGGGCCGCCTGCCCGAGACCGAGCTGGACCGGCTGCGGAAGGGAGCCGAGGACTTCCACGTGACCGGCTACCGGCTGGAGCTCACCGGCCACTGCTCCGCGTGCGGAGCGCGCGCTCCGGCCGCCTCCTGATCGGCGGGTCATGACCCGCCGGAGCCTCCCCTCCATTCCCGGAGGGTTCCGGGGAGAGCTCCTCGACGCCTCCGAGGCGACCGCCCCCTGGGCCGGCGCGGCCGGACCCTACCGCCACCGTCCCCGCGGAGTCGCGCTTCCCCGGGACGGGGAGGACGTCTCGCACCTGGTCCGCTGGGCCGGCGCCGAGGGCGTGGCTCTCGTCCCGCGCGGCGGCGGGACGGGGATGCCCGGCGGGAACGTGGGCGGAGGCGTGGTGGTCGATCTCTCCCGCCACCTGGACCGCCTCGGCCCGCTCGAGCGCGACCCTCCTCGCATCCGTGCGGAGGCGGGGGTCACGGCCACCCGCGTGCAGGAGGCCGCGCGGGAGCGGGGGCTCTTCCTCCCGCCCCTCCCCTCCTCGGCGGAGCGGTGCACGGTCGGCGGGATGGTGGCGAACAACGCCGCCGGGGCCCGCTCCTTCCGCTACGGATCCGTCCGCGACTGGGTGCTCGAGCTCGAGGTGGTGCTCGCCGACGGCTCCTGGCACCGCCTCGCGCCGGACCGCCCGCCCCCGGACGTCTTCCGGGGCCTGCTCGAGAGGCTGACCGCCGACGCCCGCCCCCTGCTCGAGGAGTGGCCCCGGGTCCGGAAGAACTCGAGCGGATACCTGCTCGACCGCTTCCTCCCGACCGGCGATGCGGCTCAGCTCCTCGTCGGAAGCGAGGGCACGCTCGGCGTGGTGACCGCCGTGACCTTCCGGCTGGCGCCGGAACCGCGGGATCACGCTCTCCTCCTGCTCCCGGTCGCGGACCGGGAGAGCCTCCTCGAAGCCGTGTCCGCCGCCGAGCGGGTGGGAGCGTCCGCCTGCGAGTTCCTGGGCCGGCCGTACCTCCGGCTCGCCGATCCGGACGCGCTGCCCGCCGAGGCCGTCGCGGGCGATCCGTGGGCGCTGCTCCTGGTGGAGGTCGAGGCCGCGGGAGAGGCGGCCGACGACCGGCTCCGGGAAGTCGCGGAGGCGGGCGGCGGAGGCGGTCTCACCGCCTCCGACCCCGCGGGCCGGGAGCGGATCTGGGCCGTACGACACGCCGCCTCGCCCGTGATCGCCCGGAAGGCGGCGGAGGGCCTCCGCTCGATGCAGTTCGTCGAGGACTGTGTCGTGCCTCCCGGGCGGCTGGGCGACTTCCTGGTCCGCCTCGAGGAGATCCTCTCCGAGGCGAGGCTCGAGGCGGTCGTCTTCGGACACGCCGGCGACGCGAACGTCCACGTCAATCCGCTGGTACCCGTGGGCGAGGCGGGGTGGCGCAGCCGGGTGCGGCAGGTGCTGGACCGCACCGTGGAGCTGGTGGCGGATCTCGGCGGGACGCTCGCCGGGGAGCACGGCGACGGGCGACTCCGGGCCCCGCTCCTGGACCGGATCTGGAGCCGGAGGCACGTGGACGCGTTCCGGGGCGTGAAGAGCCGGCTGGACCCCGCCGGGGTGCTGAACCCCGGCGTCGTCCTTCCCCTTCCCGGCCAGGATCCGCTCGCCGATCTCGGCCACCTTCGCGATCCCGCAGTCGACCGGGCCGGAGATCCCCAGGGGTGAGCGGGCGCTCTCCGGAACGCCGTTGAAGAAGCCCGGCGGGCCGCGCTGAGGTGCGGGAATTGCACCACCGACCCACCGATGCCCCCCACGATCGCCGCCCGATGAATCCGAGCCGCATCCTCCCCGCCTCGCTCCTTCTCGCCTCGCTCCTCCTCGTCGGGGCCGGCTCCATCATCCCCCCGACGGACACGGCCCAGGAGGTGCGGACCGATCTGCAGGGCATCCTGGAAGGCGTGGGCGAGGACGGGAGCCAGTGGAGCGTGCTCGCCCTCTCGCTCGACCAGGGCGACACGCTCTTCGCGCACGAGCCGCATACCGCGCTCGCCCCGGCGTCGAACGTGAAGCTGATCAGCTCGGCCCTCGCGCTCCGGTACCTCGGCCCGAACTTCCGCTTCCAGACGTTTCTCCTCGGGACCGGTCCGGTGGAGGAGGGCGTCCTGCGGGGCGACCTCATCCTCTACGGCACCGGAGACCCGTCGATGTCCAGCCGCTTCTACGAGAACCGGGACGTCGCCTTCCGGGAGCTCGCCGGCGCGCTCCGGCAGGCCGGGATCGAATCGGTCGCGGGCGATCTCCTGGGCGACGAGAGCTACTTCGAGGGACCGCGCCGGGCGAGTGGATGGGACACGCTGGACCTGAACGACTGGTTCGCCGCGCCGGTGTCCGCCCTCTCCTACAACGAGAACGTCTTCACCCTTCGGGTCGCGCCGGGAGGCAGCGCGGGCGAGCCACCGCGGATCCGCACCCTGCCGCCCGAGGCCGGCGTGCCCGTCTCGAACCTCGCCCGCACGGGGGGAAGCGGACGGCTCCAGATCCTCCGGGAGGACCCTGCCCGCCCGATCCGGATCGAAGGGGGGATCGCCGCGGGCGGACGCGAGGTATGGCGGGAGATGACCGTGCAGGATCCTGCACGCTTCACCACCTCCGCGTTCCGTCGCGTCCTCGAGGACGAGGGGATCACGATCCGGGGGCAGGTGCGTCTGCTCCGGAACGCCGACGGCTCGCCCGTCACGGGGCGCACCGTCCTCGCCCCGGGCTTCCGTGACGAGGACCGGATCCGCGTGCTCGCCCGCCACCGCTCTCCCCCGCTGGTCGAGCTCCTCGAGGTCGTGAACAAGCGGAGCCACAACCTCTACGCGGAGCTCCTCCTCCTCACGGTCGGACGACTCGCACGGGGCGACGGCTCCTTCGAGGGAGGGGCACGCGTGGCGGAGCACTTTCTCCAGGAGGAGGTGGGGATCCCCCCGGACGCGATCCATCTCGAAGACGGATCCGGCTTGTCCGGGCTGAACCGGGTGAGCGCCGCCGCCTTCGTCGGGCTCCTCGAGCACATGGCCGAGTCGCCGTTCTGGGAGGAGTTCTGGGAGTCGCTCCCGGAGGCGGGCAACCCGCGGGAGCTCCGCCGGATGTATCAGACCGCGGCGGCCGGGAACCTGAGGGCGAAGACCGGGACGATCGAGAACGCTTCCGCCCTCTCGGGCGTGGTGCGGACGGGGAACGGTGAGCGCATCGCATTCAGCATCGTGGCGAACGAGCTCCCGTCGAGGGCTCGCGCCAAGAGCATCGAGAATCGGATCGGCTCCGGGCTCGCCTCCTTCCAGCGCCCCTTCGAGACCCGGGACGAGCCGGTGCGGCTCGCCGGGGATGGCGGGACGGCGGGCGGGGCCACGGAAGGCGAGCGCTCCGACGAGGAGAGGGTGGCCGCGGCCGGAGAGCGGGGCGCGGAGGACGCCGAGGGCGAGGAAGCGGGCCAGCGGACGCACACGGTGAGCTCCGGTGAGAACTTCACGGTCATCGCCCGGCGCTACGGCGTGACGCTGAACGCGCTCGTGGAGGCCAATCCCGGCCTCTCGTCCCGCCACCTGCGCCCCGGTCAGGAGCTCGCGGTTCCCGGCGCTCCGGACGACGAGGAGGCGACGCCGGACCCGGCGCGGACCACGGACGTGCAGCGCCACCGCGTCCGGTCGGGGGAGAACTTCACCGTGATCGCACGGACGTACGGCGTCTCGCTCAACGAGCTCATGGACGCCAATCCGGGGGTCTCGCCCCGGAGCCTGAGAGCCGGCCAGGAGATCCGCATCCCCGAGCCGAGCGGCAACGAGAGGGAGTGAGGGTGGCTCAGCCCTCCGCGCCCGCCTCCGATCCGGATCCGGATTTCGGCTGCGGATCCCGCTTGACGCGCGGTGTCGCCCGCGTCCGGTAGCGACCCACCGCGGAACGGAGTCGCCGGCGGAGCTCGACGTCCGACATCGTGGCGAGGGTGCGCTCGGCGGTCTCGAGCGAGTTCCAGCGCACGTCGACCAGCGCGACTCCCTCCTCCTCGCCCTTCTCCCGGGACCAGAGATAGAGGTAGTACCGGCCCTTGTAGTCGGGCCCCGGCCGCTCCCGCACCGTTCCGACCCACACCCGCCCCGCCGCGTCCGTGAACTCTCTCATCTCCACCTCGACTCGCTATGGAATTCGGCGCTCGCCGCTCAACGCTTCACGTGCGATTCCCGGAGTAGCTCGCGGAGCCCGGACTCGTCCGCCTCGTCCACCTCGCGGTGCGCGGCGTCGGTGGCGTCCGCGCCCAGCCCCGTCTGTCGGATCGGACGGTCGGTCGGCTCTCCCACCGGCACGAAGAGGGCGTAGAACACCCCCCAGGACTCCCGTCCCACGACCACGTCCCAGTGCTGCCCCCGATCGTCCTCGATCCGTCTCACACTCTCCTCCTCCGACGGTTCCACGCGGCGACGACTCCCCGACCACCAGTGCGGGACACCAGGTAGAAGGATCGTGCCGCGGGCGTCGGACGGCCGGAAACGGTCTATCCGTCCTCTCCGGGTGGGAGGGGATCGCGGGTGACGAACTCCGGAAACTCGTAGAGCAGAAGCCCCTCCCTCGTGATCTCCGAGCGGACGCGGAATCCGTCGTCCATCCCGATCAGGACCTTCTCGGCGCCGGGCAGCGAGAGATCGAGGTCCGCGGCCACGTCGGAGACGGTCAGCATTCCGCCCCTCTCCCTCGCCAGGAGGAGCACCCGTCGCTGCAGCCGGGAGAGGAGCGCGCTCCGGCGCTCCCTCCGGGCGACCCGACCCCACCAGAAGAGCCCCGATCCGCCCAGCCCGAGCATACTTCCCGCGATCACGAGGCCCGGCTCCCCTTCGACGATCCCGACGACCATCAGGAGGAGCGCGACGGCGCCCAGGAAGATCCCTCCGATCCGGCGCCGGAGACCGGAGCGCGGGAGCGCCTCCTCCCCGGCGACCGACGCCTCTTCGACGCTCCGATCGCCCTCGGCCCGCCAGGCCGCCCGCATCCGGCGGTGATCCGTACCGGCGAAGGCAGCGTCCGTCCAGCCCGGCACGGGGCGGGAGTGCTCCCATCCGAGACCGCACCCCGGGCAGATGCGATACTTCGAGCGCATGAGCCAGTAGACGAGGGCGCCCACCCCCCAGGTGAACACCCCCACGCCGAGGAGGAGGACGAGGTGCGAGGCGCGCCGGAAGTAGGGGATCCCCTGGCCGCGATATCCGCAGCGGGGGCAGCGCTCGACCTCGATGCGGGCCGGCGTGCGCCGGGGGCTCGGCGCGCCGCACGAGGGGCAGCGGAGCGCGTCCGGTGCGATGGCGGCTCCGCAGGTGGTACAGCGCATGGCTTCCCGCTCGTTCGTCGGCAGATGGTGGTCCGGAGGCGTCCGCCCCCCATTTCCCCTACGGTCGAGCCCCGGACCTGGATTCATCCGAGGGCGAGTCGGTCTCCACCTCCGAGCGGGTGAGCTCGAGGAGGTCGAGGATGGGACTCCCGGTGAACGCGGAGGCACCGGTGCGGACGCGGCCGACCACCCGGATCCGCTCGAGCGGGATCAGGCCCTCCACGTCCGACATCCGCTCCGGAGGGATCGCGACGTAGACGAACGAGCGCTCCGCGCCGATCGTCCGCGTCAGCAGGAAGGGCTCGCCCCGGTAGAAGTCGGTGCGCACCTCCTCGGCCCGCTCGAGCGAGACGAACTGGAGCTGCCATGCGACGAGCCGGCCGGCCCAGGCGTCCGGGTCGGACGAGACCTCCGCGGGAGATACCCCCTCGTCGACGCCCGCTTCCGCGGGATCGTCGTCGGACCCGTCCGGCAGCCACACCCACCCCTCCACACGGACGCGCGTCCACCCCCCCTCCCTTCCCAGGACGCGGAGCTCCGCCCCGGGGCGGGCTAGGGCCAGGGAGTCACCGCCGGGCGCGGCGAGGACCTCCGCCCCTCCGGCGGGGGTCCGCCGCCACTCGCCGGTCGCGGGTGGAGGCGCGTCCGACGACGCGGCCGGCGGAACCGCCGATTCCCCCGCCGGCGCGGCTCGGCTCCGCTCCTCCGCGGGCGCCTGGACCGATCCCTCCTCCTCGAGGCGCACGGAAGGGCGCCAGATCCACCCCCGCCTCCGCACCCGGATCCAGCCCGGGATCCGCTCCAGCTCCTCGAGCAGGGTGCCACTCTCCAGGCGGGCGAGCACGGCGCCCGACGGCGAGTCCCGCAGATTCTCGCCCTCCGGAGCCGAGACGACGAGCGAGAAATCACCTTCCTCCCGTAGCTGGAGCGAGCGCGCCCACATCCAGCCTTCGAGGTCCGCCTCGATCCACGCCTCCCGTCCTCCCGCGACCGCGAGCCGCACGTCCGCCTCGACTCGCCCCAGGAGCGCTCCGTTCGGCTCCTCTCGGAAGTTCTCCTCCTCCACCGTCACCGCGACGCCCGAATCCGGGGCGGAACCGGCCCCCGCGCCCGTGTCCTGCGCGCGGAGGCCGCCGTCCGTGACCGGACCGGCGAGCACGAGGAGCGGAAGGAGGATCGGAAGGATCGGCGCTGGCCGGTGGAGGTCCGGACGGAGGATCGGAAGGCGGCCGGACGGGAGGGGCGTCATGCCGGGAATCTGCCGGCCCCGGAGGTCGACCGTCAATGCGGAGCGGGGCCGACCCGGACCCGGCCGGGGATGCCTGCCCGGGATCCGGCCCGCGCGGGGGAGCCACTCCGGGCGCGGTTGCCCCTCCCGCTCGCATTCCGGTAGCTTCCGACGCCGGAACGGACCGGCCTTTCATCCCCGATCCACCCGTCCATGACGCCGCGACTCCTCCCTCTCCTGCTGGCCGCACTCCTCCTCCCTTCCGGGGTCGCCGCCCAGGCGGTCCCCTCGCCCTACCGCTTCATCGAGCACGAGAAGGCGCTGGAGGCGTTCGTATCGTATCTGGACATGGATCCGGGCGAGCTCGGGCTCGGTCCGGAGGCGGGGGTGCTGGTCGGGGCGCGCTTCTCGATGGACGTCGCAGACCCCGTATCGGCGGAGGGGGCGGTGTTCTACTTCCCCTCCGAGCGGGCCGTGCTCAACCCGGCCCGGGACCCCGACGACCTGCTGGTGGGCGAGGCCGACATGCACCTGCTCGGCCTGGAAGGCTCGTTCCGCTTCAACCCGGTGGGGCGGCGGACCTGGCACGGTCTCGCGCCGTTCCTCCTCGCCTCCGGTGGACTGGTGGTGGACTTCGCCTCGGAGAGCGACCTGGAGGCCGAGTTCCAGGAAGGAGACGTCTTCGATTTCGGCACCTCGTTCATGGGTCGGATCGGAGGCGGGAGCCTCTGGTTCCATTCGGACCGATGGGTGGTGCGCGGCGAGGCGAGCCTCACGCTCTGGCAGGTCGACACCCCCGAAGGCTTCCTCCGTTCGGACCGTCCGTTCGGGGCCGTCCCGGAAGACGAATGGGTGGGCGGGCTGCAGATCTCGGTGGGTCTCTCCTACCGCTTCTGAGCTGCCGTGGCGCTCACGAGGGCCGCCTTCGAGAGCCGCAGCGCGGACTGGCTTTCCCTCGGCGACGCGCTGGAGCGGATCCTCGAGTCCGCCGCACCGCTCGGCACCGAGGAGGTCGCTCTCGCCGACGCCCGGGGGCGTGCGATCGCCGACCCGCTCGTAGCGTCGTGCACGCTTCCCGCCCACGACAACAGCGCGATGGACGGCTACGCGGTGCGAGGCGAGGACGTCCGGGGCGCGGATCCGGAGCGTCCCCGGGAGCTCACGGTCACGGGCGTCGCGCGGGCGGGTGGAGAGGCCGCGCCCCCGGTCGGCCCGGGCGAGGCGGTGCGGATCATGACCGGTGCGCCCCTCCCGCCGGGTGCGGACTCCGTGGTGCGGGTGGAGCACACCGACCGTGAAGCGGGAGCGGTCGGCACCCTGCGGATCCGGTCGGACGCGGACGCGGACCGGAACGTCCGCCCCGCCGGCGAGGACCTCCGCGAGGGCGATCTCCTCCTCGAAGCCGGTACCGCGCTCACCCCCGGCTGCCTCGCTCTCCTCGCCGCACTCGGCGTCCCGAGGATCCGGGTCCGCCGTCGGCCACGCGTGGCCCTCCTCTCCACGGGGGACGAGCTCGTCCCCCCGGAAGCCGTCGAGCGGATCCGCGAGGGGCGTGCGGTCGCCGATTCGAACGGCGTCTTCCTCGCCGCGGCGGTGGAGGAGGCGGGGGCCCTCGCGATCCGGCTGGGGATCGTCGGCGACGATGCCGACCTCCTCCGCGCGGCCGTGAGCCGGGCGGGCGACGCGGACGTCCTGGTCACCACCGGCGGCGCCTCGATGGGCGAGGCAGATCTGCTCAAGCGGGTGCTCGAGGAGGACGGGCTGGAAACCTTGTTCTGGCGCGTCCGCATGCGTCCGGGCACTCCCTTCGGGCTCTACCGGCTGCCCCGCGAGGGCCGCCCTCCGCTTCCGGTTCTCGGCCTGCCCGGCAACCCAGCCTCCGCCTTCGTCACGTTCGAGGTCTTCGTGCGGCCGTACCTCCTCGCCCGCGCCGGACATGCCCGTCCGCACCGCCCGGTCCTTCGCGCACGCGCGGGAGAGCGGCTCGCGTCCACGCCGAAGGCCGCGCACTTCCTCCGGGTCACGCTCGAGGCGCCGATCGGGGGTTCGGAGCCTCCCGTCGCCCGCCTCGCAGGACCGCAGGGCTCCGGCCTCGTGCGAAGCCTCGCCACGGCCGACGGACTGGCCTTCGTTCCCGACGGCGCGGACGTCGTGGAGGCGGGCGACGAGGTGTGCGTCGTGCTCCTCGATCGGGGGCCGGGCGGAGCGGCCGCTCCCGGATACCTCGAGCTCGTCCGCGGGGAGGAAGAGGGATGAGCGCCCCGGAGGCGGGACGGCGCTCCCCGTCGTGGCGCTCGGCCGGACCTCGATCTTCGAAGCGGCCCCCGACGGTGCGGCGCTCGACCGTGCGGCTCCTCCTCTCCTTTGCCGTCTGCGCATCCACGGTGCTCCTGTCGGGATGCGGGGTCCCCCGATGGCCCGTCGAGGGTCCGCTCACCTCGCCGTTCGGCGTTCGGGCGCGGGGGTGGAGCCCCGACCTCCACCGTGGAGTCGACGTCGCGGTCCCGACGGGGACCGAAGTGCGTGCGATGACCGGGGGGCGCGTGCGCTTCGCGGGCGCGATGGGGGCGTACGGGCAGGTCGTCTGGCTGGAGCACCGGGGAGACGTCCTCACCGTGTACGCCCATCTCTCCGAGATCCGCGTCCGCCGGGGAGAGAGCGTGGAGGCCGGACAGGTGATCGCCCTCAGCGGAAGCAGCGGGAACGCGACCGCGCCGCACCTCCATTTCGAGGTCTGGAGACACGGTCGAGAGGTGGACCCGGTCCGAATGCTGGGAGGGCCGCCCGTGGGTGGCTAGTGTGCTGCCCCGGGGCGCTCACCCCGCCTCGCTCCGCTCCCCCACGAAGACGTTGAGCACCGCGCTCACCACGGCCACCACGATCGCGCCGAGAAGCGCCGGAACGAAGCCCTCCACCAGGAACTCGATCCCCAGCGCCCCGGAAACGACGGCCGTCAGCCAGAAGAGGATCGCGTTGAGAACGAAGAGGAAGAGACCCAGCGTGAGGACCACGAGCGGGCAGGTGAGGGTCAGGAGCAGGGGACGGACGAGCGCGTTCACCACCCCGAAGACCACGGCCACCCCCAGGAGCTCCCACCAGGGCCCGTGGTGGTCGATGCCCGGGACCAGGGCCACGGATACCCACAGGGCCGCGGCGGTGACGAGGAGGCGGACGAGGAAACGGGTCACGGGAGCGTCCGGAACGGGGGAATCGACCAGCGGCGGAGGCCTTCCGCTGCAACACCGGGTCCACCGCCGGGTTTCGGCGCGTCCGAGGCGGGTCCGGTGCGGGGCTCATGCTGTTTCGCCCACGCCCTCCTGACATGCGACGCGAGGAGATGATCGAGCGGCTCCGCACACGGAGCGAGCCGTGGGACCTGGTCGTGATCGGCGGAGGCTCGACCGGGGTGGGGGTGGCGCTGGACGCGGCCTCCCGCGGCTGGGCGGTCGCCCTCCTCGAGCAGAGCGACTTCGGGAAGGGCACCTCCAGCCGGAGCACGAAGCTCGTCCACGGCGGGGTCCGCTACCTCCGCCAGGGAAACGTGCCCCTCGTCATGGAGGCGCTGAAGGAGCGGGGGATACTCCGGCGGAACGCCCCGCACCTCGTGCACGAGCTTCCCTTCGTGGTGCCGAACTACGCCTGGTGGGAGACGCCGTTCTACGGGATCGGGATGAAGGTCTACGACGCTCTCGCCGGCCGCTACGGCTTCGGACGATCGGCCAACCTCTCGCTCGAGGAGACCGTGGCGCAGATCCCCACGATCGAGACCGAGGGGCTCCGGGGCGGCGTCCTCTACCACGACGGCCAGTTCGACGACGCCCGGCTGCTCCTCAACATGGTCACCACCGCGGCAGAGCAGGGCGCGGTGGTCGCGAACTACGTCCGCGTCACGGGTGTCGGGAAGGACGCCGAAGGCTTCGTGAGCGGCGTCCGCGCCCTCGATACGGAGGCGGGCGTCGAGCTCGGGCTGGACGCCCGGGTGGTGGTGAACGCCACCGGCCCCTTCAGCGACGAGGTGCGCCGCATGGACGAGCCGGAGGCGCCAGGCGTCATGCGGCCGAGCCAGGGAGTGCACCTAGTCCTGGACCGCTCCTTCCTGCCCGGCAACGCCGCCATCATGGTGCCCCAGACCGACGACGGACGGGTGCTCTTCGCCATTCCGTGGCTGGACCGCGTCCTGGTCGGCACCACCGACACCCCGATCGAGGAGGTCACGCTCGAGCCCGAGGCACGGCAGGAGGAGATCGAGTTCCTCCTGGGCCACGCGGCGCGCTACCTGACGCGGGACCCCGGACCGGAGGACGTCCGCAGCGTCTTCGTCGGGATCCGCCCCCTCGTGGGTTCCGAGGAGGACGTCACCTCCGAGATCGCGCGGGACCACACGATCCTGATCTCCGATTCGGGCCTGCTCACGGTGGCCGGAGGGAAGTGGACGACCTATCGGCGGATCGCGGAGGACGTCGTCGAGCATGCGGCCGGCCTCGGCGGCCTCGATCCGGGCGAGTGCGTCACCGAGCGGCTCAACATCCACGGCTTCCACGAGCGGCCGGAGCGGTTCGGGGAGCTGGCGGCCTACGGCTCCGACGCCGTGGCGCTCGGCGACCTCATCGACGAGGAGCCGGGCATGGAGCGCCGGCTGCACGAGCGTCTTCCGATCCGTGCCGGCGAGGTGGCGTGGGCCGCCCGCCGGGAGATGGCGCGCACCGTGGACGACGTCCTGGCCCGCAGGACACGATCCCTCCTGCTGGACGCCCGCGCCGCGCGGGAGGCGGCGCCCGCCGTGGCCCGGGTCCTGGCCCGCGAGCTGGAGCGGGACGACGCCTGGGCGGACGGGCAGGTCACCGCCTTCGAGGACGTCGCGCGGCGCTACGTGCTGGAGTAGAGGAGGCTCAGCCGCCGCCTCGCAGCTTCCCGATCTCCTCCGTCAGGCGGGGGACCACGTCGAAGAGGTCGCCGACGATTCCGTAGTCGGCGACGCCGAAGATGGGCGCGTCGGGATCCTTGTTCACCGCGACGATGATACCCGCGGTGCGCATGCCGGCCAGGTGCTGGATCGCCCCGGAGATCCCGATGGCGAAGTACAGCTTCGGAGCGACCGTCTTCCCGGTCTGACCCACCTGCTCCGCATGGGGCCGCCACCCTGCGTCGACGACCGCCCGGGACGCCCCCAGCGTGCTCCCGTCTCCGATCGCGTCCCGGAGATCCTCGAGGAGGTGCCAGTGCTCCGGATCGCGCATCCCCCGGCCCCCGGAGACGACGACCGAAGCCTCCGCGACGTCCAGCGCGCTGCCGGACGACGCCTCGAATCCCACGACCCGGCTCCTCCAGCTCGACGGGTCGACGTCGGGCGCGTACGCCTCCACCTCGGCCTCGGCGTCCCGCTCCCGGACGGGGAAGACGTTGGGACGGAGCGAGGCGATCACGGGCGAGGAGTCGAACGTGATCCGGACGAAGGCCTTCCCGGCGTAGACGGGCCGTGTCACGGTGAGACCGTCGGCGGACGCCTCGAAGCCGGTGATGTCGGTGGCCAGCGGCACGTCGAGCAGCGCGGCGACCCGGGGCGCGAGGTCCCGGCACTGGGCGCTCGCCGGAAAGAGCCCGGCCGCGTAGCCGCCCTCCCGCACCGCGTCGGCGACGACGGCGGCGTATCCTTCGCCGTGGTACTCGCCCATCGCCTCGTGCTCGGCCACCCGCACGCGGGAGGCCCCGAAGCGGCCGAGCTCGGCCACCCGCTCCGAGAGGCCCGGTGCGCCCACCGCGAGGGCGTGCACCGCCCCGTCGAGGCCCTCGGCCACCTCTCCGGCCACCGAGAGGACCTCGGCCGCGACCGATCGGATGCTTCCGTCCCTCTGCTCCGCGAAGGCGAGAACGTCGCCCATGGATCCCTCTCCCTCCCTCTGGTTCCTTTCCGACGGGGCGGACGCCCCGTCGACTCAGATGACCTGCGCCTCTTCCCGGAGAAGCCGCACCAGCTCGGGGACGGCGTCCGCTCCCTCGCCCACGATCCTGCCCTCCGGACGCTCGGGCGGATACTCCATCGCCTCCACCCTGAGCCGGGGCGCGGGGACGTCCACCTCCTTCGTGTCCAGGGGCTTCCGCTTGGCCGCCATGATGCCCTTCAGGGAGGCGTAGCGGGGCTCGAACTCGCCCTTCGTGACGGTGAGGACGGCCGGGAGCTCCAGCTCCGTCACCTCGATACCGCCCTCGACCTCGCGCCGTGCGGTGATCGTGCCGTCCTCGACCCGGAAGTCGGCGACGGCCGTCGCGCAGGGGCGCCCCAGCAGGGTGGCCACCATCGGACCCACCTGCTGCTGGTCGTCGTCGGCCGCCTTCACGCCGAAGAGGACGAGCGAGTCGTCGCGTCCCTCCAGCTCGGAAACGAGCGCCCGCGCGGTGGCGAGGCCGTCCATGGTGGTCTCGCCCTTCAGGAGCAGGGCGCGGTCGGCCCCCATCGCGAGCGCGGAGCGCAGCGTCTCGGTCGCCTGCTCGTCGCCGAGGCTCACGACCGTGACCTCGCCCTCGCCGGCCGCCTCCTTCATGCGCAGCGCGGCCTCGACCGCGAACTCGTCGTAGGGGCTCAGGACGTACTTCACGCCCGAGGAATCGATCGAGGTGCCCTCGTCGGCGATCCGCACCCGGGTCTCGGTGTCCGGCACCCGCTTCACACAGACCGTGATGTTCAAGAATGGACTCCCGTGGAGGTCCGCACGTTCGACTCTGCCCGCCGGGCCACGCTTACCAGGAACGCCTCGCCAGGATCCGTCTTCTACAACGTCGCACCGAGGGCGGTGAATCCCACCGTCGCGACCGCGGCCGCCAGGAGCGCGTAGGGGAGCTGGGTGCGCACGTGGTCGATGTGGTCGGTGGCCGCGGCCATCGAGGCGATGATCGTGGTGTCGCTGATCGGCGAGCAGTGGTCGCCGAAGATCCCGCCCGAGAGCGAGGCCGCGACGAAGGGCGCGGGCGGCAGCCCCATCGCGGCGGCCGCCGGCACCGCGATCGGGAGCATGATCGCGAAGGTGCCCCAGCTCGAGCCGATCGAGAAGGCGATCGTGGCGGCCACGAGGAAGACGAGGGGCGTGAAGACGACGGGGGCCAGCCGGTCCGACGCCACGCTGGCCACGTACTCCCCGGTTCCCAGCTCCCGGGCCACGTCGCCCAGGGCGAGCGCGAGGAGGAGGATCAGCGCCAGCGGCACGAGACCGCCGGCCCCCCGGAGGCCCTGGCGCGTGAGGTCGTCGATCCCGGAGATCCGCTGCACCAACAGGAGGATCCAGGCGGCGGCCAGCCCGGCCAGGACCGCCCAGAGGACGGACGTCGAGCCCGAGCCCTCGGCCATGACGGCGAGCAGGTTGTCGGCCTCCGCGAGGCTCTCGCCGAGCACGCCCCGCCCGGTGATCCAGAGCCCGATCGGCATCATGAGCACCATCACCGCGATCGGGACGAGCATGTTCACCGCTCGGGGCGGGGCCTCGCTCTCGTCCATGGCCGGCGAGAGGATGTCCTCGTCGATCACCGGCGTCGAATCGGGCCAGAGGACCTCGCCCCGACCCGCCCGTTCCTCCGCCTTCCGCATGGGGCCCAGGTTCCAGCCCCAGACCGCCGTGCCGAAGGCGAGGGCGACGGCGGCGAAGGCGTAGAAGTTGAGCGGGATGGAGCGGACGAAGACGGCGAGCGGGTCCTCGACGCCGATGCCCGAGAGGATCCCCAGGTTGTAGGCCCCCCATGCGTTCAGGGGAATGAGGATGCAGATCGGGGCCGAGGTCGAGTCGATGATGTAGGCGAGCTTCTCGCGCGAGCTCCGGAAGCGGTCGAAGAGGGGGCGCGCCACCGCCCCCGCCACGAGCACGGTGATGTTCGACTCGATGAAGATCACCACTCCGATCACCCACGCGAGGATGCCCGAGCCCCGCCCGCTCGTCACCCACTCCCTCCGCTCCAGCCAGCGGACGAACCCGCGGACGCCACCGGACGCCTCGATGGTCGCGATCATGGCTCCGATCACGAGCGTGAAGAGGATCACGTTCGCGTCGCCGGGATCGCCGAGCACGCCCACCGTCTCCTCGATCGCCGCCGCGAGACCGGTGGCGGGGTTCCACCCGTTCAGGATGGTCCACCCGAGCCAGATGCCCCCGGCCAGCGAGAGGTAGACCTGGCGGGTGACGATGGCCAGCCCGATCGCCAGGAGCGGGGGCAGCAGGGAGATCCAGGTGGGGTCGGTCATGGGGGCCGGGCGCGGGAGCGGCCTACCGGATCACCCGGTCGGGCGCCCGGAGACGGCGGGATGGCCCCGCACGTAGAAGCGGAGCGGCCAGTCGACCGCCTCCCTGATCCCGATCCGCCCCGACGCGCCGATCCGGGCGGGGTCCACCCGCCACCCGGGAAGGAGGCGGAGCGGATCCCGCTCCAGGTCGTGGTCGTCCAGCTCGCCGGTGAGGCCGAGCGCCTGGCCCACCCGTCCGGGCCCGGAGGTGAGCGGACGGCGGCCCCGCCGCCTGGCCATCACCTCCTCGCCCGAGAGGGGCTCCAGCGCGCGGATCAGCACGCCGCAGGGAAACCCCTCCCGCCCCGTGACGACGTTCAGGCACCAGTGGATTCCGTAGCTCAGATAGACGTAGGCGCGGCCGGCGGGCCCGAAGAGCGTGGAGTTCCGGGCGGTGCGGCCGATGCGCTCGGCCGCGTGGCAGGCCGGGTCGTGCGGCCCGGCGTACGCCTCCGCCTCCACCACCACCCCCTCGACCCGCTCCCCGTCGACCGTGGACACGAAGAGGGCGCCGAGCAGCTCGGGCGCCACCTCCTCGGCGGGGCGCTGGAAGAAGCCGGGCGCGAAGTCGTCTCGTTCAGCCGCCCCTTCCACCGGAGCCGCGCCTCCGAGGAGGTGGACGCCACCGGACTCCGGGCTCACCCCGTGTCGCCGCCCCGGCTCCGGCGGCTCCGGCGGGTCCGGCGGCGGCCCCGTGGAGTGCCCGATCCGCCCCCGGCATCCTCTCCCGCGGCGGATCCCGCGGCCGATCCGGCGCCGTTCTCCTCTCCGCTCGCCTCGCCCTCCCCCCCGTCTCCCGAGACCCGGCGTTCGTAATCGATCTTCCACCCTTCCAGGACCTTCTCGGCCCGGGAGGCCGGCACGAGGTCGTGCACGCGCTCGGGCTCGGAATGGAGCACCGGGAAGAGATCCTCGCCGAGGGCGTTCACCAGCGTCTCGGCCGTCTTCTCGCCGACCCCGCTGTAGCTGTTCGAGAGATAGCGGACGGTGGACTCGGCGTCGGTCGGAAGCCCGAGGTCGTCCGGATCCAGATCGCCGGTAGTCGGCGCCGCTCCGGTCGCCTGCTCCTCGGAAGCCGACTCGCCTCCGTCGCCGCCGGACGTCCGCGACGACGCTCCGCTTCCGATGGCCTGCCCGGGAAGCAGCGGCGGCGGACCCTCCTTGGCGCGGCGGCCGCCACGCTCTCCACGGCGGGAGCCGAGACGCCTGCCGGGCCGGCCGGCCGTCGTCGGCTCCTCCGGCTCCGCGGCCGCCTCCTCGGTGGCTGCGGCCTCCTCTTCGCGGGCCGCATCGGTGCGGGACCGTCGCCCGGACGGCCGGCCGCCCCCGCGCTCCTCCCGCTCGTCCTTCACCTCGGCGGCAGGCCCCCTTCCGCCGACGGGCTCCTCGCCCGGTGCGCCCGGCGCGGGGAGGGCCACCTCGTAGTTCCCGGTCTCCCGCTTCCGGAGGACGATGGCTCCGTCGTCGTCCGCCTGCCTGAGGAAGCGCGAGAACTTGCTGAAGCCGAGCGCGGACTCGTCGAACGACGAGTCGTGGGCGAGCATCTTCCGCTTCACGTCCGAATCGCGCACGGCCTCTCCCGGCGCGTCCGTCAGCTCGCGGAGGACCCTGCGGAGGAGGTCGTACGCCACCTCGAGCGGCGGCCCGTCCTCCTTCTTCACCTCCGCCGGCCTGGAGGGAGCCTCCTCGGCGGGCTCGGGAGCCCGGGCGGTGCGCTCGCGGCGTCCACCACCACCTCGGCTCTTCGACTGGGCGGAGCGGCCGTTGCCACCCGTTCCGCCGCCCCCGCCACCGCCTCCACCGCCACTGCCGCGGGCGATCTCGTACTGCCCGTTCTCCATCTTGCGGACCCGGATCAGCTTCCGGGACGCCGCCTCCGTGAGGAACTTGCTGAACTTGCTGAAGTTGAAGTTCGACTCGTCGAAGCCGGGATCCAGCTCGAGCATCACCTGCTTGAGCCGGTCCGAGCGCATCACGTCGTTCCGGCTCTCCATCCGCTCCACCGCCTTCTCCACCAGGACCCAGGGGTCCATGGTCGCGCCCGCGCCCTCCGTCGTCTTACGGAGTCCGGTGAGGGAGGTGTAGGAGTAGTACTCGTCGCAGTTCTGGACGAGGATGTCGGAGCTCGACTCCTGGATCCCCACGCCGATGACGTACTTGCCGTACTCCTTCAGCTTCAGGACCAGGCTGGAGAAGTCGCTGTCGCCCGTCAGGAGGATGAAGGTGCCGATCTCGGGGCGGGTGAACACCAGCTCCACGGCGTCGATCGCCATGCGGATGTCCGTGGCGTT
>CAYPDV010000023.1:0-39926 GCA_964409525.1 uncultured Gemmatimonadaceae bacterium
GCCTTGTTCACCACGAAGACGTCGGCGATCTCCATGAGCCCCGCCTTCATGGCCTGGATCGAGTCACCCGATTCGGGCACGAGGACGACGACGATCGTATCCGCGGCTCCCGCGATCTCGAGCTCGCTCTGGCCCACCCCCACCGTCTCGACCAGCACGCGCGGGAAGCCGAATGCGTCCATCAGGTCGATCACCTCGCGGGTGGTCGTCGCGAGCCCGCCGAGCGAGCCGCGGGTGGCCATCGAGCGGATGAAGATGCCCGGATCGAGGGCGAGGTCGTTCATCCGGATCCGGTCGCCGAGGAGCGCGCCGCCCGAATACGGCGAGGTGGGGTCGACCGCGACCACGGCGACCTCCTCGTCCCGCTCCCGCAGCGTGGTGGCGAGCCCGGAGACGAGGGAGGACTTCCCCGCGCCGGGCGGGCCGGTGATGCCGAGCCGGCGGGCCCGGGGGCCCGGGGCGAGCGCCCGGTGGAGGAAGGCCTGGAAGCCGGGCCGCTCGTCCTCCACCACGCTGATCGCGCGGGCCAGGCCGAGCCGCTCGCCTTCCTGGAATCGCTCGAGGAGCGCCCGGAGAGGGGGGGGGAGATCCGCGGAGGGGTCGGGGGCGGGAACCGGCTCGCTCACCGCTCGATGCGGCTCAGGACCAGCCGGTCCACGTCGAAGTCGTCCGTCTCCGACGTCAGGATCCGGTCGCCCGGGAGGAGGGCGAGGGGGTCGGGAAAGTCCGGCGGGAGCGTGCCGAGGTAGTCGCCGTCCGGACCGAAGAGGTCGATCGGACCCTCGACGTCCTCTCCCACCGCGCGCCGGCGCACCCAGAGGGTGCCGTCGGGAGCGGAAGCGAGGCGGGACAGGGTGGGCACCCACTCGGCGAAGCCACGGCCGTCCACCATCCGGACCGGGTCCAGGCGGCAGGGCGCAGCGTCGCCGCCCGTTCGGATCGGCATTCCCTCGCCGAGCTCCTCCAGGGCCGTGGCCCGTCCCACCTCGAGTGGGGCGATCTCCCGGCGGATCTCCCGGAGAGGCTCGCCTCCCGCACGGATCACGATCCGGTACTCCGGCCAGCCGGCCCAGGCGATCCGGTCTCCGCCGGCGTCCCAGACCAGCTCGGGGTGGAAGATCGGGGGAAGGCGGAGTCCCACCCCGCAATCGGGAAAGGAGATCATCGCGGAGGTCGGGAGCGGAACCGCGGCGAGCTCCGCGGTATCGGAATCCGTCGCCCGCAGGAGCTGGCCCCGCGGTTCCTCGCCCGGCTCGCGCTCGACGTTCTGCGTCGCGACGATCAGGCCGCCCGCCGCGGATCGGACGAAGGGCTGGTCGAACGGCATCGGCATCCACGGGAGCCGCTCCGCCTCGAGCGGCTCGCCCTCGCGGGTGAGGCGCACGAGTCCGCGGCGGCCGTGGTCCCAGACCGCGAGGGTGGAATCCGAATCGAAGTGGAGCTGCGCCGGATAGCGGAACTCGCCGGGTCCGTGCCCTTCCCCCCCCATGCTCCGGAGGTGGGTCCCCGTCGTGTCGAAGACCTGGATCTTCCTGCCGTCGGGGTCGAGGACGTAGATCCGCCCCTCGGCGTCCGCCGCTACGGTGCCGCGGGCGACGCGGTAGAAGCCCTCCGGGCCCTCCTCCTCGCCCCCCAGGGTCAGGAGGGGTCGCAGGGTCCACCCGAGGACCCGGTCCTCGGCTCCCACCGCGACGATCTCGACCCCCGCCGAGTCCCACCGCTCGACGGCGGGCCCATCGAGCGCCTCGGTGGAGGCGTCGGCGGTGCACCCGACCGCCCCGAAGGCGACGGCCGCCGTCGCGGCGAGGGTGGATCCGAGTCGTACGAGAGCGGCCGGTGGGGACGAGGCGGGCGGGACCCGGCGAATCCATCTCACCGGCCCCCTCCGCCCGCCTCGTAGACCACCTCCCCGCCCACGACCGTCATCCAGACCTCCGTGTCCAGGATCTCGTCGTCGGGCACCGTGAGCGGATCCCTGGACAGGACGACCAGGTCGGCCAGCTTGCCCGGCGTGATCGAGCCGACCCGATCCTCCTGGAAGGAGGCGTGGGCGGGCCAGATCGTGAGGTGGCGGAGCGCCTCGTCGCGCGTCATCCGCTGCTCCGGGAACCAGCCTCCCGCCGGGAATCCGCTCCGGTCCTGCCGGGTGACGGCGGCGTGGAAGGAGAGGAGCGGATCCGGCGGCTCCACGGGAAAGTCGCTCCCGCCGGGCACGATCACGCCGGCGTCCAGGAGGGAGCGCCAGGCGTACGCCCCCTGCGAGCGGCTCCACCCGATGCGCTGGGGCACCCAGGACATGTCGGAGGCCTGGTGGATCGCCTGCATCGAGGGGATCACCCCCAGATCCCGGAAGCGGACGATGTCGTGGCGGTGGAGGATCTGGGCGTGCTCGATCCGGAAGCGGTGGTCGGCCGCCGGGACCCGCTCCAGCGCGCGCTCGAAGATGTCTAGGACGAGGCGGTTTCCGCGGTCGCCGATCGCGTGGACGTTGAGCTGGAAGCCGTTCTCGAGGGCGGCCACCGCCACCCGCTCCAGCCACTCCGGCTCCACGAGCACGAGCCCGTCCTCGTCGGGGGCGTCGGCGTAGCGGTCCAGGAGGGCGGCACCCCGGGAGCCCAGCGCGCCGTCCACACTCACCTTGATCGCACGCACGGCCACCATTCCGCTCCCGTCGAGGTCGTCGGTCGGACCGCGTCGGAAGAACGGCTCGAGCCCCTCGAGGTCCTCGCGGAGCATGACGTAGTTCCGCACCGTCAGCTCGCCCGCGCCGGCCATCTCGCGGTAGAGCTCCACCGTCTCCGCGGAGACGCCGGCGTCGTGGATCGAGGTGAGGCCGACGCGGTTCAGCTCGGACTGCGCGCGGCGGATCCCGTCCCGGACCTGCTCGGGCGTCTCGTCCGGCACCGCCCGGCGGACCAGCCTCATGGCGTTGTCCACGAAGACGCCGGTCGGCTCGCCGGTGCGGGAGTCACGGACGATGCGTCCTCCCGCCGGATCCGGCGTGTCGGCGTCCACGCCGGCCCGCTCCATCGCCTCGGCGTTGGCCAGGAGCGCGTGCCCGTCCACCCGCGTCAGCACGACCGGATGGTCGGGCACGGCCTCGCTCAGGAGCTCGTGGGTCGGGAAGCGGGTCACCGGCCACTCGTTCTGGTCCCACCCGCGGCCGGTGATCCACTCGTCGTCGCGAGCCCTCCGTGCGCGCTCCCGCACCCGCTCCACCACCTCGTCGTAGGAGCGCGAGCCGACCAGGTCCACGGAGCGGAGAGCCGAGCCGAGGCCGGGCAGGTGGCCGTGCGCGTCGATCATGCCGGGAATCAGCGTCCGGCCGGCGAGATCCACCACCCGCGTGGACGGCCCCCGGTGCACCTCGACCTCCCGGGCGCTCCCGACGAGCAGGATCCGCCCGTCGCGGACCGCGACCGCCTCGGCCACGGGCTCGGCCGGATCGACCGTGCGCACGAGGCCGTTCGTCAGGATCAGGTCGGCGGGAGCCGGGTCGTCGGCGGGGAGGACCGTCCCGCCCCCGGCGCGCTGCGCACGGAGATCTGCGGGGAGGGCGACGAGCACCGCGACGAGCACGGCGGCGGGGAGACGGGACATGGCGGAGGGCTCGGGTCGGCGGGGACGGTCGGTGCGGCGGCCGAAAGGTCAGCCGCCGGCGGAGAGGAGGCAAGACGCGTGTGGGAGGCCGAACGTCGTCCGACCCCGAGGCACCCCGCCCGTCCCGCCGATCCCTACGCCGTCACGTAGACGCCGGTCACGTACATGACCAGCATCCCGGCGAGCACCCCGAGCGCGATGCTCGGTCTCGAGAGCGGTTGCTCGTGCCGCGCCGTGAAGTGACGCCAGAGCTCGAGCACCACCTGCGCCACCGCGCCCGCGCCGACCGCGAAGAAGAGCGCGGTCCAGGTGGGCGAGTAGGTGAAGCCGCCGGTCCACGCCCCCAGGATCGTCGGCACGCCCGCGAGCGCGCCCAGCCCCGCGAGCCGGAGGATCCCGGGGCGGCTCCGCGCCAGCGGACTCACGATCGCGAGCCCCTCGGTGGTGTTGTGGAGGAGGAAGCCGATCACGAGGAAGGCGCCGAGGGCGATCTCGCCGGTGGCGTAGGCCGTGCCGATCACCAGCCCCTCTCCGAAGTTGTGGAGCCCGATGCCGAGCGCGACGAGGAAGGCGAGATGGAGGGGCGAGAGGCGGCCCGCGCGGTCCCGCCGGAGCCCCCCCACGGCCGAGAGGCCGAGCACCGCGCCGAGGAAGCCGAGCACGACGAGGCCGGTGCCCTGGAAGGCACCGGGCACCGCCTCGGAGACCTCCACCGCCTCGACCAGCGCGTCGAAGCCGAGGAAGACGAGGAGCCCCACGGTGAAGCTCAGGAAGAAGTCGATCCAGCGGGGCCCGATCTCGCGCAGGAAGGGAAGCCAGAAGAGTCCGAGCACCACCGGGATCACCCCCACGTAGATCCCGAGCAGGGCGAAGATGCCGAGGTAGCGGGCGTCCGGGGACGGCGTCTGGACGGCCACCTCGATCTCGGCCGAGAAGGTCACGCCGGTCTCGGTCAGCAGCGTGACCTCGTGCGACTCCTCCGCCACCCACGGATAGGGAATCTCGATACTCCGACGCTCGAGGCGTCCGATGGTGCGCTCACCATCGAGCGAGTGCGCCCACGCCGCGTCGTCCACGAGGACCTGCGCCACCGTGACCGCCTCCGGACCGCCGTTGACGACGTGCACGACCATCCGCCCGGGCTCGGGCAGCGTGACCCGCTCGACCGTGAGCTCCTCCACGGGCGGGAAGGCCTCGCTGAGCATCGCGGTCGGATCGCTCCGCAGGAACAGGGCGAGGAGCACGGCGACCCCCACCAGCGGAAGCACCCCCTTGAGCCAGGTCGGAAGACCGCCCGAGCGGCCGGCGTCGGTCCCCGGCTCACCCCCCCGTTCGCGGCCGGAGCCGGCCCGGCCCACGCTGCCGGGCGCTCCGACACCCGCGCCCCCGCCCTCCGGGGCTCCGTCCGACTCGCCCGTGGCCGTGGCCACGCCGCCCCCGGCCCGATCCCGTCGCTCCGCCCCGTCCTCCGCTCCCGGATCGCCCGATCGCGCCCGGTCCGGGTCGCCGATCGGCTTCCCGTCGGGTCCTCTCGCCCCCTCAGACACCGCCCGACTCCCGCACGTCGAACATCCCCATCCACCCGAGCTCGGCGAACTCGCTCTGGTGCGCGTGGAACATGAAGCGCCCCGTGTGGCGGAACTCGAACTCCAGGACGCCGCGCTCGCCCTGGCACATCATCACGTTGTCCGTCCACTCGTACTGCTCGGGCCGGGTGCCCGTCCGCTGGAACCGGAAGAAGTTCCCGTGCAGGTGGAAGGAGTTGATGGGGTCGAACTCGGTCAGGTTCGCCAGGTACACCCGCACGAGCTCGTCCTTCTCGATCACGATGGGGTGCTTCTGGTAGTGGAAGGCGACGGTGTTCACCGCGTACACCTCGTTCTCGCCGTCCAGGTTCGTGTCGAAGCCGTTCATCACCATCACCAGCTCGCGGGCCGGCGGCCGCCCCCCGGGCGGATCGATGATGAAGGCGCCGTAGAGCCCCTTGTGGATGTGCCGCTTCAGGGGGATCGCGTGGCAGTGGTAGAGGTGCATCCCGGCGGGCTCGGCGTCGAACTCGTAGACGTAGCTGCCGCCCGGCGGGACCACCTCGAAGACGCCGTCCATGTCCGCGGCGTGGATGCCGTGGAAGTGGATGGTGTGGGGGTGGCTCCCCGCGTTGCTGAAGTGCACCCGCAGGCGGTCGCCCTCCGTGCACCGGATGGTGGGGCCGGGCACCTGGCCGTTGTAGGCCCACGCCGGGAAGAAGACGCCGGGCGCCACCTCGATCTCGACGTCGGTGGCCACGATCTCGTACTCGCGGAGCACCTGTCCGGAGGGGAGCCGGGACTCCCGCCCCCCGTCGAAGTCGGTGAGGAACGCCGCGGGATCGAAGCCGCCGGAGCGGAGCTCACCCGTGGATTCCATGAGGCCGTGGAGGTCGACGTGCTCGCCCCCGGTGGCGCCGCTCCGCCCCCCCGGCCGCAGCGTGCCGGCTCCCTCCTGGCCGCTCCTGGACGCCGCCAGCGCGCCGCCCGCGGCCGCGAGCCCGGCGACGCCGGCCGCCCCCATGCCCAGGAAGTGGCGGCGGCTGAGTGGCCCCCGGCCACCCTTTTCCCGACTCTCCCGCTCTTCGTGCGGGTCGACCCGGTCGTCTGCGCCCATCGGCACTCCAGTTTTAGGCTCGGCTAATTCCTGGGTTCAGGATAGCCGAATCCCCCGGTGTCCGTCAATGGCGGAGCCGTATCGGCTCCGCGGCTATCCCCGCCCCCGGCTCCCCTCCCCGGGGCGGATGCCCCGGGCGTGGCGGAGGGGGTTCTGAAGCAGGTGGGTCGGGATGAAGAGCACGACCACGAACATCAGGAGGCTCGCACCGAGGCCACCGACGAGGAGCCACAGGCTGCGGACCGCCACGAAGAGGATGGCGGTGATCACCGCCGTGGCGGTCGCGAATACGCTGAGCAGGAGCCGCCTGGCCTGGAGGTGGAGGAAGCGCTCCTGCGCCTGGATGTCGCGAGGGTGCATGCGCACCCGGAGCTCCTCGCGCTCGGCCCGGTGCAGCACGTCGCGCACCGAGCGGAGCGTGCTCTGCGCCTCACCGACGAGGTCCTTCGCGAACGAGACGGGCTCGCGGGCCGTCGTGCGGACCATCGCGTCCCGATAGCGGCGGACCACGCGGCGGATATGACCGAGCCCGTCGAAGTACGGATCGTAGCGGAGCGCGATGCCCTCGAGGAGCGTGGAGGCGCGGAAGAAGTACACCAGCTCCTGCGGCAGCATCAGGGGCCAGGTGTAGAAGGTGTCGAAGATCTCCGCCACCACTTCCTGAACCCGCTCGCGGCTCGACAGCCGAACCCGCTCGAGCACCCGCATGATCTCGATCGCGGCGTCCCGCACCTCGCCCCGGGAGACCTCCGGGCTGATCATCCCCAGTCGGTACATCCCGTTGATCGTCCCGTCGAGGTCCTCCCGCTCCACGGAGAGCGCGATCTGGACGATGGCCTCCCGGGTCCAGCGGGGAACCCGGAGCGCCATCCCCCAGTCGAGCAGGACGATGGTGCCGTCGTCCTCGACGAGGAGGTTTCCGGGATGGGGATCGGCGTGCAGGAAGCCGTCGACCATC
This sequence comes from uncultured Gemmatimonadaceae bacterium, assembly GCA_964409525.1. GTDB lineage: Bacteria > Gemmatimonadota > Gemmatimonadetes > Longimicrobiales > Gaopeijiaceae > CAYPDV01. The sequence goes on from CAYPDV010000023.1 coordinate 7,202, forward strand.
ATCATCCGCAGGTAGAGCCCGCTCAGGCGCTCCATCAGGTCGTCCAGCGAGAGCGCGCCCGAGGCGAAGCGCTCGTCCAGCCGATCGACCTTCGTGCCCCGGCAGTACTCCATGACCAGGACACGCCGCCGGGTGAAGCGCTCGAGCACCCCCGGAGCGCGCACGCCCGGCTCGTCCGCGAAGTGCTCGCGGAAGCGGCGGATGTTCTCCTCCTCCTTCCGGAAGTCCATCTCCTCGCGGACGCGGACGCTGAACTCCCGCACCACGGCGGTCAGCGCCCGGACGTGGTGGTTCGGGAAGAGGACGTTCATCCAGAAGAGCACGCGGAAGGAGATGTCGAGGTCGAGCGCGACCACCTCCTCCACGCCGGGGCGGAGCACCTTCACGACGACGTCGCGCCCCTCGACCACCGCGCGGTGTACGTTGGCGAGCGAGGCCGCGGCGAGCGGCTCGCGCTCGAAGCCCTGGAAGAGGGCGTCGACGGGCTCGCCGAGCTCCTCCTCGACGACCGCGATCACGGCTTCGGGTGGATCGGGCGGCACCTGGTCCTGCAGGCGCGAGACCTGGGCGAGGTACGGCTCGGGAAGGATGTCCGCGCGGGCGCTCAGCACCTGCGCGAGCTTGATGAATGTGGGCCCGAGCGAGGCGAGGGTGTCGGCGAGACGGCGCGCGCGGCGGGCGTGGTGCTCCGGCCTCCGCCGGGCTCCCCGTCCGAGCACGATCCACCGCTTCCGGTCGCGCAGGAAGGCGACCACGAAGGGGAGGAGGCGGACGAAGACCGACCACGAGCGGCGGAGGCGGCGCACCGGGTCAGGGGGCGGAGGGGCTCAAAGGAGGAGCCAGCTCCCGAGCCCGAGGAGGAGGAAGAAGCCGAAGAGGTCGGTGAGCGTGGTCACGAAGACGGAGGAGGCGACCGCGGGATCGATGCCCATCCGGTCGAGGAGCACCGGGATGAAGGCACCCGCGAAGCCCGCCACGATGATGTTGCCCCACATCGCGAAGAGGACCACGACGCCCAGGATCGGCGCTCCTCCCAGCGCGAGGGCGATCATGGTCGCGGCCACGGCGGCGACCACGCCGAGGGCGATCCCGTTCACCACCCCGACCAGGATCTCCTTGCCCACCATCTCGTAGCGGGCATCGACGGGCTCGTCGGAGATCGCGATCCGCCGCACCGTCACGGCGAGGGCCTGCGTGGCGCTGTTTCCGCCCATTCCCGCGATCACGGGCATGATGGCGGCCAGGATCGAGACCGCCTCGATGGTGTCGGTGAAGAAGAAGACGACCGACGCGGCGGCGGCCGCGGTGACGAGGTTGAGGAAGAGCCAGGGAAGCCGACTCCGCACCGCGTCGGTCCACGGCGCCCGGAGCTCCTCCTCGTCCGGGACGCCCGCGAGGCGGAGGATGTCCTCGGTGCGCTCCGCCTCGATCACGTCGAGCACGTCGTCGAACGTGACCCGCCCCAGCAGGACCCCGGTCGAGTTCACCACCGGCACGCTCACCATGTTGTAGCGTGAGAGGATCCGCCCGACCTCCTCCTGGTCGAGGTCGGGGCGGACGGTGACGGGCACCGGCTCCACCAGGTCCTCGACCACCGTCCCGGGCTCGGCGAGGATGAGGTCATCGAGGGGCACGGAGCCCAGGAGGCGGTTCCGTTCATCGACGACGAAGATGGTGTAGAAGTCCTCGACCTCGCGTCCCTGCCGGCGCACCTCTCCGATGGCGTCGGCCGCGGTGCGGGAGGCCCGCACCGAGACCAGTCCCGTGGTCATGAGACCGCCGGCCGTCTCGTCGCCGTAGAGGAGCAGGCCCTGGAGGTCGCCGGCCTCCTGGATCGGGAGCGCCGCGAGGATCCGGTCGCGGTCCGCCGGCTCCAGCTCGGAGATCAGGTCGACGGCGTCGTCGTCGGCGAGCTCGTGGAGGAGCTCCGCTCCCCGCTCCGGGGCGAGGGCGGCGAGGAGGTCGCCCCGCTCCTCGAAGCGCTCCATCTCGGCGAGGGTCTCCGACGCCAGCTCCGCCGGGAGCGCGCGCATCACCGCCAACCTGGACGACTCCTCGTCGAGCGCCGCCACCAGGTCGGCCACGTCCGAGGGGTGGAGGCCCTCGAGCGAGGCGCGCAGACGACCCCAGTCCCCCGTGCGGACGAACTCGGCCAGGTTCTCCCGGAGGCCCTGGAGCTGGAGCGAGTCGGAGGCGGTCATGGATCCGGAAGGTCGGCGGGCGGAGGAGCGAGGCGCCGGGAAGATCCCTTCCCGGGTCGAGCGGCGTCAAGCGAACGCTTCTTCAACGGCCTTCTAGCCCCCCACCACCTCCCGGACCACCGCCTCCTGGCGCATCCACATCTCGCCCCGGGTGCGCTCCGCGCCCTCCTCGTGCTCCCAACCGAGGACGTGGAGCGTGCCGTGCACGGCGAGGCGGGCGAGCTCCTCGTCCGGCTCGATGTCGTCCTCGGCGGCGTGGCGGAGCGCCTGGTCGAGACCGAGGTAGACGTCGCCCAGGGGAGGCTCGCCCGGCTCGTGGAGGGGGAAGGCGATCACGTCCGTCGGTCGGTCGCGGCCGAGCCACCGCCGGTTGAGATCGGCGATCTCGGCGTCGGCCAGGAGGGTGAGCGAGATCTCCGCCTCCTCCACCTCCTCGGAGTGGAGCGCCGCCTCGACCGCCCGCCGGAGCAGGTCGTCGGGCACTTCCCTTCCCTCCGGAGGATTCACGTGCACCCGGATCACGGATGCGCCGGCCTCACGTGTCCGGTCGCTCCGGCAGGAGCGGGTGACGGGTCGTGGCCTCCTCCTCCTCCGCTTCCAGCGAGCGGCCGTCCGGCATCCGATCGCCGTCGCCCGCCGTGGAGCCGGTCCCGGCCGGCGGGGCCGCCGGGGCGGCGGACCCGGGCGTGTCGGCGGGTCCGGCAGGCTCGTCGCGATCGGCGGGCTCGTCCGGTCCGGCGGCCTCGTCCGGTCCGGCGGCCTCGGCGGGTCCAGCCGGAGGCTCCGACTCGTCGGGCGGCTCTCCCTCCCGCTCGGTGAGGTGCTTCGTCTGCGGGTAGTCCATCCGCTGGTGGTACATCCCCCCCAGGATCTTCACGAACTCCTCCTTCAACGTCGCGATCTCCTCGAGCGTGAGGGGCGACTCGTCGAGCTGTCCGGCCTGGATCTTCCCCTCCACGATGTTGTGGATGAGGTTGCGGATCCGGTCCGGGGTCGGCTCCTGGAGCGCGCGGGTGGCCGACTCGACGGAGTCCGCGAGCATGGAGATCGCCGTCTCCTTCGACCGGGGTCTCGGACCGGGATAGCGGAAGAGGTCCCGGTCGAGCTCCTCCTCGCTCCCCGCCTCCTCCTTCGCCTTCTCCCAGAAGAAGCTGATCTCCTGGGTCCCGTGGTGCGCCGGTATGAACTCGGCGATCACCTCGGGCACGTTCGCTTCCCGGGCCAGCCGGAGCCCTTCGATCACGTGCTCGCGCACGATCGAGGCCGAGGTCTCCGGCTTCAGCTTGTCGTGGGGGTTCCGCCCCTCCGGCTGGTTCTCCACGAAGTACTGCGGCTTGAGCATCTTGCCCACGTCGTGATAGAGGAGTCCGACGCGGCAGAGGAGGCCGTTGGCTCCGATGGCGTTGGCGGCCGCTTCGGCGAGGTTCGAGACGTTGATGGTGTGGGCGTAGGTCCCGGGGGCCTCCCGGCCGAGGCGCCTCAGCAGCGGCCGGTTCGGATCCATCCACTCCTGGAGTGTCTGGTCGGTGGTGATGCCGGTGATCCACTCGAAGACCGGGATGAAGCCCACCGCCAGGATGCAGCTCAGGGTCGCGTTGCCCGCGGCCCACACCACGTTCAGAGCGATTTCCGTCGGCTCCAGAGCGGAGGTCACGCCGAGCGCGATCAGGACCGCGGCGTACGCTGCCGCGACGATGGCGATGTAGCTCCAGACCTCGGCGCGCCGGCGCATGGCGCGCACGGAGAGGGCCGCCGCGGCGCCGCCGACGAGCACGGTCGCCACGGTCCCCACGGTGGCGAACGGAGGCAGGATGCCCGTGAGCACGGCGGCCACGGCGGCCAGCACGAGCGCGAGGCGCCCGTCCCAGAGGATCGCCACCGCCATCGACACGAAGGCGATCGGCAGGAGCTCGGAGGGCCACCCCTGGCGCGCGATCACGGCCCCGAAGCCGAAGTAGGCCGCGAAGAGGACGGCGATCAGGAGGATCCAGCGGAAGTTCCCGTAGATCTCCGGACGGAAGAAGTAGACGAGCACCCCGAAGACCCCCAGGAGGAGCCCGTTCAGGAGCACCGAGCCGAGGAAGGAGGCCAGGTTGAGACTTCCCTCCTCCATCAGCCCCTGGTTCTGGAGCTGGCGCTGGTACGCGTTCAGCCGCTCGAGATCCCGCTCGCCGATCTGCTGGTTGGCGCGCACGATCGCCTCGCCGGCCACGACGTCGGCCTTCGTGGTCGATACGGATCGGCGGGCGGCCTCCCGATCCAGCTCCGTCGCCAGCACGTTCTGGGAGTGCGTGTACTCCATATGCCGGATGAGGATGAGGCGGAGCAGGCCCGAGAGGTCCGGAGGAGCCGAGAAGGGGAGGAGCTCGATGGCGCGGTCGTAGAACTCGCGGGGAGTCAGGACGTCGGCCCGGTCCGCGGTCCGCTCCTCCTCGCCCCGGCGCACGACGATGCGGTCGACCCCCCGGAGCTCCGTCTCGGAGAGGTCCACCACGCCCTCCTCGAGGAGGTCGCGAGCCGCGCGCATCGCCGTGCTCCGGAGGAGCTGGAAGGAGGCGTCGTCCAGGAGGAGCTCGATCTGCGACGGCGTGGCGCTGATCCCCTCCCGGGTGACGACCCGCTCCACGGCTCCGGCCCCCTCCTCCCGCGCCTCCTCCAGCCGCTCGAAGAAGTCCGCCAGCTGCTCCTCCATGCTGGCGGCGGCGTCCTCGCGGTAGTCGAAGGTGGGCGGCACGGCCGAGACCGCCTCCTCGCGGTCGCGCGCCAGCTCCTCGTCTCCCTTCGGCACCTCGAAGGGGATGCGGGCGATCACGTCCTCCTCGGCCAGCATCCCCAGCTCGTACGGCGTCAGATCGACCCGAGGGGACGGCGGAAAGAGGATCGTCAGCAGGACGGCGACCCCGAGGAGCAGGAGGGCCCGACTCCCGTGGTGGAGGAGAAGGGCCGGCCACGTCCGCTCAGGCTCACCGGAGAGCGTCTGGAGAATACCGTGGTCCCCGCGGCGGCGCGGCGGGCTCACGTTCCGCCTCCCGTGCCGCCGGCCCCTTCCACCGCTCCCGGCGCGGCGGCTTCGACCCCCTCGTCCTCGGCCTCGTCCGCGCCCGCGTAGGCGCGGATGATGTCCTTGACCAGCCGGTGCCGGATCACGTCCATCGCGTCCAGATAGACGAACTCGATACCGTCGATGTCGATCAGGACCCGCTCGATCTCGAGCAGGCCGGAATCGGTGGAGCGGGGGAGGTCGATCTGGGTCTTGTCGCCCGTGATCACGACCTTCGAGTTCAGCCCCAGCCGCGTCAGGAACATCTTCATCTGGGCCCGGGTCGCGTTCTGCGCCTCGTCGAGGATGACGAAGGCGTCGGCGAGCGTACGGCCCCTCATGTAGGCGAGTGGGGCGATCTCGATCGTGCGGTCCTCCAGCGCCCGACGCACGCGGTCCGAGGGCATCATGTCCTCGAGGGCATCGTAGAGGGGCCGGAGGTACGGGTCCACCTTCTCCTGGAGATCCCCGGGCAGGAAGCCGAGGTTCTCACCGGCCTCCACGGCCGGGCGCGCGAGCACGATCCGGCGCACCCGCTTCTTGTAGAGCGCGTCGACGGCCATCGCGACGGCCAGGTAGGTCTTTCCCGTCCCGGCCGGTCCGATCCCGACCACGATGTCGTGCTCGGAGATGCCGCCGATGTAGACCCGCTGCCCCTCGGACTTCGGCGTGATCACCTTCCGGGACCCCGGCAGCGCGATCCGGATGTCCTCCTCCGGCGTGACCAGGGTCTCCTGGCCGCCGGCCTCGAATCCCTCCGCGAAGCGGACGATGTCGGCGGTGTCGAACGGCGCGCGCATGCGGGCCAGCTCGATCAGGTGACGGGTGACCGGCACCGACCGCTCGACCGCCTCCACGTCGCCCGAGAGCAGGAGGTGGTCGCCCCGGAGCACGACGCGCACGTCGAAGATCCGCGCGATCTCCTGTAGATTCGAGTCGTTCACGCCGGCGAGCAGGAGGGGGTCGGCCCCCTCCGCGTCCAGGCGGTGCTCGACGATGGTATCCGATCCGTTCGCCATCGACCCTCTTGGTTGAGCGGCTATTCGCCGTCGGAGGAGGCCCGCTCCTCCCCACGGAGCAGCGCCAGGCCCAGCGCGTCCAGCTCCTTCCCCTCCACCGGAGCCGGTGCGCCCTCGAAGAGCGCTCGGGCGGCGGTGGTCTTGGGAAAGGCGATCACGTCGCGCAGGCTGGCGGCCGCGGTGAAGTCCTTCACGATGCGGTCCATTCCGAAGGCGATCCCCCCGTGCGGGGGCGCGCCGGAGGCGAGCGCCTCCAGGAGGAAGCCGAACTTCCGCTCGATCTCCTCCTCCGACAGCCCGAGCAGGCCGAGCACCCGGCGCTGCAGCCCCGGTTCGTGGATGCGGATGCTCCCCGAGCCCAGCTCGGAGCCGTTGTACACGAGGTCGTACGCCTGCCCCCGCGCCTCCAGCGGATCGGAGTCGAGCAGGTGCAGGTCGTCCGGGTGGGGCAGCACGAACGGGTTGTGGCCGTAGGTGACCTCCCCGCCCTCCGCCTCCTCGAAGAGAGGAAAGTCGAGGACCCAGAGCCACGCGTGCTCGCGGACCGGTGGGACCTCGAGCGCGCGGAGCACCTCGAGCCGCACCGCGGCCAGCGCGGGGCCGGTGACGCGGTCCTCGCCGGCCGCGACGAGCGCGACGTCGCCCTCGCCCAGACCCATCGCCGCCCAGTGGCCCTCGTCCGTGAAGCGGGCCAGCGGGCCCGACGCCCCGTCGGGCGTGCGCTTCAGCCAGAGGAGCCCGGGCGCTCCGGCGCCGCGGGCCGTCTCCTCGAGCGAGGCCAGGTCGCTCCGGGAGAGCCGTGCGCCACCTCCCAGGAGGAATCCCCGGATGCGCCCGCCGGAGTCCACGACCGACTCGAGGACCCGGAACTCGGTGCCGGAGAGCGGCCCCGTCCAGTCACGGATCTCCAGGTCCCAGCGCAGGTCCGGCCGGTCGGTGCCCCACCGATCCAGGACCTCCTCGTGGGTCAGGCGCTCGAAGGGGATCCGTGCCTCCACCTCGGCCACCGAGGCGAGCTCCGCCATCAGGCCCTCCATCCAGGCGAGGACGTCGTCGGGCTCGACGAAGGAGGCTTCGAGGTCGATCTGTGTGAACTCGGGCTGCCGGTCCGCGCGGAGGTCCTCGTCCCGGAAGCAGCGGGCGATCTGGAAATACCGGTCGAAGCCCGCGGTCATGAGGAGCTGCTTGTAGATCTGCGGGCTCTGCGGAAGGGCGTAGAACTCGCCCGGGTGGTTTCGGCTCGGCACGAGATAGTCGCGCGCACCCTCGGGCGTCGGCCGCGTGAGGATCGGCGTCTCCACCTCCCAGAATCCGAGCCGGTCCAGGTAGTTGCGGGTGGCGAGGACGAGCCGGTGCCGGAGCCCGAGTCGGGCCTGCATCTCGGGTCGGCGCAGGTCGAGGACCCGGTGGCGCAGCCGCGCCTGCTCGGAAGGGAGCTCCTCCTCGGGCGCCCTGTAGACGGGGATCGCGGGCGTCTCGGCATCGCCCAGCAGCTCGATCCGGCGTGCGCGGAGCTCGACCTGTCCAGTCGCCATCTCCGGGTTCCGGTCCCGCTCCGGACGGAGGGCCACCGTACCCTCGATCCGCACCACGTCCTCGGCTCCGAGGCCCTGCCCCGTCTCGAGCGACGCCTCGTCCGTCCAGCCCGAGCCGACCGATACCTGGAGGATCCCGCTCCGGTCCCGGACGTCGAGGAAGAGGAGCCCGCCCAGATCGCGGACCCGGTGGACCCAGCCGCAGACCCTGACCTCGTCGTCGGCATCGGCCGCCGTCACGGCCCCGGTGGGGTGGGTGCGCAGCGCGGTCGAGGCGTGGGGGCCCCGCTCCCCACGTGTGGCGGGGGGGGACGCGGTCACGGAAGACGCGTCGGCCATCGGCTCCGGGTGTGTGGGAGGAGGAGGAGGATTCAGGATCCTGTCTCTTCGAGTGCCCCGGAAGAACCGCGCCGGGACGCCAGGAGGAGGCCGGCTCCGACGCCGGCCACGTCGGCCAGCCAGTCGAAGAAGGAGGGGTCGCGGCCCGTGAAGGACTGGTGCCACTCGTCGGCCGCCCCGTAGAGCGCGCCGAGGACGAGGAGGGGCCCGAGGGGAATCCCGTACTCCCGCCCACCGCGGGCGAGGGCGGCCCCGAGGACCCCGTAGAGGAGCAGATGGCCCGCCTTGTCCACGCCGGACACGTCGGGTGCCCGTGCCGGCTGCCATTCGCTCAACAAAAAGAGGACCGCCGCCCAGCCGACGGCGGGCCCCCACGCGCTCAGGGCTCGAATCACGCCCGAAAGGTACCGACGGCCCGCACGGGCTTCAAGGCGAGGCGCCCCGAACGGCACGAGGACCGGGGTGTATCACGATGTATGACCGATCCGCGCACCGACCTCCTCGCCCTCGAGCCCGAGGCGCTGGAGGGCACCCTCGCCGACCACTTCGCCTCGCGGGGCGAGCCCGGCTATCGGGTCGACCAGGTCCGCGGGTGGATCTACGAGCGGGACGCCGCCTCGCTAGACGAGATGACGAACCTGCCGGTCGCGGAGCGCGACGCCCTCGCCGAGCGCTTCCGGATCGGCGAGCCGGAAGCGCACACGGTCTCCCGCTCGTCGGACGGGACCGCGAAGCACCTCTGGCGGATGGCCGACGGCGAGCTCGTGGAATCGGTGCTGATCCCCGCGCCCGATCGGCTGACCCTCTGCCTCTCCTCGCAGGCGGGGTGCGCCATGGGGTGCACCTTCTGCGCGACCGGGTGGAGCGGCTTCGACCGGCACCTGACCGCGGGCGAGATCGTGGGGCAGTACCGCGCCTCCCGCCGGTGGGCGGAGGAGAACGGGTACGGACCGATCACGAACATCGTCTACATGGGCATGGGCGAGCCGCTCGCGAACCGGAAGGCGGTGATGCCCTCGCTGACGATCCTGAACCGGGGCTTCGGCGTCGGCGCGCGCCGGATCACCGTGTCGACGGTGGGTGTGGTGCCCGGCATCGTCGAGCTCGCCGAGCGGCCGGAGCAGTTCGGGCTCGCCGTCTCGCTGCACGCGCCGACCACCGAGCTCCGCCGGGAGATCATCCCGCTGGAGAAGCGGTGGCCGCTCCCGGAGCTGGTGGAGGCGATCCGCCGCTTCGGCGAGGCGGGCGGACGGCGGATCACCTTCGAGTACACGATGATCCGGGACGTGAACGACGACCCGCTCCTGGCCTCGATGCTGGCCGAGCTGGCCGCCTCGCTCCACGCGTTCGTGAACCTGATCCCGTTCAACCCGATCCCCTATCAGGACTGGGGGCCGAGCGAGCCGGATCGGATCGAGGAGTTCCGCCGGATCCTGGAGGAGCGAGGCGTCTCGGCGGCGGTGCGCCAGCCGCGAGGACGGGACATCGACGCCGCCTGCGGGCAGCTCCGTGCCAACGCGCTGGTAGACCTGGAGCCTACTCGATCCGCTGTCCGACCCGGTTCCAGCGGATCTCGGTGAAGATCGGGAAGGGCTCGAGGGCCTCGCGGTCGTAGGAGAAGTAGATCAGCGAGGCCCGCCCCTCCAGCCGCCACCGCTCGAGCAGCCCCCAGTACCGCGAGTCGAGCGAGGCCTCCCGGTTGTCGCCCAACATGAAGTAGTGCCCGTCGGGGATCACGAGCGGACCCCAGTTGTCACGGGTGGGCTGGTAGCTCGAGCGTTCGACATCGTCGACCAGGTGCGCCCGCTGCCACTCCATCCACGGGCTCGGCTCGTCCGGGAGGTCGCGGTGGCGGACGTAGGGCTCGTCGAGGGGCTCGGTGCCGACGTGGAGCACGCCGTCGCGCATGGTCAGCGTGTCGCCGGGAAGCCCCACCAGACGCTTCACGAGCTTCATGTTCTCCTCGTGGGGCGGATCGAAGACGATCACGTCGCCGCGCGCCGGATCCGCGTAGCCGGGAAGACGGGCCCGGGTGCCCGGGATCCGGCTTCCGAGTGCGAGGCGGTTCACCATGAGGAAGTCGCCCACCAGGAGCGTCTCCTCCATCGAGCCGGAGGTGATCACGAAGGTCCCGACCAGGAAGATCCGGATCACGAAGAAGAGGACGGCCGCCACCGCGAGGGTCTTCAGCAGCTCGAGCGCGCCGCCCCCGTTCCCTCCCTCCTCCGCGGGCCGCTCCCCTCGCTCCCTCTCCTTCCGGCCCGGGCGGGGCTTCCCGGCCCCGGCTCCGCCGCGCCCCCTCCGCCGCTCCCGTCCCTCCCTCCCCGTCCCGTCCGCCCCCATCATCCTCCTCCTTCGGAATCCGCCGCCTCGCTTCGCCAGAGACTCCTCGGGTCCCACCACCGCCCGGCCCCCTCCGGCGCCGGGTTCGCCGGCACCGCTCCGCCCCGCTCGGGAGGGGGCTCCCAGTCCAGCCCGAGCCGGACGGTCACGTCGAGGTAGAGGTTCGAGTCGGGCTCGCTGAGCACCCGGCGCACCCCCAGCGAATCGGCCACGGCGCGGGCCGCGGCGAGCCGGTCCACCCGATCCAGGACGAGCGTGGAATCCATGTCGAACTGCTCCGCGTTGCCGAAGTAGACCACGTCGAATCCGCGTTCACGGAGGAACTCCGTCGCCCGGCGGGCGAGCCCCTCGGTGCCCGCAGCGTTCAGGACCTCGACCCGGACGCGCCCGATCGGTGCCGATCCGGCGGCGGTCGGCTCCACCCCCTGCGGCCCCGCGGCCTGGCCGGCGCCGGCATCCGGGAGCCACTGCGAGAGGGCGGAGCCGAGGAACGCCCCCACCGCGACCACCGCGAGGAGGACCGTCAGCCCTCGGAGTCTGGATCCCATCGCACCTCCTCGGGAACGGCGGCTCCCTCCTCCGCCAGCCGATTCCAGAAGTCGATCGTCTCCGCACGAACCGGCAGCGCCTCGTCCAGCAGGTGGACGATTCGCGCGCGCACGATCACCGCGACGACCGCGGGCAGCTCTCCGGGCATCCGCTCCCGGAGGCGGGCCCGCCACTCCGACCGGAACGTCCGGCCCGGCTCCAGGAAGTCCGCGCAGTAGAGGGCCCGTCCCAGATCGTCTAGATCGGGGTGTCCGAGCGTGTGCCACGCGACGCCCCCGAGCAGCGCCTCGTCCCGGACCCCCTCCTCGCGGAGTCGCGCCGCCCCCGCCGGACCGTGCAGGATCGCTCCGGGAAAGTCCTCGGCCGCGCCGCCCATCCGCTCACGCAGCGAGGCGGGGTCCGCGTCCCTGAGCACGTCGTGGAGTAGCCCTGCCGCCCGCCATCGCGCCACCCCGGAGGGGGGCTCCCCCCGCGCCCGGGCCCATCGCTCCATCAGCGCGGCCACGCGCTCGATGTGCTCGCGCCGATCGGGAGAGACCTCGGCCCACGGCGGGAGCTCGCCCCGGGAGGCGCACTCGACCACCGGGTGCAGGTCCGTCTCCTGCCGGCCGCTCCGCTTCATTCGATCACGAGGTTGTCGATGAGCCGGGTCGATCCGGCGAACGCCGCCACCGCGGCAACCGTCCCGGGCCGCACCCGCTCCACCGGCTCGAGCGTGCCGGGATCCACCAGATCGGCATACTGGAGGCGGAGGAGCGAAGATGCCTCCACCTCCTCGCGCACCACCCGGCGGAGGGCCTCCACGTCGCTCTCGCCGTCCCGGAACCGCTCGAGGGCCCGGCGGAGCCCCCGGTGCAGCCGCACGGCCTCCCGCCTCTCTCCGGTCGAGAGATACGCGTTCCTGGAGCTCATCGCGAGCCCGTCCTCCTCGCGGACGACGGGGGCGAGCACGACACGTACACCGAGATCGAGGTCCCTCGCCATGCGGTCGATCAGGACTCCCTGCTGGTAGTCCTTCCGACCGAAGACGGCGACCTCCGGTCGGAAGAGCCCGAAGAGACGCGCGACCACGGTGAGCACGCCTCGAAAGTGCCCCGGCCGGTGCGCGCCGCAGAGGCGGCGGCCCGGCGCACCCGGATCGACCGTGACCACCGGGGGTCCCTGCGGGTACATCTCTCCGTCCCGGGGCACGAAGAGGAGGTCGACCCCGCGGGCGCGTGCCAGCTCCCGGTCCCGCTCCGGATCCCGCGGATACTCCTCGTAGTCCTCGTCCGGGCCGAACTGGAGAGGATTCACGAACACGGTCATCGCGACCCGCTCGGCCTCCGCCCGGGCCGCGTCGATCAGCGAGAGATGCCCCTCGTGGAGGTAGCCCATGGTCGGGACGAGCGCGAGGACCGATCCGTCGGAGCGGCGCTCGTCCAGGGCCCGCGCCAGCTCCCGGCGCGTCCGGGCGAGGATCATCGGCGGCAGTCGATTCGATCGGCGCTCACGGCTCGAAGCTGTGCTCCGGGCCCGGATACGAGCCGTCCCTCACCTCGCGCACGTACGCCTCCACACCCCGCCGGGCCTCCTCGTGGAGCTCCGCGAAACGCTTCAGGAACCGCGGCCGGAACCCCGGGTTCAGGCCCAGCGCGTCGTGGTACACGAGGACCTGTCCGTCGCACTCCGCTCCCGCCCCGATCCCGATGGTCGGGACCTCCAGCTCACGGCTGATCTCTCCCGCGAGAGGAGCGGGCACCAGCTCGAGGACCAGCGCGAAGCAGCCCGCCTCCTCGAGCCCCCGGGCCTCCCGGCGGAGACGCTCCGCCCCCTCCTCGCTCCGCCCCTGCACCCGGTAGCCCCCCAGCGCGTGGACCGACTGGGGCGTGAGCCCCAGATGACCCATCACGGGGATCCCCGCCTCGACGAGCGTCCGCACCGTCTCGAGAGTCCGCTCGCCTCCCCCCTCGAGCTTCACGCCCCGGACGCCGGTCTCCTTGAGGGCGCGGCCGGCGTTGCGCAGCGCGTCGGTCGCGGACGTCTGGAAGGAGAGGAACGGCATGTCGAGCACGACGAACGTCTCCGGGGCGCCACGGACGACCGCCCGGGCGTGGTGGATCATCTCGTCCAGCGTCACCGGGAGCGTGGAGTCGTAGCCCAGGACCACCTGTCCGAGGGAATCGCCCACCAGGATGAGGTCGATCCCGGCCTCCTCCAGGAGGCGCGCGTGCAGCACGTCGTAGGCGGTGAGGCAGACGATCCGCTCTCCCCGCTCCTTCATCTCCCGGAAGCGGAGCACGGAGGGGCGGCCCCGGGGCGGAGGGGTGGAAGAGGAGCCGGATCCGGTGGACACGAGCGGGCGCCTGTGGGAGATCGGGAGGAGGACGCGGTGGGCCGTCGAGGAAGAAGACTAGACGGGCGGAAGGGGCGTGTAAAGCGCGTCCCGGCTAGTATCACCCCATGATCGTCGAATGGGATCCCGTGCTGACGTCCTCCGTCGCGCGGGCGCTCCGCACCGAGTTGGAGAGGGCCCGACTCCGGGCCGTCCGGCTCGATCCGGAAGAGCGTCTCCTCGTGCTCCACTTCCGCGAGCGCACCCTGCTCTTCCGCCTCCATCCCACCCGGGGCGACGTGACGCTGCATCCTCCTCGTGAGCCCGACGCCGACGCCCGTTCGGTCCCCGCACGGCTCCTCGAGGTCCACGCTCCCCTGGACGAGCGGATCCTCCACTTCCGCTTCCGACGGGTCCGCGGGCGCCTCCGGCGGGTCGAGATCGTGGTGGAGCTCCTCACGAACCAGTGGAACGCGCTCCTTCTCGAGGGCGAGGAGCGGACCGTCCGGCACCTGCTCCGTCTCCGGGAGACCCGCGGCCGCACGCTCGCCGTCGGACGTCCCTACACCCCACCCCCGCCGCCGGGGCGCCGCGGAGTGGAAGCGCCGCTGGACGAGGAGGCGTGGCTGGAGCTCCTCCTGCCGCTTCCGCCCGGCGAGCGGAGACCCGTCCTCCTGCGGAACGTGGCATGGTCCTCGTCGCTCAACGCCCCGCAGCTGCTGGGGGATGCCGGGGCCGGAGCCGCGACGGGGCCGGGCGCCCGGGAGGCGCTCCTCCGGGGTCGGGAGCTCTGGCTCCGCCTCCGGGAGCCGGACGGGAGGACGGAGCCGGGGGTGCTGGAGACGCCGAAGGGTCCCCGCCCCTACCCTCTGCCCCTTCCCGGCCTCCGCCGGGAGCCGGCGGAGGACATCCTCGCCGCCATCCGGCGCGCCGCGGCCGGCGCCGGTGAGCTCGCCGGCGAGGCCGCGCTCGTTCCCCCCGCCCTCCGCAACGCCGTCGAGGAGCGGGCGGAGGCGGCGGAGGCGAGAGCCGGATCCCTCCGGCGAGAGCTGGACGAGGCGCCCGACCCGGAGTCCACGCGAGCCGTCGGAGACCTCCTCCTGGCGCGCTACCACGAGGTGCCGCAGGGAGCCGAGCGGGCCCGTCTGACGGGGTTCGACGGCGAGGAGGTCGAGGTGGAGGTGGACCCCGCCCTCGCCCCCCACGAGAACGCGGCCCGGTACTACGACCGGGCCGCCCGATCGGAGCGGGCCCGGGAGCGGCTGCCGCGACTGATCCGCGCGGCCGAGGAGGAGGCGGAGGCGCTCGCCGGTCTGCTGGAGCGCGTGAGGAGCGGCGACGCCGGCGAGGAGGAGATCCTGGAGGCGCTCCCGCGCGATCCCAGGGAAGACCGGGCGGAGGGGGACGAGGAGGAGGGTCGCTCGATCCCCTACCGGCGGTTCCGGAGCTCCGGAGGGATCGAGATCCGCGTCGGACGGGGCGCCCGCGCCAACGACGACCTCACCTTCCATCACTCCCGCCCCGACGACGTCTGGCTGCACGCCCGCCACACGGCGGGCGCGCACGTCATCCTGCGCTGGGACGCCGACGCGAAACCCCCGGCTCGTGACCTGGCGGAAGCCGCCGTCCTCGCCGCCCTCCACTCGAAGGCGCGCACCTCGGGCAGCGTGCCCGTCGACTGGACCCGCCGCAAGTACGTCCGGAAGCCGCGGAAGGCGCCGCCCGGCGCGGTGCTGCCGGACCGGGTCAGCACCGTCTTCGTCGAGCCCGACCCGGAGCTGGAGCGGCGGCTGGCGGAGGAGTGACGGCCTCTGGAAGGCCGTCGAAGAAGTACAGCGACCTTCTACCCGGAGGATGTCGCCCGGCCGGTCGCGCTCCCGTCCATCGCCTCCCGCAGCGAGCGGAGGAAGCGCACCGCCCCCTCCCGACCCTCCTCCTCGAGCGTCCGGATCAGGGCGCTTCCCACCACCACGCCGTCGGCCACCCGGGCCACCGCCGCCGCCTGCTCCGGATCCGAGATCCCGAACCCGACCGCGACGGGAAGCTCCACCGCCTCGCGCATGCTCCGAACCTCGCGGGCGAGCTCCTCGGGCAGGCTCGAGCGCTCGCCGGTGACGCCCGTCCGGGAGATGTAGTAGACGAATCCGCCGCCCCCCTTCGCGACCCCCGCGATGCGGTCCCGGGGAGTGGTCGGAGCGACGAGCCGGATCAGGTCGAGGCCCGCGCCCCGGAGCGCCTCCTCGACACCCGGATCGGAGCCGGCCGGAAGGTCGGTGACCAGCACCCCGTCCGCGCCCGCCTCCCGCGCCTCGGCGGCGAAGCGCTCCGCCCCCCTCCGGAGGAGCGGGTTCAGGTAGGTGAAGAGGACCACCGGGGTGTCCCGGCGGGCTCGGAAGCGGGCCAGGAGATCGAGGACGCCGCCCACCGTCATCCCGCTCTCGAGCGCCCGGAAGGAAGCCCGCTGGATCGTGGGGCCGTCCGCCAGCGGATCGCTGAAGGGGATGCCGAGCTCGAGCACGTCGGCCCCGGCGTCGGCGACCGCCTCGAGGTCACGGAGGGCGGCGTCCGGATCGGGATAGCCGGCGGTCAGGAAGGGGACGAGGGCGGCGCGGCCTTCCGCGCGCAGCTCGCCGAAGCGGCGCCGGATCCGCTCTTCCCTCACGTGAGGTAGTCGGCCACCGCGATCCCGTACTTCTGCGGGTCCGTGGTCTTGATCACGTTGCAGCGGGGACGCCCGGTCTCCGGATCCATCTCGGAGAGGTCGACGACGCGCGGCTCGGGAAGTGATATTCCCCGCTCGTCGGAGATCACCTTCACCTCTGGCAGGTGGAGGAGATGGGGATCCGGATTCGCCTTGGCCACCACCGCGAGCTCGAGCGTGTCCAGGATCACGAGCGTGCCCACCGGAAAGACCCCGGTGGCGTTCATTAGCACCTTCACGACGAGCGGGTCGAAGCCCCTCTTCGGATTATCCCGCATCTCCTTCAGCACCTCGTCTGGAGACCACGGCTCGTACTGGTAGCTCCGCACGGAGGTGCCGGCGTCGAATCCGTCCGCGACCCCGACGATCCGGCTGAAGAGCGTCGGCTCCCGCTCGCGGCGGTTCGGCGGATATCCGGTGAGGTCCGTCTTCATGTGGTGCTCGTACGCCATCAGCATCTGGCGGTACGGCACGTCTGCGAAGCCGTGCATCGTGAAGAGGGCGAGGAGCCCCTCCGTCGGGTGCTGCCTCAATTCCGCCCACTCCTCGTCGGTGAGCCCGCCCGGCTTGGTGATGATCTCGGAGTCGATGCGCATCTTGCCGAGGTCGTGGAAGAGCGCGCCGAGTCCGAGCTCGTAGAGCTGCTGCTTCGTCAGGCCGAGCCGCTGCCCGATGACGACGCTGAAGATGCAGACGTTCACGGAGTGGGTGAACGTGTACTCGTCGAAGTCCCGCATCGTAGTCATCGTGAGGATCGACGGCTCGTCCGAGAGGACCTGGTCTACGATCCCCTGCACCGCACGCTTCACCTTCCGCACGTTCACCGCCCGGCCGAGCCGCATGTCTGTGAGGGCATCCTTCGCGACCTGGACGGACTGGATGTAGGTGCGCTTCGCGGCCTGGAGATAGTCCTCGTCATCCAAGGGGTCCTCGACATCCGTCTCGGCCCGCACCCGGATGTGGTCGACGGGGGTCTCCGACAGCCGCTCGACGAAGGCGTCGAAGGGAGGCCCCTCCGCCGGCGGGTCCCGGAGGAGGAGCGAGAGGAAGGGCGCCCACTCGGCCCGCTCCGTCCCGGGCGCGACCTCGACCGCCCCGATGCCGTGCGCCTCGAGTGCGGCGGCGACGCTCCCGAAGGTCGAGTAGTTGGAGAGGTCGAAACGGAGGCGGGTCTCGTTCAGGAAGAAGAAGTCACCCACAACCCGAAGATCGATCCCATCCTCGATGTCGAGTATCCGACGCGCCACCCCGTCGAGGTCCACGAGCGCCTGCTGGACGGTCTCGTTCTCGATCGGGTAGAACTTGAGGGCGCGGAGCGCCGAATAGATCGACTGCAGGATCCGCCGCCCTTCGTCCTGGAGGGCACGCTGGCTCACGACGCGCCCTCCGGCTCTCCACGAAGCGCACGGTTGACCGCCGCCTGGACCACCGGATTGTCGTCGCCCATCGCCCGCTCGAGCGCCTCCATGGCTCGCGGCACCTCCATCTTTCCGAGTGCGAGAGCTGCGCTCGCCCGGATCTCCTCCGGCTGGCGGCGACCGAGGAAGCCGCGTCCGTTCAGGAGCTCGTCGAGCTCCTCCACCGCTTCGCCTCCGCCGACCAGCCCGTACGCCTCGAAGAACGCGATCTTCTCGGTACGGTGCGCCTGTCGGATCTCCTTTCCCCTCACGCGTGAGCGGAGGGCCCCCAGAGCGGGCCGGTACCGGAGGGCCCCGACCGCCCGGGCCGCGGCGGCCCGCACACCGTCGTCCC
This sequence comes from uncultured Gemmatimonadaceae bacterium, assembly GCA_964409525.1. GTDB lineage: Bacteria > Gemmatimonadota > Gemmatimonadetes > Longimicrobiales > Gaopeijiaceae > CAYPDV01. Next base: position 24,995 of record CAYPDV010000023.1, read on the forward strand.
GATCGGTGAGGGCGTTCACCAGCGCCCCCGCGGCGCTCGACGCCCGGAGCATCCGGGCGCTCTCCACGGCGGTGATGCGCACCTCGCGGTCCTCGTGGGTGAGGAGCCGCCCGAGCGCCGCTCCTGCACCCGTGAAACCGGTCTCGCCGATCAGGCGAGCCGCGCCGCGGACGACCACCGCATCATCGTGCTCGAGGAGCACGGTCAGCTCGGACGGCCGTTTTCGGGCGATCTGGCCGATCGCGTCTCGAATCACCCGCTGGAGACGCCGGTCGTCCACCGTCTCCGCCGAACGGAGCAGGGGCGCGAGCGCCTTCGTATGGAGATGTCGGAGGAAGCCCGCGAGCTCTTCCGGCGACGGGGAGAGGGACCCGTCCGTGAGCGCCCGGACCAGCTCGCCCAGCGCCTGCACGCCGCCGATGTCCCCGAGGAGCTCCTCCGCCGCCTCCCTGGCCTCGCTGCCGAGCACCCCCTCGGCGCGCAGGAGGCGGTCCAGCTCCCCGAGCACGCGCGCGGCGGAGCCTAGGGCCCCGCGGCTCAGGAAATTCGGGAGGAGGGTGCGGAGGATACCGATGATGTCGACCTGTCTTCCCGGGTTCTCCCGCTCCTCGAGGCGGTCGAAGAGCGCGTCCAGCACGTCCTGGCGGAGGTCGCGCTCCATCTCCCGACGGACCTCATCCCGCAACTCCTCCAGCTCGGCGGGACGAAGCGAGTAGAGGGTCAGGTTGAAGTTTTCGGGATCGATCTTCGGAGGCGGGACGTCCTCCCGCAGCGTGGAACCCCGCTCCGGCGCCTCTTCCTCCAGGACGGATCTCAACTGCGTGGAATCCGCCCCCTCGCCCCGCTCGGGGATCTCGACGCCCTCGTCGAGGAGGTCGACGTACTGGTATCGGAGGTGGCGCAGGTCCGCATGCCAGAGGAGCGTGAGTAGGTCGTCGCCCTCCCCCTTGAGCCGGCGGGCCGTCTGGACGATCTCCAGAAGCGGCTCCAGCTCCTCCTCGATTCCCGGAAGGAGGGTCATCTCGCGTATCCCGTCCCGGTAGAAGAGGAAGGGGAGGGAGTCGCCTCCGCCCTTCTCCGCCCGGTGGACCACCTCCTCGCGCCAGCGGATCTGCTCCTCCTCGATCCGCACCTCCAGGCGGTCCATGCCCTTCCACAGGCTGCCGAACGCATCACGGAGGCCGCCCACGAAGCGCTGCCGAACCGGATTGTTCTCTTCGTAGATCCGATAGCTTCGGAGTGCCTTCGCGAGGCTCGTGAAGAGCTCGCCCACCTCCTCCGCGAGGGCCTCGTCCTCGCCGATCCAATCGTCCGACTGGAGCCCGTGTGGCTCCGGCCGGTCGGCGGCGGACCCGGGTGCCCCGGCCGGCGAGGGGGTCCCCTCCGTCATACGAGCCCTCCGGCATGCTCGATCCGGCCCACGTGCGCCACGTCCTTGTCGCCCCGTCCGCTGAGGCAGACGAGCAGAGGCCCCCGCCCGACGTAGGACGCCGCCTCGCGGACGGCGTGCGCTACCGCGTGCGCGCTCTCGAGAGCCGGGATGATGCCCTCGATGCGGGACAGACGATGGAACGCCTCCAGCGCCTCCCGGTCCGTGACGGAGACGTAGCGGGCCCGCCCCGATTCCTTGAGCCAGGCGTGCTCCGGGCCCACCCCCGGGTAGTCGAGGCCCGCCGAGATCGAATGGGCCGGCGAGACCTGACCGTCGTCGTCCTGGAGCAGGTAGCTCAGGGCGCCGTGGAGCACCCCGGGCCGCCCGGCCGAGAGCGAGGCCGCATGGCGACCGGATCCGAGGCCCTCTCCCGCCGCCTCCACCCCGATCAGCTCGACCTCGTCGTCGCCGATGAAGCCGTGGAAGATGCCGATCGCGTTCGATCCGCCGCCCACGCAGGCGATCACGGCGGCCGGCAGACGACCCTCCACCTCGAGGATCTGGCGCCTCGACTCCCTCCCGATCACCGCCTGCAGGTCGCGCACGATGCGGGGGTACGGATCGGGGCCCACCACCGAGCCGAGGACGTAGTGGGTGCCGGTCACGTTCGTGACCCAGTCCCGGATCGCCTGGTTGGTCGCGTCCTTGAGCGTCCGGGTGCCGGAGGAGACCGGGCGCACCTCGGCGCCGAGCAGCTCCATCCGGTGGACGTTGGGCGCCTGCCGCTCCACGTCCTCCTCACCCATGTAGACGACGCATTCGAGGCCGAAGAGCGCGCAGGCGGTGGCGGTGGCGACTCCGTGCTGCCCCGCCCCGGTCTCGGCGATGATGCGGCTCTTTCCCATGCGGCGGGCGAGAAGGGCCTGTCCGAGGGTGTTGTTGACCTTGTGGGCGCCCGTGTGGTTCAGGTCCTCCCGCTTGAGGTAGAGCGGAGCGCCGTCGGCGGCGCGCTCGAGCGCGCGGGCCCGGTACAGGGGGGTGGGGCGCCCCACGTAGTCGCGGAGAAGCGTCTCCAGCTCCTCCCGGAACGCCGGGTCGGACCGCGCCTCGGACCAGGCGCCTTCGAGCTCGGAGAGCGCGGCCATGAGCGTCTCCGGGACGTACCGACCCCCGAAGGAGCCGAATCGGCCGGGGGCGCTCGAGGGGGCGGGGGCGTCGGACGTCATCGGGGCTCGGATTCTCGGGAGCGACCTGCGTTTCGGATGAAGGCCCGGATCCGGCCCGGGTCCTTGACCCCGGGACGTCGCTCGACCCCGGAGCTCACGTCCACGACGTCCGGGGAGAGGGCCCTCACCGTCTCGTGGACAGTGTGCGGGTCGAGGCCCCCCGCGGCAACCAGCTCGAGACCCGGAGGCATCCGGCCGCCGATGCCCCGGACCGCCTCCCGTGGGACCGGGGTTCCCGTCCCGCCCCGCATCCGGGGATGCCATCCGTCGAGCAGAAGGGCGTCGGCGACCCGGCCGTAGCGCCCCAGCGCCGTCGAAACGTCCTCGGCGCTGCGGATCGGAACCGCCTTCCACACCTTCCACGTCCCGGCGTCCCGGAGCCGCGTGAGCAGCTCCGGCTCCTCGTGACCGTGGAGCTGGAGAACGCCGGCGCCGACCCTCCTGCCGGCGGCGACGGCCTCTTCGAACGAAGGATCGACGAGGACGACCACCGGGACGGCCGCGAGGCCGTCGACCACCTCCGCGGCCTCGGCGGCTCCGAGGGTACGGGGCGATCCGGGCGCGAGCACCACGCCGATGTAGTCCGCTCCGGCCTCGACCGCCACCCGGGCGTCGCCGCGCCGCGTGATCCCGCAGATCTTCACCCGGGGGCCGGATCCCGCACCCTCGCCGCTCACGTTTCCCTCCGGTCCGCCGCTCACGTCCCCTCCCCCCTCCGGCCCCGCCGATGCCCGGTCAGCTCCCGCGCCGCCTCGCCCGGGTCGGCCGCTCGCAGGAGGGACTCTCCGACGAGTACGGCGTCCACACCGGCCCCGCCGAGCCGCTCCACGTCGTCCGCCGAACGGATGCCGCTCTCGGAGACGACCAGCACCTCCGCCGGAAGCAGCGGGATCAGCTCCAGCGTGACCTCCAGGCGCGTCTCGAAGACCCGCAGGTCACGGTTGTTGACGCCGACCAGGGTGGCCCCCGCGTCCAGCGCGCGGCCGAGCTCGTCCTCGGTATGCACCTCGACCAGCGCCGTCATCCCCCCCTCCTCGACCTGCGCACGGAGCTCGGCGAGCAGCGGATCCTCGAGGATGGCGACGATGAGGAGGACGGCATCGGCGCCGGCCGAGCGGGCCTGGTCCACCTGCACCGGGTCCATCACGAAGTCCTTGCGCAGGAGCGGGAGGTCGACGGCCTCGCGGACGCGGCGCAGATCGTCGAGCGTCCCTCCGAACCACGTCTCGTCGGTGAGGATGCTCACCGCCGCCGCTCCGGCTTCGAGGTACTGGACCGCGAGGCCGGCCGCCAGCAGATCCGGACGGATCTCCCCGGCTCCGGGAGAGCGCCGCTTCACCTCGGCGATCAGCGACACCTCCGCACCCTCGCGGAGACGCTCCGCCAGATCGATCGGAGGGGCCGCGTCGGCGGCCGCGGAGCGCAGACCCGCGGCCCATGGCCGGAGGGCCGAGACCTCCTCCCGCTTCGTCTCAACGATCCGATCCAGGATGCTCGAGCTCGTCATCGGGGTCTCCTACCCCGCGCCACTCGGAAGGTCCACGGGAGCGACCTTGCGCTTCGGCGGACGTTCGGGTATCCTTCGTTCGGGACCTGTTCGGGCCCCGGCGCGGCGATGCGCCGTTCACGGCACCTCGGGAGGCGGGGCATGCCCCTGACGAAGCGACAGAAAGAGATCCTGGACCACATCGACGGTTTCATCCGGGAGCGCGGCTACGCGCCGAGCTTCGAGGAGATCGCCGACGCCTTCGGCTACTCCTCTCTCGCCACCGTCCACGAGCACCTGAGCAACCTGGAGCGGAAGGGATACATCCGGAAGGCGTACAACGAGAGTCGCTCCATCGAGCTCGTCCAGGACGAGACCGCGACGCCGGCGGTCGACCTTCCCCTGCTGGGCAACGTCGCCGCCGGTCTTCCCATCGAGGCCGTGACTCGCGACGAGACGCTCGCGGTGCCCCGCGACATGATCCGGCGCGGCAAGGAGAACTACGTCCTGCGGGTGCAGGGCGACTCGATGATCGACGAGCAGATCCGCGACGGCGACTACATCGTCGTGAGCTCGCAGCCGATCGCGGAGGACGGACAGATGGTGGTGGCGCTCGTCGGGGGCGATTCGGCGACCGTGAAGAAGCTCTACCGGGAATCCGGGAACCGCGTCCGGCTCCAGCCGGCGAATCGGGAGATGGAGCCGATCGTGGTCGACGCGGACGAGATCGACGTCCAGGGAGTGGTCGTCGGCGTGATCCGCAGGTACTGATCCGGGTGGGGGAGGAGGAGACGATGAGACGCACGTTCGTGGTCGGGCGGGTGAGCCGGACGAGCACCGAGATCGTCTGGGTGGAGGCGGATGAAGCCCCCTCCTTTCCCGGGCCGTGGCGGGTGGCGGCGGTGGTGCGCTCCTCCGGGCCGAGCGCGACCGCCGCGCACTGATCCGCCCTCCGGGCCGAGCGTCCGCTCCTCCGGTCGATCGCTACCCCGGCGGGCCGGCTGAATCCCGGAGCCTTTCCAGGGCCTCCCTTCCCTTCCCCCCGTCGAGCGCTTCCCGGGCGTGCCGGACGCTCTCCTCGAGCGTGTCGCCCCGCCCCGCCACGTGAAGGGCGGCCCCGGCGTTGAGAACGACCGCTGCGCGCGCCATACCGTGCCGCATTCCGTAGAGCACCTCCTCGATGATCCGGGCGTTCTCCTGCGGGCTTCCGCCGGCGAGCTCCCCCTCCGGCCCGGGAGCGGGCCCGAGCGCCTCGGGCTCGAGGGTCCGCTCCCGCACGATCCCGTCCCGGAGCTCCGCGATCCGGGTGGGTCCGAGCGGACTCACCTCGTCCATCCCCGGCTCTCCGTGGACCACCAGCGCCCGCAGGTGTCCCAGCTCCCGGAGCGCCTTCACCACGAGCGGCACCAGCTCCGGCTCGCTGACCCCGACCACCTGACGCCGGACCCCCGCCGGGTTCGTGAGGGGTCCCAGGAGGTTCATGATGGTCGGGACGCCGAGCTCCCGGCGGACGCCCGCCACGTGCCGCATCGCCGGGTGGAGGAGCGGAGCGAACATGAACACGATTCCCGCCTCCCGGAGCACCCGCGCCATCTCCTCCGGAGAGAGCTCGATCCGCACGCCGAGCGCCTCCAGGACGTCGGCGCTCCCGCTCCGGGAGGTGAAGGAGCGGTTGCCGTGCTTCGCGATGCGCACGCCGGCCCCCGCGGCGAGCAGGGCCGCCGCCGTGGAGATGTTGAAGGTGGTGACGGCCCCGCCCCCGGTGCCGCAGGTGTCGACGAGCCCGGCGACGTCGTCGGCTTCGATCGGGATCATGGCGCGCCGGAGGGCCCGGACTCCACCCGCTACCTCCGAGGGGGCGTGGCCCTTCGTCCGCATCGCCGCCAGGAGCGCCGCGATCCGCTCCGGCGAGAGCTCGCCGCTCATCACCCGGTCGAATACCGCCTCGGCCTCGTCGACGCTCAGGTCGCCGCCGCCGGTCACCTTCCGGAGGATCTCCGTCGGATCCACGGCCGTAGGTCCGGCGGACTGGGCCCGGGATGGAGGGAGTCGGGAGGAGGTCATGGACGCGGGGCCGGTCGATCGGTGGCTGACTCCGGGGACTGGAGGGTACCGAAGGCCGGGATCAGCGGTCAATTCCGGGGCCGTTCGGTTCGCTTGACACCCTCACCCCCACCCGTACCTTTCCGACCGTGGATTCCGGGGAGGAGGTTCGCCTGAAGCTCACCCTCCATTACGACGGATCCCGTTTTCACGGCTGGCAGATCCAGCCGAGGGTGCGGACCGTCCAGGGTGAGCTCGAGGCCGCGGTGGAGCGCCTCACGGGCTCTCGCCGTACCGTCACCGGATCCGGACGGACCGACCGGGGTGTCCACGCTACGGGGCAGGTGGCGTCCGTCTCCCTGCCGGAGCGGTGGACCGCGGCCCCTTTCCGGAAGGCGATGAACGCCCTCCTCCCCGACGACGTGTGGGTGGCCGACGCAGAGGCGGTGCCGGCCGGATTCCACCCCCGCTTCGACGCGGTGGCCCGGACGTACCGCTACCGGCTCGGCACCGCGCGCGACGCGTGGTCGCCCTTCCACCGTCCCTGGCTGTGGGCGCTGAAGGACGCACCCGATCCGGACGTCCTGGAGCGTGCGGCCGCCGCGCTGCAGGGCGAGCACTCCTTCCGGGCCTTCGCGAAATCGGGGCAGCCGGAGCGCGGCGATCGGTGCCGTGTGGCCGAAGCGGTATGGGAGCAGGAAGCCGACCGGATGGGTCCGGTGTTCCGCATCACGGCGGATCGCTACCTGCACCGGATGGTACGCTATCTTGTCGGAACGATGGTGGAGGCCGGATGGGGGCGCCGGAGTCCCGATGACGTGGGCACCCTCCTGAAGGAGGCCGCGACCGGGCTCGAGACCTCCCCACCGGCCCCCCCGCAGGGGCTGTATCTGGTCCGGGTCGGGTACCCGCACGAGTCGGAAGCGGACCCCCGCCGAACGGACGACACCGAGCCGAGCACGAGGAGCCGATGAAGATCTTTCTGGACAGCGCCGACCTGGACGAGATCCGCCGCGCCACCGTGGCGGGCCTGATCGACGGCATCACCACGAATCCCTCGCTCCTCGCCCGTGTCGCGGGCGAGGCGGAGCCCCGGGACATCTTCCTGGAGATCTGCGAGACGGTCGACGGCCCGGTGAGCGCAGAGGTGGTCGCGGTCGAAGCCGACCAGATGATCGAGGAGGGCCGGCGGCTCGCCGCCATCCACGACAACATCGTGGTGAAGGTCCCCCTCACCGAGGACGGGCTCCGGGCGTGCCGGGTGCTGGCCTCCGACGGCATCCGGGTGAACGTCACCCTCTGCTTCTCCGCGCCGCAGGCGCTCTTCGCCGCGAAGGCGGGCGCCGCCTACATCTCGCCCTTCATCGGCCGGCTGGACGACATCTCCGAGGACGGAATGGAGGTGGTCTCGCAGATCCGCCGGATCTACGACAACTACGACATCGACACCGAGATCCTCGCGGCCTCGATCCGCCACCCCCGCCACGTGGTGGAGTCCCTCCTCATGGGCGCCGACTGTGGCACGCTTCCCTCCAAGGTTCTCTGGCAGCTCCTCGAGCATCCGCTCACCGACCGCGGCCTCGAGGCGTTCCTCGCCGACTGGGAGACGCTGGGACGGGAGCTCTAGACAGCCGCTCCCCCTGCTCCGACCGAGCCCCGCTCCGATGCCACGCCACCTCCGCTCCCTTTCCCTCCTCCTCTCCGGAGCCCTGATCGCGGGTGCGTGCGGCCCGGACGGCTCGGAGCGGGGACGCGCGCTCGCCGGAGAGCTTTCCCAGGAGCCTCCCGTGGAGCGGGAACTCCCCCCCCGGACGCGGGAGTTGGACGAGAGCCGTGACAACGCGATCGTCCGCGCCGCCTCCCGCGTGGCTCCGGCGGTCGTGAGCGTGAACGTGATCCGCAGGGAGCAGGTGCGGCCGCGCACCGCGTGGGAGCGCTTCTTCCTGCCGCCGGGCGCCTCGCGCCGGACCCCCGGCCTCGGCTCCGGCTTCGTCGTCGATCCGGGCGGGGCCGTCCTCACCAACGAGCACGTCGTCCGCGGGGCGGAGCGGATCATGGTGACGCTTCCCGACGGCCGGGACCTGGAGGGGACCCTCCTCGGCGCCGACCCGGTGACCGACCTCGCGGTGATCCGGGTCGAGCCCGACGAGCCCCTGCCCCCGGCCCCGCTCGGAAGCTCCGACGACCTGGTGATCGGCCAGTGGGCGATCGCCCTCGGAAACCCCTTCGGCAACCTCTTCTCCAACACCGAGCCGACGGTGACGGCGGGCGTGGTGAGCGCGCTCGGTCGCCACATCGTGCCCAGCGACGAGGAGCGGGGCTTCTATCTGGGGATGATCCAGACGGACGCCTCGATCAATCCCGGGAACTCCGGGGGGCCGCTCGTCGACGCGCGGGGCGAGGTGATCGGGGTCAACACCTCGATCTTCTCGAGGAGCGGCGGAAGCGAGGGGGTGGGCTTCGCGATCCCCATCGATCGGGCCGTCCGCATCGCGGCCGACCTCCTCGAGCACGGGGAGGTGCGTCGGGCGTGGATCGGCGTCGAGGTGGAGCCGGTGGAAGCCGACGTCTGGGGACGTACGCGAGGCGTACGGATCTCCCGGATCGTGCCGGAGTCGCCGGCGGCCGAGGCCGGTCTCCGCCCGGGCGAGCGGCTGGTGACGGCCAACGGTCGACGGCTCGCCGCTCCGCTCGACTACGAGGCTCTCCTCCTCGACCTCCGGAGCGGCGACCGGATCGCGCTCGAGATCGAGGGACGAGGGAGCCCGATCGAGCTGACGGCGGACGAGCTCCCCTCGCACCGGGCGGAGCGGGTCCGCGTGCTCGAGGCCATGGAGCTGATCACGGTCACCCCGGACGTGCGGGCCGAGCAGGGGATCGTGCGGGAGGAGGGGGCGCTCATCGTCGATATCACCCCCGAGGCGCAGGCCGCCCTCGGGCTCCACCCCGGGGACGTGCTCCTCCAGATCAACCAGACGCGGATCGCCACCGCCGAGGAGGCGGCTCGCGCGCTCCGGGACTTCCCGGGCGGGACGATCCAGATCTACTTCGAGCGGAACGGCGGCACCGCCGTACGCCAGTTCTACTGGCGCCGATGACGGCCGAACACCACCGACCGGACCGGATGCGATGAGCGGAGCTCCCGGAGGAGGCGCGGCCCGGGACGAGTACCGCCATCCACTCGCGGAGCGGTACGCCTCGGCCGAGATGCAGGCGATCTTCTCGAACCGGCGGCGCTTCGGGATCTGGCGCCGGCTCTGGCTGGCTCTCGCCGAGGAGCAGGCGGAGCTCGGGCTCGAGATCCCCGGGGAGGCGCTCGAGCAGATGCGGGCGAGCCTCGATGCGGTGGACCTCGAGCGGGCCGCCGAGTACGAGCGCCGCTTCCGCCACGACGTGATGGCGCACGTCCACCTCTTCGGCGACGACGCCCCGGCGGCCCGCGGCATCATCCACGTGGGGGCCACTTCCGCCTTCATCGGCGACAACACCGACCTCCTCCTCCACCGCGAGGCGCTGACGCTCGTCCGCGACCGCCTCGTCCGGTGCGTGGAGGCTCTGGCGGCGTTCGCTCACGAGCACCGGGCGCTGCCCACCCTCGGCTACACCCACTTCCAGCCTGCGCAGCCCACCACGGTCGGAAAGAGGGCCACGCTCTGGATCCAGGACCTCCTGCTCGATCTCGAGGAGATCGCCTTCCGGCTGGAGCGCCTCCGGTTCCGCGGCGTGCGCGGCACGACCGGCACCCAGGCCTCCTTCCTCGAGCTCTTCGGAGGAGACGGCGGGAAGGTCGACGCCCTCGACCGAGCCGTCGCCCGGCGGATGGGCTTCGAGGGAACGTACGGAGTGAGCGGCCAGACCTACCCCCGCAAGGTGGACGCGGCGCTCCTCTCGACGCTCGCCGGAGTGGCCGCGTCGGCGTCGAAGGCGGCGAACGATCTCCGGCTTCTCGCGCACCTCCGCGAGGTGGAGGAGCCGTTCGAGGAGGAGCAGATCGGCTCCTCGGCCATGCCGTACAAGAGGAATCCCATGCGCTCGGAGCGGATCTGCGCGCTGGCCCGGCACGTGATCACCCTGGTCCAGGATCCCCTGAACACCGCGGCCACGCAGTGGCTGGAGCGGACGCTCGACGACTCGGCCAACCGCCGGCTCTCCATCCCGGACGCCTACCTCGCGACGGACGGAGTGCTCGTCCTCCTGGAGAACGTCGCGCGGGGGCTCGTGGTGAACCCCGAGGTCGTCCGCAGGAACCTCGAGCCGCACCTCCCCTTCATGGCCAGCGAGGTCCTCCTGATGGAGGCGGTGGCGGGCGGGGCGGACCGCCAGGAGCTCCACGAGCGGATCCGCCGGCACGCCCTGGCCGCGGCCCGGGAGATGAAGGCGGGCCGCCCCCCCGACCTCCTGGACCGCATCGCCGCCGACGAGGCGTTCGGTCGCGACCGTGAGGAGCTGGAGGCTCTCCTCGATCCGACCCGCTTCACAGGGCGGGCCGCCGAGCAGGTGGAGCGTTTCCTCGAGGAGCGGGTGGAGCCCTCGGTGGGGCCTCTCCGGGCGGCCGCCCTCGAGCGGCTGGGAGACCCCGAGCTCCATGTCTGAGCGCACGGCACTCCGCGAGACGGACCTTCCCCTCCGCCTGCGGGGGCAGGGCAAGGTGCGCGACGTCTACGAGGTGGACGACGAGACGCTGCTCCTGGTCGCGAGCGACCGGGTGAGCGCCTTCGACGTCGTCCTCGACCGGGCCGTGCCCGCGAAGGGAGAGGTGCTGACGCTCCTCACGGCGTGGTGGCTCGAGCAGCTCGACGGCCGCATCCCGCACCATCTGCTCGCCGTCCGCCCGGAGGAGATCCTGGAGCGCGCCCCCGCGCTGGAAGGCTACGAGACGACCTGGGCCCGCCGATCCATGCTGGTCCGGCGCACCGATCCGCTCCCGGTGGAGTGCGTCGTGCGCGGCTACCTCTCCGGCTCGGCGTGGCAGGAGTACCGCCGCTCCGGCACCCTGGCGGGCGAGCCGCTCGCCGGCCAGCTCCTGGAGAGCGCGCTCCTCGACCCGCCGGTCTTCTCGCCGGCGACGAAGGCGGAGGAGGGCCACGACGAGAACATCCCCTTCGACGAGGTGATCCGGCGGCTCGGGCGGGACACGGCGGAGGAGCTCCGGGAGCGCTCGCTCGAGATCTACGACTTCGGCGCCCGCACCGCCCGGGAGCGGGGGATCCTCCTGGCGGACACCAAGTTCGAGTTCGGGCGGGACCCGGAGGGCCGGATCCTCCTGATCGACGAGGTGATGACGCCCGACTCCTCGCGCTTCTGGCCCGAGGAGGCGTACGCGGAGGGGCGCGGCCAGCCCTCGCTCGACAAGCAGCCGATCCGGGACTGGCTGGCGGAGCGGGAGGAGTGGGACCGCACGCCGCCGGCGCCCCCCCTCCCCGACCGGGTCGTAGGCGAGACGACGGAGCGCTACCGGGAGATCTTCCGCCGATTGACGGGAGCGGACGTCGACGAGTGGCCCCTCCCCTCCATCCCGGCACCATGAGGATCGCACGCGAGGGGTGGCCGTTCGTGCTGGTGACCGGCGCGCTGGTCCTGCTGCTGGCCGCCGCGGCCCTCCTCCACGGCTGGGGTGGGTGGAGCGTGCTCGCGCTGTCCGCCGCCATCGTGCTCCTCTTCGTGCTCTTCTTCTTCCGGGATCCCGAGCGTGCCGTCCCCGGGGGTACCGAGCGGGTCGTGTCGCCCGCCGACGGGCGCGTGGTGGAGGTCGCGGAGATCGACGAGCTGGAGGTGATGGGGGGGGCGTGCCGCCGGATCTCCATCTTCCTCAGCATCTTCGACGTGCACGTACAGCGCGCCCCGGTCGCCGGACGGATCGTGCACCGCTCCTACCGGGCCGGGGGCTACGCCGTGGCCTGGGCGCCGAAGGCGAGCGAGGAGAACGAGCAGGCGAGCCTCGGAATCGACGCGGGGGGGCGAGCGGTCCTGGTGCGGCAGATCGCGGGCCTGGTCGCCCGGAGGATCGTGACGTATCCGGAGGTGGACGACCGGGTCGAGAAGGGAGATCGGATCGGCCTCATCCGCTTCGGATCCCGGGTCGACCTGTTCGTTCCGGCGGAATGGGAGATCCGCTGCGCGCCCGGTGACCGGGCGGTCGGCGGAGAGTCGGTGCTCGCGGTGTGGACGGACGCGCCGGCTCGCGACGCACCCGGTGGAGATCCGGCTCCGGCTACCGACCCCCCCGACGGAGCGACGCGGTGAGTCCTGCACGAGCGGGCGGATCGGCAGGGCGGGCGGGCGAGTCGGCGCGGCGGGCGGGCGAGAAGCCGGAGCCCTCCGGGGCCGGCCGCCCACCGCCTCCCGCCCTCGACGACCGGGGCGTGGCCCGCCCCGGCGGCCGGGCGGGGCTCCAGCGGGGGGTGATCATCCTTCCTTCCAGCCTCACACTCGGAAACCTCTTCTTCGGGGTCTTCTCGATGGTGGCCGCGGCACGGGGCGACTGGAGCTGGGCGGCGTGGTGCATCGTCTTCGCGGCGCTCCTCGACATGCTCGACGGAAGGGTCGCGCGCTTCACCCGGACCGGATCGGCGTTCGGGGGCGAGCTGGACTCGCTCGTCGACGCCATCTCGTTCGGGGTGGCACCCGGGTTCCTCCTCTACTCGCTCTATCTGCAGCAGACGGAGTGGAGCTGGCTCCTCTCCTTCGTCTACGTGGCGGCCGTCGTCGTTCGCCTGGCCCGCTTCAACGTGGAGCAGCTCGGGCACGCGAAGCGGCACTTCCACGGCCTTCCCTCGCCCACGGCGGGGATGATCCTGGCGACCTTCTACCCCTTCAGCCAGACCGACTTGTTCCTGACGCACCTGGCGCACTTCGGTTGGCCGACGATCCTGGGCGTCGGCGTCGTCTTCGTCAGCGTCCTGATGCTGAGCCACGTGCCGTATCCCGTGGTCCCGAGGATCGGCTTCGGGGATGCCCGCCACGTGGTCGCGACCGTGCTGCTGGGCCTCTTCGCGCTGGCCGCGATCGCTTTTCCACGGTATTTCATCTTCCCGCTCCTCGTCCTCTACACGCTCTGGGGCTTCCTGCGGACCGTGATCCTGGGACTCCTGGAACGGCTCCCCGAACGGGATCCCCTCCTCGACGAGGATCGGGACGACGAGGTGCCCGACGAGTCCGGAGCCGAGCTCCGGCGGCTGGACTACGGAGACGTGGCTCCGGGACGGTTCCGGAGCCGCAGAGACGACACCGCGCGTCCGGAGGACATGTGACGACGTATCGAATCGAGGTCCGGATCACCCCGAGAGCGGGGTTGCTGGATCCGGAAGGGAAGGCGATCCATCACGCGCTGGAGTCGCTCGGGTACCGACAGGTCCGGGACGTCCGCGTGGGGCGGGCCCTGCACGTGGAGATGGAGGCCGACGATCAGGGGGCGGCGCGCGAACGGGCCGAGGAGATGTGCCGGAAGATCCTGGCGAATCCGGTGACCGAGGAGTACGAGATCGAGGTCGTGGAGAGACGTTGAGACACTCTCCCGCCCGTCCGGCCGGAAAGGGGGACCGCCCCGGTCCGGCCGGTGTACGTCCACCACACGTCGAGGCGTGCCCATCGGGGCCTCCCGCCTCGCGCGCGGGTCCCGAGACGCCTCGCGCCACCTACGCGCCTCCCGTCGCCTACCGCCACCCCCCGAAGGGATCCAACGCGCGATGAAGGTCGCCGTCATCACGTTCCCGGGCTCCAACTGCGACCAGGACTGCGTCTACGCCGTCGAGGAGGTCGGCGGAGACGCCCGGCTCGTCTGGCACCGGGAGAGCGACATCGGGGCTCCGGACGCCGTCGTCCTCCCCGGGGGGTTCTCCTACGGAGACTATCTCCGGGCCGGGGCGATCGCGCGGATGAGCCCGGTCATGGAGGAGGTGGCGAGCTTCGCGAAGGCGGGAGGGCCCGTCCTGGGGATCTGCAACGGCTTCCAGATCCTCTGCGAGGCGGGGTTGCTCCCGGGCGCGCTCCTCCGGAACGACTCGCTCCGCTTCCGGAGCCACGACACCTTCCTCCGGGTCGAGGACGCCGGCACGCTCTTCACCGCCCTCTACGAGCCGGGACAGGTCCTCCGCATGCCCCTCTCCCACGGCGAGGGGAACTACCACGCCGACGAAGATGCGCTGGATCGGCTGGAGGGCGAGGGACGGGTCGTATTCCGCTACGTGGGTCCCGGCGGCGAGCGGGGTCCAGAGCACAACCCCAACGGCTCCGACCGGGACATCGCCGGGATCGTGAACGAGGCGGGAAACGTCCTCGGAATGATGCCCCATCCGGACCGCGCGATGGAGGCGGTCCTCGGATCGGCGGACGGCCGTCCCCTCTTCCGGTCGCTGGTGGAGAGCGTCGCCTCGGCCTCGGTGTGAGCGAATCTCTTCCGAAGGAGGGCGTGTGACGCCCGAAGGACAGCAGAGCACCGCCGCCCCGGTCGAGGAGGCCCCCCGGCCGCGCGACGTCGACCCGCGCGAGGGCGATCCGCCGATCACCGAGGAGCTGGTCGAGGAGCACGGCCTGAGCCCGGGTGAGTACCGGCGGGTCCTGAACATCCTCGGACGCGAGCCGACCTACACCGAGCTCGGCGTCTTCAGCGCGATGTGGTCCGAGCACTGCGGGTACAAGAACTCGAAGCGCCTGCTCCGGCTGCTTCCGACGCGTGCGCCGTGGGTGATCCAGGGACCGGGCGAGAACGCCGGCGTGATCGACCTCGGCGACGGCTGGGAGCTGGCGTTCAAGATCGAGTCGCACAACCACCCCTCGGCGGTGGAGCCGTACCAGGGCGCCGCGACC
>CAYPDV010000024.1:0-38239 GCA_964409525.1 uncultured Gemmatimonadaceae bacterium
CGTCGATGTCGAGCCCGGAGTCCGTCTCGTCCATCAGGGCCAGCGTGGGCTCGAGTACCGCCATCTGGAGGATCTCGTTCCGCTTCTTCTCGCCCCCGCTGAAGCCGTCGTTCACGGGGCGCTCGGCGAAGGCCGGATCCATCTCGAGCAGCCGCATCCGCTCGAGGAGCCGATCCTGGTACTCGAAGAGGTCCAGGTCCTCCTCCTCACGCGCCTGGAGCGCGGTGCGGAGGAAGTTCGCGATCGAGACGCCGGGAACCTCCACCGGATACTGGAAGGCGAGGAAGATCCCCTCCTGGCCCCGCTCGTCCGGCTCCAGCTCGAGGAGGTCGGCGCCGCGGTACCTCACCTCGCCCTCGGTGACCTCGTAGGCGGGGTGTCCGGCCAGCACCTTGGCCAGGGTGCTCTTCCCCGAGCCGTTGGGGCCCATCACCGCGTGGATCTCGCCTTCGCGGATCTCCAGGTCCACGCCCTTGAGGATCTCCACGTCCTCGTCGGCGACGCGGACGTGGAGGTTCGTGATCTTCAGGATCGGCTCACTCATCCGTGTCTCTCGTCCCCTCTCTCGGTGTCTCGGAAGGTGCTAATCAAGAATGATTCTCTTTTTCAGAAAGCTACCCGCGGGCGCGGTGGGCGTCAAGGCGGAATCTTCCCTATCTTCAAGCGTTTTCAGGGGGATTCCCGGGTCGTTCCGTACATCGGCCCGGGTTCCCGGACGAGCCACCAACCGGCGAGGAAGTGGTCAGGGAAATGGAGTCGCACGGAGCACGCCAGGACAGCGGCGCGGAGGCGTCCGGCCCGGGTCGCGATGCCGACTGGCCGGCCCGCGATCTCTCGATGCTGGGAGAGGAGGTCTGGGCCGTCCTCGGCGGTGGAGGGCTGAAGGGTCTGGCCCACCTGGGGGCGTGGGAGGCGATCGTCGAGGCGGGGGTGCGCCCCCGGGGCATCGTGGGAACCAGCATCGGCGCGCTGGTCGGGGCGGCGCTGGCGGCGGGGAGGGGGTGGGAAGAGCTGGCTCCCCTCGCCCTCGATCTCGAGCGGGAGGACATCGTCCGCGTCAACCGGCGCGTGGCCTGGGTCAACGGCATCCGCGAGGAGGGCGTCTTCCGGGGCGAGGTCCTGAGAGCGTACGTGGAGCGGGTGCTCCCGGCCCGCGAGTGGGACGAGCTGGAGATCCCGCTGCAGGTGAACGCCGTGGACCTCGGGACCGGCGAGACGGTCTGGTTCGGCCCCGGCGGGCGCACCGACGTGGCCCTCGTGGACGCGATCCACGCCTCGTGCTCGCTCCCGGTCCTCTACCCCCCCGTGGAGATCGGCGGGCGGTACTTCGTCGACGGCGGGACGGCCGATGCGCTTCCGCTGACCCGGGCCGCCGAGATGGGTGCCTCGGGCGTGGTCGCCGTGGACGCCGGGAGCGGGGGCGAGATCGACGCGGGGCCCGTGGTGGAGCGGGGGCTGGTCGCCATCCATCAGCGGATCTTCGGAATCATGTCCGGCCTCAGGCGCCGGGAGCAGGCGGACCGGTGGGAGGGCCCGCCCCTCCTGCTCGTGCGGCCCCGCCTGGACGGCTACGAGACGTTCGACTTCGAGAGCGTGAAGTACTTCCTCGAGGAGGGCTACCGGGCCACCAGGGCAGCGCTGGAGCGGGGCGGCCCCGAGGAGGGGCGGATCGAGGTGCGCGGGGGCGGGGGCGAGCCCCCCTCCTCGGGTCCCACCTGACCCGGAGCGCGGCGCGCCGGACCGTCCGTCATCGGGCCGCCGCCCGCACCACCGTGTCGACGGCCCGCTGCACCGGGGAGGCCGGCAGCCCGGAGCCGTTCACCAGCACGCTGAAGACGAGCGTCCGCCCCCCGGCCGTGCGGATGAAGCCGGAGAGCGCGACGACGTTCGTGAGGGTGCCGGTCTTGGCCCAGACGCGCGGCTCCAGCCCCCGGAGCCGGTGCTCGAGCGTGCTCTCCTCCTCTCCCGGCGAGGCCAGCGCGTCCAGGAGGACGTCCCGCCACGGGGCGGCCGATCCGTACTCCAGCATCCGGACCACGGAGCGGGGGGTGACGAGGTTCTGCGTGGAGAGCCCGGAGGCGTCGCGGAGCCGCACGTCGAGCGAATCCACCCCCACCCGGTGCACGAGGTATCCCTCCACCAGCTCGAGCGCCCACTCCCGCCGCGTGGACGGGGCGTCCTCGCCTCCGCTCGGAGGCGCCCACTCGGGCGGCCTCGGATCCGTGCCCTCCATTCCCGCGCCCATCCACCCCTCGACCGGGTCGGGCAGGTGCTCCTGGCCGAGCGTGACGAGGAGCTGCTCGGCGATCCAGTTCTGGCTCGGCTCGAGGAGCGCCCGCACCACCTCGGACAGGGGGGGCGAGCGGAGCGCCGCGAGGCGGCGGTGGACGGGGTAGGCGGCTCGCGCCGAATCGGGGTCGACCACCACGCGGACCGAGCCGCGGAGGTCGACGCCCGCCTCCCTCAGGGCGTCGCCCAGCGCGCGCGCCGCCACTCCGACCGGATCGCGGGCGCTGATCCGCAGCGTGTCCACCGGCCCCGCCTCGACCGTGCCTCGCACCACCAGGCGGCCGGAGCCCGGCAGGTACCGCGTGTCGAGCTCCGTGGTGGAGTCGGGGTGCACCGTCGTGATCCGGACGTCGAGGAAGGGGTCGGAGAGGGCGGGAGGCCAGGCACGGAGCTCGGCGGGGCGGCCGAGCCTTCCGGGCCGGACTTCGATCCGGACCTCGCCCTCGGCCACCCCGAAGGCCCCGGGCGTGCTGCCCCACCACCCGCCGAGGTCCTCCACCATCCAGGAGCCGGGGACGGTGACCGAGTCCCAGCGCGAGACGTCGACCACCAGGTCGCCCTCCACCCTCCGGACCCCCGAGCGGAGCAGCCGGACGGCCAGCGAGTCGAGCGGCGCCCGGTCGTCGGGATGGAAGCGCTCCGACAGCGTCGGGTCGGCCGTCGCCGGCAGGAGGAGGTCGCCCACCAGCGTGCCGTCCGGCGTCACGTCGCCCGCGGCCCAGAGCGCCGTCTCCCAGCGGTAGTCGGGCCCGAGGAGGTCGAGCGCCGCGAGCGCCACCGGGAGCTTGACGATGGACGCCGGGATGAACTTCCGGGAGCCGTTCGCGCGGTACAGCTCCTCGCCCGTCGAGAGGTCACGGAAGAGGATCCCCCAGTGGAGCTGGTCCATGGGAGGGGTGGAGAGGACGGAGTCGGCCACGCGGACGAGGTCGGGCGCACCCGGCCCGACCGCGGACGGCGGCCCCTCCACCGTCGCCTGCACCTGCGCGGAGCAGGCTACGGCTCCCACCACGATCCCGGCGAAGGCGAGGAGGGAGGCCGGGCGTCGCGTGGGCCTCACTCTTCCCACCGGAGGAAGCCCGCCGGCTCCTTCCACTCGGGGCCGAACACCGTCTCCTCGAGGGGGCGGCGCCGGCGGGGGCGGCGCTCCTTGTCGCGGAGGTCCTCCGGCAGCTCGTCGGCCGGGGCCGGGTAGCCGATCGCGGCCATCGCGCCCGGCTCGAAACCTTCCGGGAGCAGCTCCTCGCCCAGCCGCTCGTGGTCGAAGCCCGCCATCTGGTGCATCACCAGCCCCTGGCGGAACGCCTCCAGGAAGAGGTTCTCCTCGGCCGCCCCGAGATCGCGGAAGGCGACGCGGTTGTGGCCTCCGCCCCGGGTGAAGGAGGTCCGGTACGCCGAGGCGAGGAGGACCGGGGCGCGGCGTGCCCAGGCGTTGCCCCGGTTGAGGTAGCCCTGCAGCCGCTCCAGCCAAGCGGGTTCGTCCACGGTGGCCACCAGGAAGCGCCAGGGCTGCTCGTTGAAGGAGGAGGGAGCCCAGCTCGCCGCCTCGAAGAGCGTCCGGAGCTTCCCGGGCTCGACCGCCGTGTCGGAAAACGCCCTCGGGCTCCAGCGGGCGGCGATGAGCGGGTGGACGTCCAGCTCCTCGTCGGGGGGTCGGCCCCCGGGATACGTCATGGTCATGAAAGGGCAGACCCTCCCGCGGCGGGAGCGTTCCCCGCCGGCTCAGGCGCGCCGCCGTTGGGCGAGCGCCTCCACCAGCCGGTCCGTCTCCTCGACGGTGTTGTAGGCGTGGGGCGAGATGCGGAGCGCCCCCTCCACCCCCTTCTCCTCCAGGTCGAGGAGCGCCGACTCGAGCGAGACGGCGGAGGTGTGGATCCCCTCCTCCCGCAGGTCCCGGACCAGCTCCTCGGGCGGGCCGCCCTCCACCGCGACGGAGACGATCCCGCACAGCTCGGCCCCCCGGTCGAGAACCCGGACCCCCTCGAGGTCGGCCAGCCGCTCCCGGAGGCGCGCGGCGAGCGAGCGGATCCGCTCTCCGATCGCCTCCACACCCGTGCGGAGCGCGTAGCGGGCGGCCTCGCCCGTTCCGAGGAGGAGGGCGTGGTTGAACTCCCACGTCTCGAAGCGGGTGGCGTCGGGCGCGGGCTGGTAGAGGTCCGGGGCGATCCAGTCGGCGCCCCGGAGGTCGGGGAAGAGCGGCTCCAGCCCCGCCTCCAGCACCCGGTCCGACACGAAGAGGAAGCCGGCGCCGCGGGGCCCCCGGAGGAACTTGCGCGCGGTGGCCGAGAGGAAGTCGCAGCCGATCGCCTCCACGTCGAGCGGAATCTGCCCCACCGACTGACAGGCGTCCACCAGGTAGAGCACGTCCCGCTCGCGGCAGATGCGGCCGACGTCCTCCACCGGCTGCACCAGGCCGGAGTTGGTGGGGACGTGGGTGACGGCGACCAGCCGCGGACGCCGGCGGTGGACCTCCCCCTCCAGGGCCCGGGCGTCCACCCCGCCTTCGGGCGCGTCGGGCACCCGCTCGACCCGGACCCCCATCCGCCGCTCGAGCGAGAGGAAGGCGAGCTGGTTGCTCACGTAGTCGTTCCGCGTGGTCAGGATCAGGTCGCCCTCGCGGAAGGGGATCGACGAGAGGGCCTGGCTGAAGGCGGCGGTGGCGTGCTCCGTGAAGGCGACGTTCGCGGGGTCCGCTCCCAGGAGCCGGCCGACGGCGGCGCGGCCTTCCTCCACGGCGCCGGCCCTCCGGTCGGCGGCCTCGTACCCGCCGATCCTCCCCTCCAGCTCGAGGTGGTCGGTGACGGCGCGGAGCACGGGCCCCGGCTGGAGGGCGGCGCCCGCGTTGTTCAGGTGCACGACGTCGTGGCAGCCGGGGGTGTCGGCCCGGAGCGCGTCGACGTCGAGACGCCCGGACGCCGCGTCCCGCGCGTCGGAGTCCACCCGATCAGCCCCCGTCCGGACCGTGCGTCCCGCCCGAGCCGTCGGGTTCCCCGTCCCGCGCCTCCTCGGCCCGCGCATCCTCCACGATCCGCCGCACGTCGGCCCGGAGCCGGGGCGCGTCGTAGACGATTCCGTCCTTGACCGTCCAGCGCACGCCGCCGACCCGCCGCACCTCGCCCTCCTCCGTCAGGCGGAGGGTGCCGGTGCCGTAGAGCACCTTGAGGTCGTGGACCGGGTTCTCCGGCACCACGACCAGGTCCGCGAGCATGCCCTCGCGCACGACCCCGCGCTCGGGGGCGCGACCCGTCGGCGAGGCGAGCGTCTCCGCGCCGTGGAGCGTGGCGGCCCGGATCACCTCGAGGGGGTGGAAGCCGGCCTCCTGGAGCAGCTCCAGCTCCCGTACGTAGCCGAAGCCGTACGTCTTGTAGATGAACCCGGAGTCGGAGCCCGTCGTCACCCGGCCGCCGCGGTTCTTGTACTCGTTCAGGAACTCCATCCAGCGGCGGAAGTTGCCGCGCCACGCCACCTCGTCGCCGGTGGTCCACGCGAACCAGTACGAGCCGTGGCTCTCGCGGGAGGGCTGGAAGAAGCGCCAGAGCGAGGGCAGCGTGTACTCGTCGTGCCACTCGGCCTCGCGCTCCCGCATGACGTCGCGGTTCGCCTCGTAGATCGTGAGGGTGGGGTCCAGCGTGAAGTCGAGGGCGAGGAGCTCCTCCATCACCTCGTTCCACCGCTCGCTGCCGGGCTCGGCCGCCTGCTCCCAGAGCCGGCCCGCCTGGCTGAAGCGGTGGTACTCGTCGGCGTAGTTGTAGTCGAGGGGATACGCCTGCACGGTGCGGTCGTCGAAGAGGGCCTCCGGCAGGCCGTACCAGTGCTCCATCGAGCCGAGCCCCAGCCGGGCCGCGCCGAGGACGTTCATGCGCGCCACGCCCGTCTGCGCGAGGTGGGCGGTGGTGCCCAGGCCGTGGCGCGCCGCCTCGTCGATCAGCGCCTCCATCACGTCCGGGTGCTCCGCCCGCAGCTTGAATCCGTCGACGCCGCGCTCGGCGGCCCATCGAACGTATTCGCGCGCCCGCTCCGCGGTGGTCACCGGCCCCCCGTCCCATCCCATTCCCGGCCGGACGTACACCAGGATCCGGGGCGCCGTGATCTCGTTCACCTCGCTCCGCTCCCGGGCTTCCAGCGTCCATTCGACCCCGTTGCCGGAGCCCGGCTCGCGCACGGTGGTGATCCCGTGGCCCAGCCAGAGCTTGTAGACGTACTCGGCCGGCGTGCCCTGGGCGGCGCCCCCGATGTGGCCGTGGAGGTCGACGAAGCCGGGAAGGACGTACATCCCGCCCACGTCGAGCTCCCGGGTCGCGTCGCCGGGCCGGCGGCCCGGATCGATCGGCAGGCCGGGGGCGCCCACCGTCCGCACCTCGGCGATCCGGTCGCCCTCGATCACGATGTCCACCGGCCCGACGGGCGGCGCTCCGGTCCCGTCGACCAGGGTCCCGCCCCGGAGGATCAGGCGCTCGAACGGCCCCTCCCCCTCGTCCGGGCGCCGGGGCGGAGCGTGCGGCACGCCGTCGGATTCCTGCGCGGAGAGGGCGTGGCCCGGCGCGGCGCCCGGAAATCCGGCATCGCTCCCGCCCGCGAACGGGAGGAGCGGAAGGAGGAGCGAGGCCCCCGTGACTAGCGCGACCGCCGCGGACATCGAGCCGGTGACGCGCGGCGGGCGATGGCGGGGCGCGACGGGAGCGGGGAAGCGGCGGGCGCGCCGGGCCGGTCGGGGCAGCCGGGAATTCGACATCGGCGGACATCCTCCGAGGGTGTATGCGTCGTTTTCGACCGGATGGGGTCGTTCCGCCTGGAACGATCCGGGCGAAATGAACAGCCGCATGAGCGGCGGCCAGTCGTTACAGAAGGGACATTCCAGGCGGAACGACCGCAAATCGCCGGGGGCCCCTCCCCAGGAGCACTCCTCCCGCGAGGATCCTCATCGAGGGTCCGGAGCCGCGAAGGTCAGCGGTGATCTACCTGCTCATCGCGACGGTCCGCAGACTGAAGAACTCCGTGCGGGTGAGTCGAACCAGCCGCCGTCGATCGGGGTCGATCTTGAAGATCACGCCCGGATGCAAGGGGATCGACGGTCCCGCCCGGGGGGTGCTGGCAACCACCAGAAGATCTCCGTCGTCCTCCACCACGCCGACCGACGAGATGGCGGACACTCTGACTTCAGAGCCGGCCTCTGCCGCGATCGCATTCAGGTCGATGACGGTGCGCACCTCGAAGTCGCGGTCGAGAATCGCGAACCTCGGCTTCGGCGGCCCATCGAACTCGAACAGCTCCGTGAAGAAGTATCGCGACCTGGATGGATCGGGGACGAGTGTGCCCGGTGCCGGCAGGTTCGAAGGGCCCGTCACTCGACCGTCGGGACTCCACGCCCATACCTGGCCAGATTCGGGACTCACCAGGAGAAGTCCTCCCTCCACGCTGGGCACCAGTTGAAACTGTTGGCCGGAGCGCAGATCCTGGACATCCGCCACATTCGTCACAGAGGCCGTCGAGGGATCGAACACCTGAAGCCAGAGGCTCCCGGGAGTCAGCTCTGGCCGCCACCCCAGCAGGGCGACTGTCCGAGCCTGCGGGAACGGCTGCATCTCGGCAGGACGGATTTCATCGTGGAGTCGTTCGAGGCGTCGTGTCCCGAGTGAGAACACTCCCACTCCGGAGCCGACCGGCGCGCTACGGTCCTCCGTATCCCAGGTCGCGGTGATCAGAAAGGCGTCGGCTCCGGGAGCAGCGGCGACCGAGGAGGGGAAAAGCCTTCTGATCGGGCGAGGAGCGGATGGAACCGCAGTGGAGTATCGAATTCTCTCTCTCCCGGTACCCACGTCAAAGAGGATCACCTGATCTTCCTGGATCGCCACCAGCACCGAATCTTCCGAATCGGTCGTTCGTACGAACCCTAGCTCCGATCCATCGGTGCCTTCCACGACGAAGAGCTCATCCGCCGAGATATCGTAGCGGATGAGCGTTCCGTCCTCCCCGGCGAGGAGGGCCCATCCACGATCCGGGTGAGGATCGGAGACCCCCGAATCCGAGCAGGCAGCGAGCATGTGAGCCGCCATCCACACGAAGAAGAATCCGCGAACGGGGTGCATGGCTCTTCTGCCTCCGAGCGCGCTCCCTTCTTCAGATCGACTCATGCTTAACATTTGAAAGCCGGGGGCTCCGGAGTGCAAGGCTCGGTGCTGCCACCTATTGTCTCACCTTCCACTTGGCCCGTGAGCGCCCCATGTGCGTCCAGCTTTCCGTGCCCTACCTCGTCCGCGGAACCCCACGGATCCGCAGCGTCATAAAGCCGACTCTTGATCCACCCCTGGCTGCGAGAATAGTTCTCCGCGTACAAGAGAGCGGCGACCCCGGAAACCTGTGGGGCTGAGGCCGAGGTCCCGGTAAAGCTGGTTGAGTAATCGAGTTGGTTTCGCGATGGACCATCATCACAAAACCCGTTCGATCCTACGGGATCAATCGTCAGGATATCCCCAGCACAATTCCCCGCCCGAAACCCGCTCGGAGCAACGATGTCGATCTCCGGCCCCCGTGGAGCGTAGTTCGTGGATTCTCCATTCATCGCGATGGCACTTACGGCAATCACTGAATCCATTCGAG
The DNA here is from genome assembly GCA_964409525.1 of uncultured Gemmatimonadaceae bacterium. GTDB lineage: Bacteria > Gemmatimonadota > Gemmatimonadetes > Longimicrobiales > Gaopeijiaceae > CAYPDV01. The sequence goes on from CAYPDV010000024.1 coordinate 8,887, forward strand.
CTGGCCACGCGACACCTCCAACGATTCCTCCCTCTCGATTGGATGTGTTTCCAGCCGCGATCACGACTGTCGTGCCTAAGCCACCTCTGCCATGCACCACCGCGGATTTGATCGCGACGGCCATGTCGAAGTTTGGGGGCCATGTGAAGCTCCCATTAATTACATCAGCGGTCTTGAACTGCCAGGCAAAGTTGATGGCGTCGGCTGCCTCTGCATCGGACACATGGCGAACATCAGCAGGGTTTGGACCCACTCGGGTGAAAAGTCGTATCGGAACGATTCTCGCTCCCGGCGCCACGCCGGCCATTCCGCTCAGTGGATCCCCATGCTCTGCCGCAATTATCCCTGCTACCCATGTTCCGTGCGACTCCCAGAAGCATGGGTTAAGCTCCGTCGAAGGGAGGCCATTACGCCCGAGACAAGGGTCATTATCCCGGAATGCATCAAAGCCAGGTGAGATGCTTTCCCACAATTCACGGTGCTCCCCGTCGACCCCCTCGTCGACTACGGCGACCGTGATCTCTCCTGCGGAGGCAGCACGGTCTCCCTTGGTGATATCCCAAGCCCGAACGACGTTGATGTCGACATTGCGAGCATTAAAGGTGATTGAATTCTGTAGATACCATTGTTGCGGGAAGAAGTCGTCTGTCGGCACCTCCGCGAGGGCGGCTGGTTGAATTTTATCGATATCCGCATTCAACACGATCTCATCGGAGTTTAAGGCGTTCACCCATGCCAATGGATCATTGAGATCGTCTGGAAGCGTGAACCAATATCGGCTCCAACCGTACGTCGGGTCTGGTTCACTTTCCATTAAAAGTCCATGAGCAGAAGCCCATGTTTCAATCTGGATGCGGTCCGCATCGGGAGCGAAATGAATGACTGCCCGATCCAATAGTTTAACCGATCCTTCGACGAGGCTGTGACTATAAATAGGCACGGCGAAATTGATTTCTTCTCTTTGCAAAAGATGCTGCCGGACTTCCTGGGCCCGTGCGTTCGAGAGTGGAGGAAGTTCTACGACTGCATATCCGGCCGGATAAATCTCAGGTCGAGTTAGCCCTGCAATACCTAAATCACGGAGCACCTCATCGGCAACAGACGCAATCTGCGCCCTCTGAGACCGTATCCAGATACGTCCGGGGATGGGATCGATATAGATTCGCTCGCCGAAGAAGAGGTAGTGAGGTCGACCGTCCAGCCCTTCCAGTGCTTGCGACGTCATTTCAATGCCGTCTGGAGGCACAGAGACGGTGACGGGATCATCTCCACAGGCTGCCAAGAAGATGGTGACGAGGAAAACGGTACCCATACGAAATGCCAATCCGAGGCTCCCAAATAAGAAGAATATTATACCACAATACAAACAATCACTTTTCTACGCAAGATTTTCTTCGTGTCCATGTCTGGATACGAGGTTGAGTTGCTTCTCTTCTTGGGGAGCTTGCGTCTCCGGAACGTAGCCCGCGCACTTTCCGCCCCCGCCGGGGGTAGGCAGCCCGAACGCGCCGGAGCCACACGGACCGCCATCGACGTGAGCCCTCCCGACCTCGACCTGAGCACTCCCCCCCCGGAGATCCCCCGGGGGAAGCGGGAGGACGTGGTCACCGCCCTCCGCGAGGAGGTCCGGCGGCACGCGCGCCTCTACCATCGGCACGACGCGCCGGAGATCTCGGACGAGGAGTACGACCGGCTCTTCGAGCGCCTGAAGGAGCTGGAGCGTGCGTTTCCCGAGCTCCGGACTCCGGACTCGCCCACGCAGCGGGTGGGGGCCGAGCCGCTCGACGCCTTTCGCACGGTGCGTCACGAGGCGCCGATGCTCTCGCTCGACTCGTCCCAGAAGGAGGAGGAGCTCCGCCGCTTCACCGACCGGATGGAGCGGGCGCTCGGGACCGGGGTGCGCTACCTCCTGGAGCCCAAGCTCGACGGGGCCTCGGTGGAGGTCGTCTACGAGGACGGCGTCTTCGTGCGCGCCGTCACCAGGGGAAACGGGGTGGAGGGCGAGGAAGTGACCGAGAACGCCCGCACGATCCCGAGCCTCCCGCTCCGCCTCCGCACGGAGGAGCGCGACGTCCCGCGCCACCTCTCGCTCCGGGGCGAGGTGATCATGTCGGTGCCCGCCTTCGAGCGGCTGAACGAGCGCATGGAGGAGCGGGGCACCGAGGCGTACGCCAACCCCCGGAACGCCGCGGCCGGCTCGCTCCGCCAGCTCGACTCCCGGATCACCGCGGAGCGGCCGCTCGAGCTGATGGTGTACGACATCCTCCGGGTCGAGGGCGCCGGGGATTCGGAGGGCGGCGAGGCGGAGCCGGGAGCGGGGTTCACCCGCGACGAGGAGGTGATCGAGGCGATCGGGGCGTGGGGCTTCCGGCTGCCCGAACCGATCGAGACGGCGGCGACGGTCGAGGAGATTCTCGAGTACCACGCCCGCTTCGCCGGCCGCCGCGACGAGCTCGAGTTCGAGATCGACGGGGTGGTGCTCAAGGTGGACGACCTCGCCGCCCGGCGGGAGCTCGGCAGCACCTCGCACCACCCCCGCTGGGCCTTCGCCTTCAAGTTCGAGCCGCGCAAGGAGGTCACCCGGCTCGAGAAGATCGGCATCAGCGTGGGCCGCACCGGGGTGCTCACCCCCTTCGCCTTCCTCCGGCCGGTGCAGGTCGGGGGCGTGACCGTCTCGAAGGCCTCGCTCCACAACCGCGAGGAGGTCGCCCGCCGCGACATCCGGGACGGCGACCGCGTCCGGGTGCAGCGGGCCGGCGACGTCATTCCCCAGGTGGTGGAGGTCATCGAGACCGAGGGCCACGACCGCGCGGAGCCCTTCCGGATGGACGATATCTGCCCGGCGTGCGGGACCCCGGTGATCGAGCGGGGGCCCTACACCCTCTGCCCGAACCGCTTCGGGTGCCCGGCACAGCTCAAGGGGCGGCTCGAGCACTTCGGCTCGCGGCCCGGCCTCGACATCGAGGGGCTCGGCGAGGAGACCTCCGCGCTCCTGGTCGACCGGGGGCTGGTCACGCACCCCGCCGAGCTCTTCGACGTCACCGCCGAGCAGCTCCAGGAGCTCCCGGGCTTCGCCGGGCTCAGCGCCCGGAACCTCTTCGAGGCCGTCCAGCGCCGCCGGCGCACCACGCTGCCCCGCTTCCTCTACGCCCTCGGGATCCCCGAGGTGGGCCGCGCGACCGCCCGTGACCTCGCCACCCACTTCCGCTCGGTGGAGGCGCTCCTGGAAGCGGACGAGGAGAGGCTGGTCGAGGTGCCCGGCATCGGCCCCAAGATGAGCGCCGCGATCGTCGAGTTCCTCTCCGAGGAGCGGAACCGGGCGGCGATCGACGCGCTCCTGCAGCGCATGGAGACGGTCGAGCCGCCGCCCCGCACCCACGCCACCCCCCTGGCCGGCAGGCGATTCGTCTTCACCGGCGGGCTCGATGGCTTCACCCGGGCCGAGGCGAAGAAGGTGGTCGAGGACGCCGGCGGCCGCGTCACCGGCTCGGTCAGTGGCGAGACCGACTACGTGGTCGCCGGCGAGGACCCCGGCTCGAAGTATGACCGGGCCGTGGAGCTCGGCGTCGAGATCCTCGACGAGGCCGGTTTCCGGAAGCTGCTCGAGGAAGCGGGAGGGAAGGCGTGAGGACGGGATCCGCCGATCTGCCCCTCCACGGGGGCCGGGCCCCCCGCTGGCTCTTCGACCGGATGAGCCGGCTGGCCCCGGCCGTGGTGGAGGCGATCGTCCTGGAACACGGCCCGCACGAGGTCCTCCGCCGCCTCTCGGACCCGTGGTGGTTCCAGGCGTTCGGCTGCGTGCTCGGCTTCGACTGGCACTCCTCCGGGGTCACCACCACGGTGTGCGGCGCGCTGAAGGTCGGGCTCGAAGGGCGCGAGGCCGACACCGGCATCCGGGTGGCCGGCGGGAAGGGGCGGGCGTCCAGGCGCACGCCCGACGAGCTGCTCGTCCAGGCGGAGGAGATGGGGGTGGACGGCGAGGCCCTGGTGCGCGCCTCCCGGCTCTCGGCGAAGGTCGATTCCTCCGCCGTCCAGGACGGCTTCCAGGTCTACCACCACGCCTTCTTCCACACGTCGGACGGGCGGTGGGCGGTCGTCCAGCAGGGGATGAACGACGGAGCCGGCGCGGCGCGCCGCTACCACTGGCTGGGAGAATCGGTCCGGGACTTCGTCTCCGATCCGCACGCGGCGGTCTGCTCCGAGCTCCGGGGCCAGCGGGTGCTGAACCTCGCGGCGGGCGAGTCGGAAGGGGCCCGCCGGGCCTCCACGGAGATGGCGTCCGGCGAGCCCGAGCGGGTGATCCGGGAGCTCAAGGCGCTCCGCGGCGAGCCGACACTCTTCGGGCCCGTGCACCCGACCTCCCTACGGATGCCCCGCCGGCACCACGTGGTGGAGGCCGAGGACGTGGACCCCACCAGGCTCCGCTCCGTCCTGCTGGCCACCTTCGAGCGGCAGCCCCGCACCTTCGAGGAGCTCCTGGGCACGAAGGGGGTCGGCGCCCGCTCGCTCCGGGCCCTCGCACTCCTCTCGGAGGTCGTCTACGGGCAGCCGGCGAGCACCCGCGATCCGGCGCGCTTCTCCTTCGCCCACGGTGGGAAGGACGGGCACCCCTACCCGGTCGATCGCGAGACCTACGACGGCTCGATCCACCACCTCCGGCAGGCGGTGGACGACGCCCGCGTCGGCCGCACCGACCGGGTGAGGGCGCTGAAGCGGCTCGCGCGCTGGGAGGCGGAGGTCGGGGAAGCGACGGCCCCGGCGAACGTGCACGGGTCCGGGCGGGCGGCCGGGCCCGAGACGGGGGAAGGGCCGTGACCGCCGACACCCCCGCCCGCGCCCCCACGAACCCCGAGATCCTCGCCGTCCTCGCCGAGCTCGCGGACCTTCTCGAGATCGCGGGCGCCAACCCCTTCCGCATCCGCGCCTACCGGAACGCGGTCCGGAGCCTCGAGACGGTGACCCGCTCCCTCTCGGAGATGGTCGAGAAGGAGGAGGACCTGCAGCAGTTTCCCGGCGTCGGGAAGGACATCGCGGCCGCGATCGAGGAGCTGGTCCGCACCGGCGGCCTCGAGACGCTCGAGGAGCTCGGCACCGAGATCCCCCGGGAGCTGGTCACGCTGACCGCGATCGACGGCGTGGGACCGAAGCGCGCACGCGCCATCTGGGACGCGCTCCGGATCTGCACCCCCGACGACCTCGAGCAGGCGATCGAGGGGGGCCAGGTGGAGACCCTCTCCGGATTCGGCACGAGGACGTGCGAGAAGATCCTCCGCGGGATCGCGGACTGGCGCCTCCACCAGGAGCGGGTGCTCCTCGTCGAGGCGGACCGGCTCGTGCGGCCGCTGCTGGGGTGGCTCGAGGAGGCGCCCGGGGTGGAGCGGGCCGAGGCCGCCGGCAGCTACCGGCGACGGAAGGAGACGGTGGGCGACCTCGACCTCCTCGCCCTCACGGACGGCGACCCCGCGCCCGTGATGGAGCGATTCACCTCCTATCCGGCCGTGGAGCGGGTCGAGATGGCGGGGGATACGCGGTCCAGCGTCGTGCTCCGCTCCGGCCTCGCGGTCGACCTGCGGGTGCTCCCGTCGGTGTCGTGGGGCGCCGCCCTCCACTACTTCACCGGCTCGAAGGAGCACAACGTCGCAGTCCGGAAGCGGGGGCGGGAGCGAGGGCTCCGGGTCAGCGAGTACGGCGTCTTCCGGGTGGGCGAGCGGGCGGAGGAGGCCGGGGGGGGCGGCGCGGAGGAGGCCGGCGAGGGCGAGCGCGTCGCCGGCGCGACCGAGGAGGACGTCTTCCGGGCGGTGGACCTTCCCTGGATCGATCCCGTGCTCCGCGAGGACCGGGGCGAGATCGCGGCGGCCGACGCGGACCGGCTGCCCCGCCTGGTGACCACGGGCGACATCCGGGGCGACCTCCAGATGCACTCCACGTGGAGCGACGGGAAGAGCTCGATCCGGGAGATGGCGGAGGCCGCCCGCGAGCGGGGCTACGAGTACCTGTCGATCACGGACCACAGCCGGGCGGTCACCGTCGCCAACGGCCTCCAGCCCGAGCGGGTCGAGGAGCAGTGGCTCGAGATCGAGCGGGTCCGCGACGAGCTCACCGGCATCCACCTCTTCCGCAGCCTCGAGATCGACATCCTCCGGGACGGCTCGCTCGACATGCCGGACCGGATCCTGGAGGGCCTCGACGTGGTGCTGGTCTCGGTGCACTCGCACATGAACCTACCGCGGGCGGAGATGACCGAGCGGGTCGTGCGGGCGCTCCGGCATCCCCGTGTGGACATCCTGGCGCACCCGACCGGCCGGCTCCTGAACCGGAGGCAGCCCTACGACATCGATGTCGAGACCGTGCTCGAGACCGCCCGGGAGAAGGGCGTGGCGGTCGAGCTCAACGCCAACCCGCACCGCCTCGATCTCGATGACGCGCACGTCCGGCGGGCGAAGGAGTTGGGAGTGAAGGTTGTCATCAGCACCGATGCGCATTCCATTCCCGGCATGGACGTGATGAGCTACGGGGTCGACCAGGCACGGCGCGGATGGCTGGAGCCGGACGACGTGTTGAACTGTCTCCCCCTCGAGGAGTTCCGGGCCTGGGTCGAGCGCCCCCGGACTTCGTGACGGATCCGGCTCCACGACCATGATCGCCGACGTCCTTCTGATCGTCGGGGGCATCGTCGCCCTCTACTTCGGGGCCGAATGGCTCGTGCGGGGGGCCGCCCACCTGGCCGCCGCCTTCGGCGTGACCCCGATCGTGGTGGGGCTGACGGTGGTCTCGCTCGGCACGTCCACACCGGAGCTCGCGGCCGCGGTGGTGGCGTCGTTCCAGGGGAGCGGCGACCTGGCGGTGGGCAACGTGCTGGGCTCGAACCTGGCCAATATCGGCCTGATCCTGGGGGTCACGGCTCTGGTGCGGCCCCTCCAGGTCGCGGGGCGCGTGGTGAGCCGGGAGGTGCCGGTGATGCTCCTGATCACGGTCGCACTCTACCCGATCATCGCCGACCTCACCATCGGTCGGTGGGAGGGGGTGGTGCTCCTCCTCCTCCTGGTCGGCTACCTCCTCTTCGTCTTCCGCACCGCCCGGGACGAGGTGCCCGAGGTCCTGGGCGAGTACCGGAACTTCGTCGAGCGCTCGAGCGACCTGACCAGGAAGGAGGTCTGGAAGGACCTGGGGCTGATCGCGGCCGGCATCGTCGCGCTCGGGCTGGGCGGCACCGTGATCGTCGAGGGGGCGACGAGCCTCGCGGCCGACCTCGGCGTAAGCGAGCTCCTGATCGGGATCACGCTGGTGGCCATGGGCACGTCCCTGCCGGAGCTCGCGACCTCGGTGGTCGCCGCGCTCCGGAAGGAGGCGGACATCGCCGTCGGCAACATCATCGGCTCCAACATCTTCAACATCGCCGCCGTTCTCGGCGCCGCATCGCTCGTGCGGCCGATCGAAGTGAGCCAGAGCGCGCTCAGCGTCGAGTTTCCCGCCACCGTGCTCCTCTCGCTGCTGCTGCTCCCGATCGCGCGGAGCCGCTACAAGATCCGCCGCTGGGAGGGCGCGGTGCTCCTGCTGGCGTACGTGGGGCTGGGGTTCTGGATCTTCCGGGTATAGCGTCACCCCGTCGTCTTCCTGACGCGGCGTCCGCCGGAGCGTATCTTTTTTCGTGTCCATCGGACCGCGGAAGGGCCCCCAACCAGGAGCCGAGATGCTGGGTATCGACCTCGACGGGAAGCGCGCCTTCGTCGCCGGCGTCGCCGACGACCAGGGATACGGATGGGCGGTGTGCCGTGCGCTGGCCGCCGCGGGGGCCTCCGTCTCGATCGGGACGTGGCCACCGGCGCTGAGCATCTTCCGGCGGCTCATGGACCGGGGTAGCCTCGACTTCTCGCTCCCGGCCGGAGGCGAGTGGGAGATCGAGCAGGTGCACCCGCTCGACGCCGTCTACGACACGCCGGACGACGTCCCCGACGAGATTCGCGAGAACAAGCGGTACCGTGAGCTGGAGTACTTCACCCTCCAGGAGGTGGCGGAGCGCTGGCGGGAGGAGCACGGCGAAGGCTCGCTCGACGTCCTGGTGCATTCGCTGGCCAACGGGCCGGAGGTCCAGAACGACCTCCTGGATACGAGCCGCCACGGATACCTCGCGGCGGTCGGTGCCAGCGCCTACTCGATGGTGAGCCTCGTGCAGCGCTTCGGTCCGCTGATGCCCGAAGGCGGCGCCGTCGTCTCGCTCAGCTACCTCGCGGCAGAGCGGGTGGTGCCCGGCTACGGCGGGGGCATGAGCTCGGCGAAGGCGGCCCTGGAGAGCGACACCCGGACGCTGGCGTACGAAGCCGGGCGCCGCTGGGGCATCCGGATCAACACGATCAGCGCGGGGCCGCTCGCGAGCCGGGCGGCGAAGGCCATCGGAAAGATCGACCGGATGGTCGAGTTCTACCGGGCCAACGCGCCGCTCGCCGACGCGAACTCCGCCGAGGAGGTCGGGAGCGCCGCCGCCTTCCTCTGCTCGCCGCTCGCCTCGGGAATCACGGGCGAGACGCTCCACGTCGACAAGGGATACCACGCCATGGGCATGGTGGCCGAGCCGGTCCTGGAGGAAGGCCGTTGAAGGAGCACGCCGGCTCGCGCGGAGGGGTGTCGCCGCCCCGGCCATGACGTCCCCCGGCTCCATCCCCGCGGCGTCCCCCCGCCCGTTCGGCCAGCGACTCCCGCGCATCCGCACCCCACCCCCGGGCCCCACCTCCGGCGCGCTCGCCCGCCGCCTACGCATGGTGGAGTCCCGGAACGTGACCTTCCTCGGCCTGCGATTCCCCGTCTTCTGGGAGGAGGCGCGAGGGGCCAACGTCCTGGATGCGGACGGCAACCTCTACCTCGACTGGACCGGCGCCTTCGGCGTCTCGCTCGCCGGCCACCGGCACCCGGCGATCGTCGCAGCGCTCGAGGAGCAGGCGGGGCGCCTGGTGCACGGGATGGGCGACGTGCACCCCCCGTCGATCAAGCTCGATCTCCTGGAGCGTCTGGTCGGCCTGGCGCCGTGGAAGGAGGCGCGCGCGGTGCTCGGCACCGGCGGCTCGGAAGCGGTGGAGATCGCCCTCAAGACCGCCCATCTCGCGACCGGCCGGTCCGGGGTGGTCGCCTTCCGGGGCGCGTACCACGGGCTGACCGCCGGCGCCCTCGCGACGACCGCCCGCCCCTACTTCCGGGAGCCGTTCCGGGAGCGGCTCCACCCGGGCGTCGCCTTCCTCCCCTTCCCGACGGAGGGGTCCGGGGGCGCGGTGGAAGGGTCCGGGGGCGCGGCCGGAGCGTCCGGGAACACGGGAGACGAGGGCGACGACGCGCGGACCGCCGCACCGGACGCGGTGCTCGAGCGCCTCGCGCGCCTGCTCGAGGAGGGGACTCCGTCGGGCCATCCGGTGGGCGCCGTCATCGTCGAGCCGGTCCAGGGCAGGGCCGGCGTGCGGGAGTTCCCGGGGGGCTTCCTGGCCCGCGCGGCGGAGCTCGCGCGCTCCCGGGGCGCGGTCGTCATCGCCGACGAGGTGTTCACCGGACTGGGCCGCACGGGCGAGGTGTGGGCATCCGTCGCGCGGGGGCTCGAGGCCGACCTCCTCTGCGTCGGGAAGGCGCTGGGCGGCGGGCTCCCGCTGAGCGCCTGCCTCGGCCGCCGCGAGGTCATGGATGCGTGGCCGGAATCGCCCGGCGAGGCGCTCCACACCTCCACCTTCCTCGGCCACCCGCTCGCCTGCGCCACGGGCCTGGCCTTCCTGGACCTCGTCGTCGAGCAGGGCCTTCCGGCGCAGGCGAAGGAGCTCGGGGCCAGGATCCTGGGGGATCTCCGGCAGGGCCTCTCGGACGTGCCCGGTGTGACCGAGGTGCGCGGCTCGGGCCTCCTGCTCGGGATCGAACTGTCCATCGACGGCGGGAGTGGGAGCGGTGGCGCGGGCGGCGGCGGTACCGAGGCGGCCGAGGCGGCCGGCACCGGCGAATCCTCGGTGTCCCCGGGGACCCGTGTGGCCGAAGCGGCCCTGGGACGCGGGCTCCTCCTCCTTCCGGCAGGCGAGGCGGGCGAGGTCGTGGAGGCCGCCCCGCCCGCGATCCAGACGGCCGAGCAGGTCGCCGCGGGGGTCCGGCTGACGGTGGAGGCGGTGCGGGAGACGCTCGGAGAGGCCGCCCCGTGAGCCGACGCTGGACCCGACGGCCCGAGTCGCTCCTGATCCCGGTCCTCGTGGCGGCCGCGATGGTGGGGGGGCTCGCCGTGCGGGGCACGGGCGGCCCCGCCGCGCCGGACGGATCCCCGCCACCGGACCGGGACACCCTCGTCCGGGCCCCGTCCGGCGAGTCCGCCCCCGACCCGCCCGCGCCGATCCGGGGCGATCTCGTGCCCCTCCTCCTGGTCCCGGGCTGGTTCGACCGCGCGGCGCACATGGAGCCGCTCCGCCGCCGCTTCCTGGGAGCGGGGTGGCCCGAGCCGTGGGTGCGTGCGCTCTCCTTCGAGGACCCGGTCGGGAGCAACCGGGATCACGCCCGGGAGATCGCCCGCGAGATCGCCGAGGTGCGGGAACGGACGGGCGCCCGGGAGGTGGACGTGGTGGCCCATTCCATGGGGGGACTCGCGGTCCGCTATCACCTCGAGCACGGTGGCGGGGCCTCGATCCGGAGGGTCGTCTTCCTCGGCACCCCGCACCAGGGCACCCTCGTGGCGCACGCCGCCTGGGGCGAGGGGGCGCGGGAGATGGAGCCGGGCAGCCTCCTGCTCTCCGAGGTGAACGACGCCGAGCCGCTCCCCCCCGGTGTGGAGGCGCTCGCGATCCGCACCCCCCTGGACCTCCGCATCCTTCCCCGGGAGAGCGCCACCCTCCCGGGCGCCCGCAACGTCGAGATCTGCTGCCCGAGCCACGAGGGGCTCCGGGACCACGAGCGGACCTTCGAGGCCGTCCGGGACTTCCTCCTCGACGGGCCGGAGCCGGCCGACTCGCCCTCCGCGGCGGACTCCCTTTGAGCGGCGCGACGGGAGCGAGCGGTAGCCGTGGCGGGAGCCGCGGGTCCGAAGGGCGCCGCCGCCCTCCCTACCCGGTCGTCCTGTTCGACCTGGACGGCACCCTCGCCGACACGGTGGGCCTCATCCTCCATTGCTACCGGCACACCATGGAGGTCCACCTCGGCCGGACGCTGCCCGACGAGCGGTGGCTCGCGACCATCGGCCGGCCGCTCCGGGACCAGATGCTGGACTTCTGCGAGGGCCCGGACGAGGCCGAGGCGATGATCCGCACCTACGTCGCCCACCAGCGGGAGGTGCACGACGGGATGGTGCGTCCCTTCCCGGGAGCGTGCGACCTCCTGGACGAGCTCGCCGGCCGCGGAGTCCGGCTCGGCGTGGTCACCTCCAAGCGGCGGGAGATGGCCGAGCGGACGCTCGATCGCTGCGGCCTGCGGGGCGCGGTGGAGGTCCTGGTCGGTGCCGACGACGTCCGCCACGGAAAGCCCGATCCGGAGCCCGTCGTCCGGGCCCTGGATGCGCTGGGCGACGCCGCTCCCGGCGACGCCGTCTTCGTCGGGGATTCGCCCTACGACCTGAGGGCCGGCCGGGCGGCGGGCGTCGCCACCGCAGGCGTCCTGTGGGGCCCCTTCGACGAGGAAGCCCTCCGTAGGGATTCACCCGATCACCTGGTGGGCTCGGTGGAAGAGCTGCGGGACGTGCTCCTCGACGGGTCCGCCGGCGGAGGGTCGCACGACACCCGCGGCGATCAGGCCGGCTCGGGCGGCGGAGAGCCCGGCCCGGGGGGGCACCCGTCTCCCTCCCGGGGGTAGGTAGGACGTGCGGGTCCACCCGGATCCGCGCGTGGAGCGACGCCCCGGAGACGAGGAACGGGAGAGGGCATGGCCGAGAAGCTGAACGACGAGTCGATCGAGGGTTGGCTCGAGGAGCGCGACGGCTGGACGCGAAAGGGCGACCGGCTGGTCAAGGAGTTCGGCTTCGAGACCTTCCGCAATGCGGTCGTCTTCGTGAACCGCGTGGCCACCCTCGCCGACGAGGCCGGCCACCACCCCGACATCGATCTCCGCTACGACAAGGTCCGTCTCGGTCTCAGCACACACGACGCCGGCGGGATCACCGAGAAGGATCTCGAGCTCGCGGAAAAGGTGGACTTCGCGACCTCGGCGCGCTGAGGTCGGTCCGCCTCTTCCGGACGCCCCGCGACGGCACGGATCGCCCGGCCCGCCCGCGCGGCCGCGGGGGTTGACCCCGGCCCCGGCTTTTTTACCTTTCATGACCTCTCCCGCGAACGCTTCCGCGTGGCGGGAGGGAGGCCGTAGCAGGACCACGCCCCCATCGTCTAGTGGCCTAGGATACCTGGTTCTCAGCCAGGAGACCGGGGTTCGATTCCCCGTGGGGGTACTGTCGGTCGCTTAGCTCAGTCGGTAGAGCACCACGCTCACATCGTGGGGGCCGCTGGTTCGAGTCCAGCAGCGACCACTTCTCGGGACGGCCGCCCTTCGGCGGTCACCCGCCCCCTCGGCGTCACTCCCCGCACGCCGTGCACGTCGGGCTCTCCGGAAAGACGTAGAGGCGCCCGAACGGGATCTCCCCCCCGCAGGTGACGCACACCCCGTAGGTTCCCTCCTCCAGTCGCCGGAGCGCCCCCTCGATGCGGGCCAGCTTCACCCGCTCCCGCTCCTGCAGGTTGCGCGTCAGCCCCTGGTTCTGAAGGGAGTCGATGCGCGAGAGCCGGCCCACGACCGTCTGGTCGAGCTCCACCGGCTCCATCGCCTCGTCGGTGGTGCGCATGCTCCGCTCCAGCCGGGTGAGCTGCCGCGCGAGCTCGGCCCCGAGCTCCTCGATCTGGTGTGAGGTGAGATGGCTCACGGGACGTCGGGCTCCTCAGTGGTCCCGGCGGCCGTCACGGTCGCCGGATCGAGCCGCACCCGCGGTGCCGGGGGCGGCGTCCCCGGGCCCCACGCCGCCCGCGGGCGCATCCGCCCCGCCTTCCGGGGGCTCGGGGGTGCTCCTGCGGATCAGGAGGAGGGCGCCCATGACGCCGGAAAGCAGCGAGCCGGCGAGGATCCCGACCTTCGCGCTGTCCAGGAGCGCGGGATCGACGAAGGCGAGATTCGCGATGAAGAGCGACATCGTGAAGCCGATCCCCGCCAGGAAGCCCACGCCGGCGAGCTGAGACCATCCCACGCGGCCCGGGAGGGCGGCGAGACCCGAGCGGATCGAGAGCCAGGACGCCAGGAGGATCCCCACCGGCTTGCCCACGAAGAGGCCGACCACGACGCCCAGGGTGATCGGGCTTCCGACCATGCCGGCCGCTCCGCCACCGAAGGCGACGCCGGCGTTGGCCAGCGCGAAGACGGGCATGATGAAGAACGCCACCCACGGATGCAGGGCGTGCTCGAGGCGGGTCAGGGGGGTCTCGATGAACTCCGACATCTTCTCGAGCGAGTGCACCGCATCGCGCTGATCGGGCGTCGGCTCCGAGTCGCCCGGCTGCACGTCCTCGGCGAACTCCTCCAGGTAGAGCCTGGCCCGCCGGAGGAACTCCGGTGCGTCGATCACCCGTCGGGCGGGGATGGTGAGGGCGAGCATCACGCCGGCGACCGTCGCGTGCACCCCGGATTTGAGCAGCGCGAGCCAGAGGAGGGTCCCGAGGAGGACGTAGGGAAACGAGTTCCGGATACCCAGCCGGTTCACACCCATGAGCACGACGAAGACGCCCGCAGCGGCGCCGAGCGCCGGGAGCGAGAGGTCGGCCGTGTAGAAGACCGCGATCACCAGCACGGCGCCGAGGTCGTCGACGATCGCCACCGCCGTGAGGAAGACCTTGAGCGCCATCGGCACCCGGCTTCCGAGCAGCGCCAGCACGCCGAGCGCGAAGGCGATGTCCGTCGCCATCGGAATGCCCCATCCGGCGGAGCCCGGCCCGCCGACGTTGAATACCGCGTAGAGCGCGGCGGGCACGAGCATTCCCCCCATGGCCGCGGCGACGCTGAGCGCCGCCTTCTTCGGCTGGGCGAGCTCGCCGACGAGAACCTCGCGCTTGATCTCCAGGCCGACCACGAAGAAGAAGACGGCCATGAGAGCGTCGTTGATCCAGTGATGGAGCGACAGCTCGAGCTCGAGCGCGCCGCCGCCGACGGTGACGTAGGTCTCCCAGAGGTGGAAGTACGCCGCGGCCCAGGGCGAGTTGGCCCAGACGATGGCGACGGCCGCCGCCCCGAGGAGCAGCAGGCCGCTCGCGGACTCGAGGCCGAAGAAGGTCTCGAACGGCCGGAGCAGGATGCGGGCGGCCGGGTTCCGCTGGGGGCGTGGTGTGTCCATCGTCGATCGCGGCGGGGTTCGGGGTGCGGCGGAAAGGTGTGGGCTTCAGCTCTTCGCGTCGGCCCGCTCCAGAGCGACGGCGGCGTTGATCAGCCCGATGTGGCTGAGCGCCTGAGGGAAGTTGCCGGGGAGCTCGCCGGGGCGGGGATCGAAGACACGCGTCGCGTGGTCCAGCCCGCCCGCCCCGGCAGGGCGCTCCACCGGCCGGAAGGAGCGGACGACGAAGACGCCTTCCCGGCCGGGCGATCCGTCCGGGCCCCGCAGCGCCGCATCAACCCGTCAACTTCTCCCGTGTTCCGGTTCCACCCTCGCGGCGGCGGTGCCGACGTCCTCGTCCGGGGTCGACGCGGGGTCCGGGCGGTCGCGCATCCCGATCTCGCCCGCGCGCTTCAGCCCCCACTGCAGGAGCACGGGGCCGACGAGCTCGTGGACGGCCACCATGGCCAGGAAGAGGGTGTAGAGGTCGGTGCCCCAGGCGGGGAAGGCCCGCGAGACGATGGAGACCATCCCGAGGGTGACGCCGGCCTGCGAGATGAAGCCGACCCACGCGTACTTCCGCACCGTCTCCGGAGCGCCGGTCCACCGTGCGCCCAGGTTCGTCCCGACCCAGACCGCCGCCGCGCGGGAGCCCACGAAGAGGGCGACGAAGGGGAGCAGCACCAGCAGCCGGTCGAGCGCGATGTGCGCGCCCGCCAGCGAGAAGAAGAGCGCGTAGAAGGGAAGCGAGTTCGCCTCCACGGCCTCGACGAACGACTCTCCCTTCTCGGGCTTGAGGTTCTCCACCACGAAGCCCGCGACCAGGGACATCAGCAGCACCTCGAAGTGGAGGAGCCCGGCGACCAGCGCGTTCAGGAACGCCGCGGCCAGCACGAAGAGCACCGAATGGGCTCCGAGCCGGCGGAGGTAGAGGGAGATCAGCCATCCTCCCACCGCGCCGGTGACGATCGAGCCGCCGACCTCCCACAGGATCGTCCCGGTCACCGCACCCGCCCCCTCGCCCGCCCCGCCGAGCTGCGCGCGCGCGATCGAGATCGCCACCGCGAAGGCGAGCACCACGGCCACGTCCTTCGCCACCGTCACCCCGAGCATCGTGGAGGTGGTGGGTCCCCGCGACCGGGTGTCGGTGATGACGGCGATCGTCACCGAGGGCGAGTTCGCGATCGCGATCGATCCGAAGACCATCGCGATCACCAGGATCACGCCGAGCTCCCGTCCCTCGGTGAAGGGGAGATGCCCGGAGAGGAGGAGCGTGAGGACGAAGACGACCGTGAACACCGAGACCATCTCGGTGCCCATGATCCCGAGGATCTCCTTGCCCCGCTCGCGCAGCATCGAGATCCGGAGCTCGCCTCCCGCGGCCAGCGCGATGAGGCTGATCGCGATGTCGTCGATCGGCTTCAGGCGGTCCACCTGCAGCTCCGAGATCACTCCCAGCACACCGGGACCGACCAGGAGTCCGAGCAGGATGTAGCCCGTCACCCGCGGGAGCCCGATGTCCGCCGCCGCCGATCCGGCGAGGTACGCGGTGAGGAGGAGGAAGCCGAGGATCGTGGCCGTGTCGCCCGCCGCGGTGATCTCGCCGGTGGGCAGCGCCCCCACCAGGGCGATGAGCACGGCTACCGTGAGGAGCTTTCGGATCGGCAGCATGCCAGCTCGGGAGTCCGGGCGATCGGATGGAAACGCTCGGGGGACCGTGGGGGGTGCGGGGGGCGGTCCGGCCGGGAAAGGCGCGCCGGAAGATGACCAGGGGCGGACCCGAAGGCCAGGGCCGGCCCCGGTTCCAGCCCCCCCGTCTCACCGCGCCACCGTGTGCACCTGCCACCGTGCCACCGTATCATCGTGCCTCCTGTCACGGTGTGCCCCGGTCGGCGCCGGGCGCGTTATTTGCGCACCGCCACGATCCGCGAGTGCTCGCCACCCGCGCCCCGAATGGAACGAGGATGGCCGACTTCCCGATTCTCCGCGACCTGGGATACGTCGTGGTGAGCGCGGCGGCCGCCCTCTTCCTGATGCGGCCGCTCCGGATTCCGCCCCTGGTCGCCTACATGGCGGCCGGGCTGGTGGCGGGCCCCCTCACCGGCGTCCTGCGGGTGAGCCCCGCGCTGGAGCTCCTCTCCGAGCTGGGCATCGCCCTCCTCCTCTTCCTCGTGGGGCTCGAGCTCCGGTTCGACAAGCTCCGCGACATCGGCCGCCCGGCGGCGGTCGCGGGCGCCCTCCAGGTGGGGCTCACGGTGCTCCTCGCGGTGCCGCTCGCGATGGCGCTCGGCTTCGATTCGACCGAGGCGCTCTTCCTCGCGCTGGCGGTCGCGTTCAGCAGCACGGTGGTGGTGGTGAAGCTCCTCGACCGGACCGGTGACCTGGGGGCGCTGCACGGGCGGCTCTCGATCGGCGTCCTCCTGGTCCAGGACGTCCTGGTGGCGGTGGTGCTCACCCTGGTGAGCGGGTTCGCCGCCGCGGGCGGGGTCGCCGGGCTCGCCCCGGTCGGATGGGAGCTCGCGAAGGCGCTCCTCGCGATGGTCGGGCTCGCGCTCGCCGCCGCCGCGGCCGCCCGCTACGTCCTCCCCCGCCTCTTCGCCTGGCTGGCCGAGTCGCCGGAGGCGCTCTTCGTCGCGAGCCTCACCTGGGTCTTCCTCTTCATCCTCGGCGCGGAGGCCCTGCACGTCTCGGTGGAGCTGGGGGCCTTCGTGGCGGGCGTCGCCATGGCCCAGATCCCCTTCAACGAGGAGCTTCGCCGGAGGGTCCATCCGCTGGTGGATTTCTTCCTCGCCGTCTTCTTCGTGACGTTCGGGGCCGCGATGGATCCACGGTCCGCCGCCGGGCAGCTGCCGGCGGTGGTCGCGCTCTCCCTGTTCGCGCTCCTGCTGAAGCCGCTCATCGTGGCAGCGCTCCTCTCCCGGATGGGGCACGGGCGGCGGACCGCCTTCCTCTCGGGGCTCACGCTCGGCCAGACCAGCGAGTTCGGGTTCATCCTCGTGGCGCTGGGCGTCTCCTCCGGGCTGCTCGGCCCGGAGCTCCTTTCCCTGGTGGGCGCGGTGGGGCTGCTCACGATGGGCCTCTCCGCCGTCCTCGTCCCGCAGGGACGGCGGCTCCACGGGCTCCTGGAGCGCCGGGGGCTGCTGCGCTTCCTGGGGGGCGAATCCGGGGCCGAGGTCGCCCATCCACGGCGGGTCGGGCACGTCGTGGTGGTGGGCATGAACACCCTGGGGCGGCTCCTCGTCCGGCGACTGGTGGAGGCGGGCGAGAAGGTGCTCGCGGTCGACACGGATCCCGAGAAGCTCCGGGGCCTCTCCTGTGAGGTTCTCCTGGGCAACGTCGACAACCGGGCGGTGCTCGACGAGGCGGACGTCCCCACCGCGAAGCTCGTCGTCAGCGCCGTCCAGATCGAGGACGTGAACAGCCTGCTGACCTATCGCTGTGAGCGTCTCGGCGTGCCGGTGAGCGTCCATGCCTTCGATCCCTCGCTCGCCCACGAACTGCTCGAGATCGGTGCGGACCACCTCATGATCTCCAAGCACGACGGGATCGCGCCGATGATGGAGCGCGTGCGTCGCATGGAGAGCCGCGCCTGATGCAGGGCGTCGCCACCCTCCTCGCCTGCGCCGCGCTCGCCTACGGAGCGGCCCGCCTGCTGCGGGTGCCCGGGATCCCCCTGCTCCTGCTCGGAGGCGTCGCCCTCGCCGCCCTCGCGCCTCCGCCGCAGGGGGTGCTCGAGGACGCGCTCCTCCTCGGGGTCAGCTTCCTCCTCTTCGTCGTCGGCCTCGAGCTCGACCCCGGCCGCACCCGGGCGCAGAGGGGGGCCGCGCTCCGGGTGGGGGTGGTGCAGTTCGCCGTCCTCGCCGTCCTCGGCTTCGCGGCCTCCCGCGCACTCGGATTCGACGCCGTGGAGGCGGCCTACCTGGCGCTGGCGCTCACGGCCAGCTCGACGCTGGTCGGCGTGCGGCTGCTCCAGCGGCGCGGGCAGATGTTCGAGCCGTTCGGCCGCCTGGTCCTCGGGGTGCTGCTTCTCCAGGACGTCCTCGTCATCCTCCTGATCCCGCTGGTGACCGACCTCGGCCGCGGCTGGGGCGGGGCGGCCACGGGCCTGGCGGCGATCGCCCTGCTCGGGGGGCTGAGCCTGGGCGTCCGGCGCTGGGGCGGGCCCCTGCTCCTCCGGATCGGCTCGGATCCGGAGGCGGTCCTCCTGGGCGCGCTCGCCGTCCTCTTCGCCTTCCTGGGGATCTCCGCGCTGCTCGAGGTGCCGATCGTCGTCGGCGCCTTCCTCGCCGGCGTATCGCTCTCCCGCTTCCCGGTGCGCGGGGTGGTGCGAACGGAGCTCCAGCCCATCGGCGACTTCTTCTCCGCGCTCTTCTTCACCGCGCTCGGAGCGGTGGTGGGACTCCCCGATCCGGGCCAGCTCGGGCAGGCGGCGATCCTCGCGCTCCTGCTCCTGGTGGTGACCACGCCGCTGGTGACCGTGATCGCCGAGCGGACCGGCATGCCGGCGAAGCCCTCGATCGAGTCCGGCCTCCTCCTGTCCCAGACGAGCGAGCTCTCGCTCGTGATCGGGCTCATCGGCATGCTCCAGGGCGTGATCGGCGCGGAGGTCTTCACCGTGATCGCAGTGCTCACCACGGGCACGATGCTCCTGACGCCGATCATCGCCACCGACGCCGCGGCCCGCGCCCTCGCGCGCCTCCACCCGGGGCGGAAGGTCCCGGCGGGCCCTCCGCCGGCGGGGCACGTGCTCCTCGTCGGCGTCGGCTCCACGGGGATGCCCATCCTGGAGGACCTCGTCGTCGCGGGCATCGAGGTCGTGGTCATCGATGACGATCCGGCGGTGATCGAGCAGGTCTCGGGGGCCGGGGTCGTGGCCCTCCGGGGCGACGCCACCGATCCGGCCGTGCTCCGGCGCGCGGGCGCGGACCGGGCTCGGATCGTCAGCTCGACCATCCGGCGGCCGCGGGACAACGAGGCGCTGCTCCGGGTCGCCGCGGGGGTGCCGGTCCTGGTGCGTGTCTTCGACGTCGAGGACGCCCGCTGGATCGAGGAGCGTGGGGGCACCCCGGTGCTCTACTCGGAGGCGACGGCCGACGGATTGATGGAGTGGTTCCGGGGCGAGCGGGAGTTCCTCGAGGACAGCCTCCGGCGCCGGATCGGCGCCGTGCGTGATCCGGCGGGTCGCTGAAGCGGGTCGCTCGGCGAAGCCGGGCCGGGGCGGCCTTCTACGCCGCGGGCGCGTACCAGGGCCGGGGATCCCCCTGGAACTCCGGCGGCACCCCCACCGGCCCGAAGGGGTCCCGCCCCCGGGCGGCGGCCTCCTCGGCGGTCCAGACGCGGAAGAAGCGGCGCACGGCCAGGGCGATCCTCTGCGGGTCGTCCTCCGGGACGAAGTGGCTCGCCTTCTTCAGCCGGACCTCCGAGACCCGGCGGAAGTCCCGCCGGAACCGGCGCATCCCGGCGGAGGGGAAGACCGGATCGTGCATCCCCCAGAGAAGGAGCAGGGGCACGTCGCGGAGCACCCGCGGCACGGCGTGCGCGATCTCGCCCAGCCAGAACGAGGAGCCCAGGATCTCCTCGGCGAAGGCGGCGACGCCGCGCCGGCTCTCGCGGGTGGGAAAGACGCCCCGGTAGTGGTCGACGACCTCGGTCTCGAGACGGCGGTCCGTCGCGAGCTGCATCAGCGGGACGACGAAGAGGTTCCACCGCAGGATGGCCCACCGGAGGGGCCGGGACGACATGATCCGGGAGAAGGCGCGCACCCTCCCACGCTCCGCGGGCCAGTACCAGGTGTTCGACATGATCAGCGCCCGGATCCGCGGCCGCTCGTCCAGGGCGATCCGCATGCCGATCGGCCCGCCCCAGTCGTGGCCGAAGACGGTGAGGTCGCGGAGGTCCAGCCGGCGGACGAGCTCACGCACCGCCTCGGCGTGCTCGCGGGGGGTGTAGCCGTAGCCGTCCGGGTGCTCGGAGAGCCCGAAGCCGGGGTAGTCGACGGCCACGCACCGGAAGTGGCCGCTCAGCTCGCGGACGACCTCCCGCCAGAGGAAGCTCCACGTCGGATTCCCGTGGAGGAGCAGGAGGGGCGGCCCCTCTCCCTCGTCCACGTAGTGCAGCCGCGCCCGCCGCGTCTGGACGAAGCGGGAGCGGAAGGGAAAGAGCTCCGGATCCGGGCGGAACGTGGGCGGCTCGGGCATGATCAGGTGCGCGACCCTGGAAGATCCGGGCCGCCGCCGGTCAGACCGAGGCTAGCTTGCGGGGCCGGAGCGGCCGGATCGGGACGCCCGGCTCCCACTGGGTCACGTATCCCGCCACCGCGCTCGCCGCCACCGAGTAGGGTGACACGAGGTAGAGCTGCCCCGGCCCCGAGCGTCCCGGGAAGTTCCGGTTCTGCGAGGAGACCGACACCTCGTCCGGCGAGTAGGTGGCGCCCGGGCCGGCGTTGATGCAGGCGCCGCAGCCGGGCTCGATGAACTCGGCGCCGATCTCCTCGAACAGATCGAGGTAGCCCCGCTCCCGCGCGTACTCCCGCACCTCGATCGAGCCGCACTGGATGAAGCACTCCACGTCGGGGTGGATGCCGAGACCCCACTCGTCCCGCGCCTCGCGCAGCACGCGGGCGTACATGTCCATGTCCTCCTTCTTGCCGGCGGTGCAGGAGCCCGCGTAGGCGATGTCGATCCGGATCCGCTCCTCGCCCAGCTCGTCGATGTAGACGCCGTTTCCGGGGTCGCCCGGGAGCGCGGCCATGGGACGGACCTCGGAGGCGTCGATCTCGATCACCTTCACGTACTCGGCCCCCTCGTCGGAGTGCATTCCCTCGACCAGGGCCTCGGCGCGGGCGCGCTCCATGCCCCGCTCCCGGACCAGGTAGTCGACGGTCTTCGCGTCCGCCGCCACGATGCCGGTGAAGGCGCCGACCTCGGCCGCCATGTTCGTCATCGTGGCCCGCTCGTCGACGCTGAGCGCCTCCACCGCCGAGCCGGTGTACTCGATGATCTGGCCGATGGCGTGACCGTCGCGGATGTAGGGCTGCCGTAGGATCTCCAGCATGTAGTCCTTCGCCGTCACGTTCTCGGGCGGCGTGCCCTCGACCACGACCCTGAACGAGGGAGGCACCTTCGCCCGCACGTCGCGGGTGATCCAGGAGTTGAAGATGGCCGTGGTGCCGACGCCGAAGGCGACGCAGCCGACGGCGCCCGCGTGGGGCGTGTGCGAGTCCGAGCCGATGATCAGCATTCCCGGCTCGGCGTACTCCTCGAGGACCTTGGAGTGGCAGATCGCCTCCGAGCCCAGCTTGTGCCCCTTCTGCTCGCCGTAGAGGCGGATGCCCTGCCGCTCGGCGAACTCGCGCTGCTTCACCTCGAGCTGGTTCGCCACGTCGAGCAGCCCCTCCTCGATCCGCTCCTGCGTCATCGCCTTCGCGAGGAACGTCAGGTGGTCGCGGAAGAAGAGCACGTTCTCCGGATCGGCCACTCGGCCGTCCTCGCCGACCTTCTGCTCGAAGAAGATCGCGCTCATGGGGGTGACGTACTCGTGGCTGAAGCGGAGGTCGGTGCGGAAGAAGCCCGCCTCGCCGGGGCGCACCCACGGCACGCCCACCTCGTCCCTGGCGGCGTCGACGACCCAGTGGCCGGCGAAGATCTTCTCGGCCACCGTCATCGGGCGCCGTCCGGCCGTCGCGCGCTGCGGCGCCCCGCCTCCCGCCTCCGCGGTCTCGCCGCCCCCGGCCCGGAAGGGCGTCCACTCGCCGGCGTCGGGACCTCCGTCCCCGCCGACTCCCGTGGCGCCGGTCCCCGCGTCCCGGTCCTCGGCCATCTCCGCCGGGTTCGTCGGCTCCGACGTGGCCGCCACCTGCGCGGCGGCGGTCTGGCCGGGGCGCTCCTCGGTGGCGTCGGCCTCGCCGCTTCCCCTCATCCGGCGGAGCTCCCCCTCGTCCCGCGGGCCCGATTCCACGTCGTCCGCACCCTCACGAGGCCCTCGGGCTCCGCCCCCGAGGCTCTCGGGCGGCGGTACGTGGGCCTTGCCCTGCAGCCGCGCGACGTTGAACTCGAAGAGGCCGCCGTACTCGATGATCTGGCGGCTGATCTCGTCCTTGCCCCGGGTGAAGACCTCGAGGGGGATCTCCTCGCCGCTCCGGATCCGCTCCAGGACGTCGAAGTCGGTGGTGGTCAGGATGCCCAGGTTCTGGCAGTTCTCGTTGTAGATCCGCTCGATGCTCTCGGCGACGACCACCTCGACCCCCGCCATCTTCTCGGCGTAGGGGCTCTGCTCGCGGCTGCTCCCCTTGCCCCGGCGGCGGCCGGCCACCGAGCAGACGAAGCCCCCTTCCTTCACCGCTCCCCTCTCGACGGGAAAGGTGCCCTCGCCTCCCGGCCCGGTCGCGCGCAGTCCGAGATAGGGAAACTCGCCGAGCGTCTCGTCGAAGAAGTAGCAGATGTAGGCGGGGGTGATCTCGTCGGTGGAGATCTGGTCGCGGAGACGCTCCCGCAGCTCGTCGGTGAGCTCGAGGTCCTCGCCCTCGTAGAGCTGACGGCGCAGGAGCGCGGCGTCGTCCACCAGGTAGAGGATCCGGCCCTCGAAGCGGAGCGTCTCGGGGCGCCGGGGCGTCGGACGGCTCAGTAGATCGGCCATGGTGTCTCGGATGCGGTTCCCGGGGGGACGGCGGAGCGGAGCCTCCGGTCCCGTGCGTCCTCTACCCCGCGCCCCTCCCGAGGAGCCGGGAGGGGGCCCCGGGAACCTCCGTCCGCCCGGCCGGTCTTCTTGACGGTGCCGGACGGGAGGACTTCATTTCCCGCGGGCAACCAGACCCCACCCCCGATCGGGAGCCGCGCCGTGGCCAGAGAGATCGACCGCGAGGTCCAGGAGCACCAGTCCGACAGCATCCAGCGCGAGGTCTGGGGAACCCGGGCCGGCTTCATCCTCGCCGCGGTCGGGAGCGCGGTCGGGCTGGGGAACATGTGGCGTTTCCCCTACGTGGCGTCCGAGGGCGGGGGCGCGGCGTTCGTCGTCCTCTACATCGTGCTCACGCTGCTGGTGGGCATCCCGATCATGCTGGCCGAGTTCTCCGTGGGCCGGCGAGGCAAGCTCTCGCCGATCGGCGCCATCCGGAAGGCCGGCGGACGGGCGTGGGCGCCCATGGGCTTCCTCTTCGTCCTCACCGGGCTGCTGATCCTCTCCTACTACTCGGTGATCGCCGGGTGGACCGTGCGCTACGCGATCGAGGCCATCCTCTCCGGCTTCCCCGCGAACCCGGGCGAGCACTTCGACGCGATGGCGACGGGGCTGCCCGCCATGGTCTACCACGTCGGGTTCATGGTCGTGACGATCGGGGTGGTGATGGTCGGCGTCGAGAAGGGGATCGAGAAGGCGGCGCTCGTGATGATGCCCGCGCTCCTCCTCATCCTCCTCGGTCTCGCCGCGTGGGCGGCGACGCTCCCCGGCGCAGGCGCGGGGTACGCCTTCTATCTCGCCCCGTCGTTCGACGAGCTCCTGAACCTGGACACCTTCGCCGAGGCGGCCGGGCAGGCCTTCTTCTCGCTCTCGCTCGGGATGGGGGCGATGCTCACGTTCGCGTCCTACCTCTCGCGCGACGAGGACCTGAACCGGGAGGCCGTCACGGTCTCCTTCTCGGACTTCGGCGTCGCCTTCTTCGCCGGGCTCGTCGTCTTCCCGGTGGTCTTCGCGCTCGGCCTCCAGGACCAGGTCGGCGGGAGCACGGTGGGCGCGCTCTTCATCTCGCTGCCGGGCGGCTTCGCGGAGATGACGGGCGGACGCATCGTCGGCACGCTCTTCTTCGTGGCGCTCGCGGTGGGCGCGCTCACCTCCGCCATCTCCCTGCTCGAGGTGGTCACGTCGTCCATCATCGACGAGTTCGACATCACCCGGAGGACGGCGGCGCTCGGGGCCGGCGCGCTGATCGCGGTCGTCGGGCTCCTGCCCGCCAACGACCTGGACGTGCTCACGATCCTGGACGCGATCGCGGGCGAGTTCTTCCTGGTGGTGGGCGCGCTCGGCATGGCGATCCTGGTCGGCTGGGTCATGGAGGCACCCGAGGCGGAGATGGAGCGGGGGGCCGGCTCCGGCTTCCGCCGGGCCATCCCGGCGGTGCTCTTCTTCCTCCGCTGGGTCGCCCCGCTGATCCTCCTCCTCGTCATCTGGACCAAGCTGATGAACGTGGTCCAGGTGGTGCGGGACACGCTGGCCGGGTGAGGGCGGACGTCCCGGTCCCTCCCCACCGCGCGGGCCGTCCCCACCGGGCCGGGCGCCGCGCTCCGCGACGCGCACCGGCCGCCCACCCGACGGTCGGGGCGGCGGTCAGGGCGGCGCTCGCGGTCGCGGTGCTCCTCGCGGCCCCCGTCCTGCCCGGGATCCTCCCGGCGTCCGCGGGACCGACCTCCGCATGGGCACCCGCCCTCGCGGCGCAGGGCCCGGGGGGCGAGCTCGCGCTGCCGCCTCCGCCCGCGGTCCGCGCCGGCCTCCTCCTCCGACGGGCCGACGGAGTGAAGCGGGTGCTCGTGATCGGCGCCCATCCCGACGACGAGGACACCGAGCTCCTCACCGCGCTCGCGAGGGGCGCCGGCGCCCGAACGGCGTACCTGTCGCTGACCCGCGGCGAGGGCGGCCAGAACCTGGTCGGCCCCGAGCTGGGCGAGGCGCTGGGCCTGCTCCGCACGGGCGAGCTCCTGGCGGCGCGCGAGCTCGACGGCGCCGAGCAGTACTTCACGCGCGCCTTCGACTTCGGCTACTCGAAGACGGCGGAGGAGTCGTTCGACCGGTGGCCCCGGGACTCCCTCCTCGCCGACGTGGTCCGGGTGGTGCGCGAGCACCGGCCCCAGGTGGTCGTCTCGATCTTCTCCGGCACTCCCGCCGACGGTCACGGGCAGCACCAGGTCGCGGGCATCCTGGCTCGGGAGGCGTTCGACGCGGCCGGCGATCCGGACCGCTTCCCCGGCCAGCTCGCGGAGGGTCTGGAGCCGTGGACGCCCGATCGCCTCTACCGCTCCACCCGCTTCTCCCCGGGAGATGCCACGCTCGCCGTGCCCACCGGCACGCTCGATCCTCTGCTCGGCGCCTCGGCCCACCAGGTGGCGATGGCCAGCCGGAGCCGGCATCGGAGCCAGGACATGGGCCGCCTCCGGGAGCCCGGCCCCCGGCGCACCTCGCTCCGTCTGGAGGTGGACCGCGCGGGCGGAGGGGCGGGTGCCGAGGGCGTTCGCGGCGAGTCCGCGCCCGCCGGTGGGGCCGCCGCCGGGGAGGGCGGCCACGCCGATCCCACCGCCGCGGGTGCTCTCTTCGCCGGGATCGACACGTCTCTGGTGGCGCTGGCCGGGCGCGGGGAGGTGGCCGCTCACCTCGAGGCGTACCGCTCCGCGCTGGGCCAGGCCCGGGCCACGCTCTCCGTCGTGGCGCCCGCCGCCGCCGTGCCCGCGCTCACCTCGGCCCTCTCCTCGCTCCGCCGGGCCCTCGACCGGGCGCGCGCGACGGGTGCGGACCCGGGGCTGATCGGGGAACTGGTCCACCGGGAGCGGACCGTCACCGAGGCGCTCGGGACGGTGGCCGGCGTACGGACGGAGGTCCGGGTGGACCCCGGCCTCCTGGTGGCCGGGAGCGAGGCCCGCGTGCGCCTCCTCGTCTGGAACGGGGGCGGCGGCACCCTCGCGGACGCCGAGCCCGTGCTCGAGGTCCCGCCGGAGTGGGACGTCCGGGCGGCCGGCTCCCGGATCGTGCCCGCCGGCACGCCCCCCGATCCGGTTCCTCCGTGGGAGGAGGAGGAAGAGGAGGGCGCCGGGACGGAGGAGGCGGGCGCGGGCGACCCGGAAGCCGAGTCCCCCGCTTCCGGCGCCGTGCGCATCGGTCCCGGCTCGATGGCCGAGTGGCGCTTCCGGGTTCGCGTGCCCGCCGATGCGGCGTCGTCCGAGCCGTACTTCCTGAGGCGGGACCGGGAGGGCGCGCTGTACCGGTGGCCGGACGACACCCGGCTCCGGACGCGGCCCCGGAACCCGGACCCCGTCCGGGGAGGGGCGCGCTTCCGGCTCGAGTCGGCGGGGCGGTCCATCGCCCTCGAGGCGACGGGGCCCGCGGTCCACGTCGGGGTGGAGAAGGCGTCGGGCGAGTTCCGCGAGCGGGTGCTCGTCGTGCCGGCGGCGTCGGTCGCCCTCGAGCCCGCCACCCTGGCCTGGCCGCTCGGCGACCGGGAGCCGAGGGAGGTCGACGTGCGGGTGCGCTCCTTCGCCCCCGACCCGCTCGAGGGCTCGCTCCGGCTCGAGGTGCCGGAGGGGTGGAGGGTGGCGCCCGCGGAGGCGGAGCTTCGACTGGAGGGCCCCGGGACCTCGGCCGCCGCCACCTTCCGGGTGCGCCCTTCGGGAGAGCCGCCCCCCGGCCGACACGCGCTCCGGGCCGTCGCCGACGTCGGCCCGGAGGGGAGTCCGGCCGGGAGCTTCGACGAGGAGGCGGTCCTGGTCTCGTATCCGCACGTGGAGCGTGACCTCCTCCTGCGCCCGGCCCGAGGGAGCGTCTCGCTCTTCGACGTGAACGTGGACGAGGGGCTCCGCGTCGGCTACGTGATGGGCTCGGGCGACGAGGGGCCCGAGGCGCTCCGGCAGATCGGCGTCGACGTGCGCATGCTCGGAGGCGACGCGGTCCGGGCGGGCGAGTACGACGGGCTCGACGCCGTCGTCCTCGGCGTGCGCGCCTACGAGACCCGTCCCGACCTCGCCGACGCCAACCGGGCGCTCCTCGACTACGCGCGGCGGGGCGGCACCGTGGTCGTGCAGTACAACAAGTACGAGTACCCGAGGGGCGGCTTCGCCCCCTATCCGGTCGAGATCTCGACGCCGCGCCACGACCGGGTGACCGACGAGACCGCGCCGGTCCGCCTCCTCGATCCGGGGTCCCCCGCC
Source organism: uncultured Gemmatimonadaceae bacterium (assembly GCA_964409525.1). Taxonomy (GTDB): domain Bacteria; phylum Gemmatimonadota; class Gemmatimonadetes; order Longimicrobiales; family Gaopeijiaceae; genus CAYPDV01. Next base: position 36,067 of record CAYPDV010000024.1, read on the forward strand.
CTCACCACGCCGAACCGTATCGGGGCGGCGGACTTCGAGGGTTGGGTGCAGGAGCGGGGGCTCTACTTCCTCGGTTCGTGGGACTCCCGCTACACCCCCCTCCTCGAGATGGCGGACCCGGGCGAGGAGCCGGAGCGGGGCGCGCTCCTCGTGGCCCCGGTGGGCGACGGGCTCTACGTCTACACGGGCCTCGCGCTCTTCCGGCAGCTTCCCGAAGGGGTGCCGGGCGCCTACCGGCTGCTGGCGAACCTCGTGTCGCTCGACGCGGAGGAGTGGCGGGCGCACCACGGGGAGCAGGGACGAGAGGACGCCCCGTGAGCGGCGCCGGCGAGGCCGGAGGCGGCCGCGGCCGTCCGCCCCCCTCCGGGCCCGACTCCGGCGGCGCTGCCCCGGCTCCCGGACACGATCCGGCCGATGAGCCGGCCGAGGACACCACCCCGCCCGGGCCCTTCCCCTCCTGGGGCGCGCTCTACGCCCTCGTGATCTACTGGGCGGCCTTCCTGGTCCTCTTCCTCTGGGCCGCGGGGCGGCTCCTCACGCCGTGAGGGACCCCAGCGCCCGCGCGTCGGCGCGACCGTTCCCGGCATCCCCCGGAAACCCGCCGTGAGCCCGCTCGACTGGGGCGTCTTCGTCCTCTACTTCGGGGGCGTCGTCGGCTTCGCCCTCTGGCAGAGCCGCCGCAACGTCGGCGTCGCGGGCTACTTCCTTGCCAACCGGCGCATGCCGTGGCTGGCGATCGGCCTCTCGGTCATGGCCACGCAGGCCAGCGCGATCACCTTCATCGGCACCACCGGCCAGGCCTTCGACGACGGAATGGAGTTCGTCCAGGTCTACCTGGGCCTGCCCGTGGCCATGGTCGTGATCTCGATCCTCTTCCTCCCCTTCTTCTACCGGGGCGGCTTCTACACCGCGTACGAGTACCTCGAGCAGCGCTTCGACCCGAAGACCCGCTCGCTCGCGGCCTTCCTCTTCCTGCTGTCCCGGGGGATGGGCGCCGGGATCATCCTCTACGCGCCGGCGATCGTGCTCAGCGTGATCCTCGGCTGGGACGAGACGGTGACGATCGCGGTGATGGCGGTCGTCACCATCCTCTACACGATGGCCGGGGGGATCACCGCCGTCGTGTGGACCGACGTGGTGCAGATGGTGATGATGCTCGGGGGGATCGCCGTGGCGCTGGGGGTGCTCTTCTGGAACCTGCCCGAGGGGGTGGGGGCGGGCGACGTCGCCTACCTCGGTGGCGTGCAGGGCATGTGGCGGAGCATCGACACGTCGTGGGATCCGGAGAACACCTACACCCTCTGGTCCGGCCTCGTCGGCGGCTTCTTCCTGGCGCTGGCGTACTTCGGCACCGACCAGAGCCAGGTGCAGCGCTACCTGACCGCCCGGAGCCTGAAGGAGAGCCGGCTCTCCCTCATCTTCAACGCCTTCCTCAAGGTGCCGATGCAGGTGCTGATCCTCGCGATCGGCGTGCTCCTCTTCGTCTTCTACCACTTCGAGCGGCCGCCGCTGGTCTTCAACGCGGCCGAGGTCCAGCTCGTCGAGGAGAGCGAGCGGGCGGAGGAGTACGGCGCGCTCCGGGAGCGGCACGAGGCGGTGCACGGCGAGCGGCGGGCGGTGGTGATGGAGCTGCTGGAGGCGCGGCAGGCGCCCGACGCCGGGAGGGGCGGAGCCGCGGTGCTCGGAGCGGCCCCGCCGGGCGGCGCCGCGAGCGATGTCGCGGGACCGGCGGCCACGGCGGGAGCGCAGGCGACCGCGACGTCGGGGAGCGTGGAGGCTCTGCGTGCCCGTGTGGCCGCCCTCGACGGTGACCTCTCCTCGCTCCGCCGCGAGGCGAAGGGGCTGGTGGGCGAGGTGCGGGGCGCCGCGTCCAACGACGTGAACTACGTCTTTCCCACCTACCTGGTCGAGTACGTCCCGGCGGGCATCCTGGGGCTGATGATCGCCGTGATCTTCGCCGCGGCGATGTCGTCGCTCGACTCGGAGCTCACCGCGCTCTCGAGCGCCACGGTCGTGGACTTCTACCGGCGCTGGTTCCGGCCGGAGGCGACCGAGGACCACTACCTCCTCGTCTCGCGCCTGAGCACCCTCGCCTGGGGGCTCTTCGCCTTCGGGGTCGCCCTCTACGCGGGCCAGCTCGGCTCGCTGATCGAGGCGGTGAACCAGGTGGGCT
>CAYPDV010000025.1:0-12505 GCA_964409525.1 uncultured Gemmatimonadaceae bacterium
TCGTCTGGAGGCGCGTGGACGGCGACTGGAAGGTCGCGGCCGACGCCTTCCGCTCGACGCGGACCGGAATCGAGGTCCCGCCGGACTCGCTGCCGCCCCTGGACGGAGCGCGGCCGGAATGGGAGGGCGCGGAGGGGGATACCGGATCCGGGCCGGACCGGCCGGACGGAGGCTGACCCGCCTCAGCGGCCCCGCCCGTGCGCCCGCTCCCTGCGGGCGCGCCGGCGCTCCGCCCGACGCTCCTCGACCTCCTCCTCGCGCCGCTCCTGCTCGAGGCGGAGACGCTCCCGCTCGCGGTCGCCGAGCTCGCGCTCGCGGTCCTTCCGCTCCTTCCGGTCCCGGACCTTGCGCCGGGTCTCGGGATCCGGCTCGAAGAGCTTGTAGGCGACTCCCGCCGCCGCCAGGCTCGCCAGGGTGAAGGCGGCTTTCCAGCGCATGGCTCCTCCCGTGTGTGTCGCTCCCGGCGGGGTGGTGAAGGCTGCGTGAGCGGAGGCGCCGTTGCGCCTCGGCCGGGCCGCGCTCCACTTTCGATCTACGGCAACCCGCTCCGGAGATGACGAATGCGTACCGAGGTACCCTCTCTGCAAATCTCCCGCCTCCGGGGAACGCTTCCCGTGGCGGCGGCGCTTCCGGCGGTCCTCGTGGCCGCCTCGATCCTCGTCCCCCCTCCCACCCCCGTCCTCGGGCAGGAGACCCCCGACGACGAGCGCCGCCTGACGGTCGAGCGGTTCCTGGAGTGGGAGCGGGTGGGCGACCCGCAGATCTCGCCCGACGGCCGGAGCATCCTCTACACCCGGGGCCACGTCGACGCTCGCGACGACTCGTGGGACTCGGAGGTCTGGATCATGGACGCCGACGGGAGCCGGCAGCGCTTCCTGGTCGAGGGAAGCGCGCCCCGCTGGTCGCCCGACGGCACGCGCATCGCCTACACGGCGCCCGACGACGACGACCGGGCGCAGATCTGGATCCGGTGGATGGACGCCGAGGGCGCGACCTCGCAGGTCACGCGGCTGGATGAGTCGCCCTCCTCGCTCCGCTGGTCGCCCGACGGCGAGCGGATCGCCTTCACGACGTTCGTTCCGGACACCGAGAGCTGGACGGTCGACCTCCCGTCGCCGCCCGAGGGGGCGGGCTGGACGGAAGGGCCGAGGCAGATCGAGCGCATCCACTACCGCCTCGACCGCCAGGGCTTCCTCGAGGACGGCACGCACCACCTCTTCGTGGTGCCCGCCGTCGGCGGCTCGGCCCGCCAGGTGACCCGGGGCGAAGGGGTGGTGGGCGGCCTCTTCGGCGGCCTCCGGATGGGCGCCACGCTCGACTGGATGCCCGACGGCCGCACCATCGTCTTCGAGGGGCTGCTGGAGGAGGACTGGGACGAGCGGTTCCAGGACAGCCGCATCTACGCCGTCGACGTCGAGACCCGGGAGGTGCGCCAGCTCACCGACGAGCAGGGCACCTGGGGCGGGCCCGCCGCCTCGCCGGACGGCCGATGGATCGCCTACACCGGCCATCCCGCCACCGACGACACCTACCGGGCCGCCGACCTCTGGCTGGTCCGCTCCGACGGCACCGACCGCCGGCGCCTCACCGGCGACCTCGACCGGAGCCCCACCTCCCTCCGCTGGGCCCCCGACGGCGGGGGCGTCTTCGCCGAGGTGCAGGACCGGGGCACGGAGAACGTCTGGTTCTTCCCGGCCGACGGTGGCGGTCCGAGGCAGGTGACCGAGGGCACCCACATGCTCTCCCTCTCCTCGATGGCCGACGACGGCACGGCCGTGGGCGTGCGGAGCGACCCCAGCCGGCCCGGCGACGTGGTCCGCTACCGCATCCCCCGGTTCTCGGGAGTCACGCAGCTGACCCGGGTGAACGACGACGTGCTGGCCGACGTGGAGGTGGGCGAGGTCGAGGAGGTCTGGTACGAGTCGGACGACGGCGTGCAGGTCCAGGGCTGGATCGTGAAGCCGCCGGGCTTCGATCCGTCGCGGGAGTACCCGCTGATCCTCAGCATCCACGGCGGCCCGCACGCGATGTACAACGTCGCGTTCGACTATTCCTTCCAGAACTTCGCGGCCAACGACTACGTCGTCCTCTACACGAACCCGAGGGGCAGCACCGGCTACGGCTCGGCGTTCGGCAACGCGATCGACGACGCCTATCCGGGGGTCGATTACCACGACCTCATGGCCGGCGTGGACGAGGTCGTCTCCAGGGGCTACGCCGACACCGACAACCTCTTCGTGACCGGGTGCAGCGGAGGGGGAATCCTCACCGCGTGGACCATAAGCCACACGAACCGCTTCGCGGCGGCCGGCGTGCGCTGCCCGGTGATCAACTGGTTCAGCATGACCGGCACGACGGACGTCGTGCGCTGGTCGTACGAGTGGTTTCCCGGCTTCCCGTGGACGAACCCGGACGTCTTCCTCGAGCACTCGCCGATCATGTACGTGGACCGGGTGGAGACGCCGACGCTGATCATGACCGGCGAGCTCGACCTCAGGACGCCGATGACGCAGTCCGAGGAGTACTACCAGGCGCTGCGCGCGGTCGGCGTGCCGACCGTGCTGCTCCGCTTCCGGGACGAGTATCACGGTACCGGCTCGAAGCCGAGCAACTTCATGCGCACGCAGCTCTACCTGATGGACTGGTTCGAGCGCTGGGGTGACATGGAGTGATGCGCGGGCTGCAGCACGGGGGTGACATCGGCGAGGAGTAGCGGCCCCGAAGTTGCACTTCCGGGGGACGAGATCACGTCCTGTTCCCCCGTCCCCGCCGCATGAGTCCCGACCCCCCGGACGACCCGCTCGGATCCGTCCGCCGCACGTCCCGGGAGTGGGGCTCTCGCGCCGCGGGGGCGGGCCGCCGGACCCACCGGCGCATCCGGGACCGGCTCCACGGCCGGGACCCCTGGAAGTGGGGGCTCGGCATCGGCGTTCCGCTGCTGATCCTGCTCGGCTTCCTCTGGTTCCGGTGCGGCGTCTCGGGATGCCCGGACCCGGAGATCCTCCTCGCCTACGAATCGGGGGGTGCGCCGGTCCTCCTGGACCGCGACGGCGAGCGGTTCGCCGAGCTCCGGCCGGTCCGGCGGGACGTGGTCGATCTCGACTCGCTGCCCGAGCACGTCCCGGCCGCCTTCGTCGCCGTCGAGGACCGCCGCTTCCGGGATCACTCCGGGGTGGACTTCCGCCGCGTCTTCGGCGCCGTCTTCGCGAACATCCGCGAGGGGGGGGTGGCCGAGGGGGCGAGCACGATCACCATGCAGCTGGCCCGCAACGCCTTTCCCGAGCGGCTTCCCGGAGCGCAGCGCACGCTCCGGCGGAAGCTCCTCGAGGTGCGGGTCGCGCGGGAGATCGAGCGCGATTTCGAGAAGGAGGAGATCCTCGAGCTCTACCTGAACCACATCTACTTCGGCAACGGGGCGCACGGGATCTCCGCCGCCGCCCGCCACTACTTCGACCTCCCGGCCGGCGAGCTCGGCCTGCCCCAGTCCGCGCTTCTCGCAGCGCTGGTCAAGGCTCCGGCCCACTACGATCCGCGAAACCACCCCGAGGCGGCCCGCGAGCGACGGGACCTGGTGCTCGACCTGATGGAGGAGGAGGGGCTCGCCGAGCCCGAGGAGGTGGCCGAGGCCCGGGAGAGCGAGATCGAGGTCTCTCCCGTGCGGCGGATCGAGGATCCCACACTCCTTCCGGCGCCCTACTTCGTCGAGGCCGTGCGGGACTTCCTGGAGCGGGAGCTCGGCGAGGACCTCTACAAGCGTAGGCTCCGCATCCACACCACCCTCGACCGGAGCGCGCAGACGGCGGCGGAGAGTGCCCTCTCCGATCAGCTCCGCTCGGTCGAGCGGGGCGCCTACGGCGCGTTCGACGGGCCGGCGTTCGACGCCACCGAGGCCCCGGCGGTGGAGGGGAGCCCGTTCCTGCAGGGGGCCGTGGTGATCCTGCGCGTGGAGGACGGCGACGTGCTGGCCCACGTGGGTGGCCGGGACTTCGAGCACTCTCCCTTCGACCGGGCCACACTGGCCGCGCGGCAGGCGGGCAGCGCCTTCAAGCCGTTCGTCTACGCCGCCGCGGTCGCCGAAGGCCACTCGCCCGGCAGCGTCCTCTCCGACGAGCCGTTCGAGATCCGCACCGCGGGCTCACCCGTCTACCGCCCGGTGAACTACGACGGCCGCTTCGAGGGGCGGGTCACGATGCGGGACGCCCTGGTCCGATCACGGAACGTTCCGACGGTCCGCCTCGCGCAGCGGGTGGGCACGGACCGGGTGGCCGACGTGGCGCGCCGGGCCGGCATCGAGCGGGACATCCCCGAGGAGCCCTCGATGGCGCTCGGCACCGTGTCGCTGTCGCCCTTGGAGATGGCGCGGGCGTACTCCACCTTCGCGGGGCTGGGGCGCGGCGTGGAGCCCCGCTGGGTGACGCGCGTGGAGGACGAGGACGGCCGGTTGGTGCGGGAGTTCGAGCCGGAGTCCGAGGAGCGGCTGGATCCTCCCGTGGCGTACGTCGTGACCGACATCCTGCGCGACGTGGTGGACCGGGGCACGGGCACGGCGGTGCGCGCCGCCGGCTTCGGGGCGCCGGCGGCCGGGAAGACCGGCACCACGCAGGACGCCGCTGACGTCTGGTTCGCCGGCTACACGCCGGAGGTGGTGGGCGTGGTCTGGATCGGATTCGACCGGAGCCGCCCGATCCTGCCGAACGCCACCGGCGGCCGCCTCGCCGCACCCGTCTGGGGCCGCATGATGCGCGCGGTGGGAAGCGGCGGCGACTGGGCGCGGCCCTCGGGCGTGGGCCGCCTGGGCTTCGATCCCGGGGCCGGCCGCTTCCTGCCGTCCGACACCCTGGGGCCGGACACGCTGGGCGCCGACACGCTCGGGGCGGACACCCTGGACGGCGACACTCTGGACGGCGACACGGTTCCCGGCCCGCCGCTCCCGTCCGACACCGGCGACGGCGACGGCGACGAGCCGGAGCCGCTCCCACCGGACCCCGATCCGGATCCCGATCCGGAACCGGAGCCCGATCCGGAACCGGAGCCCGACCCCGACCCCGACCCGGAGCCGGATCCGGAGCCGCCCGACCCCGACCCGGAGCCCGACCCCGAGCCGCCGGAGCCGGAGCCGGAGCCGGACACGACGGAGCGGATGGAGGGGGAGCGTCAGGGCCGCTCGACCCTGTCCGCCTCCAGGAAGACGAGCCGCGCCCCGACCCGCTCGCGCGGAATGCCCCGGCCGGCCGACACCGCCGCACGGTACGCATCGATCTGGCTCCGGTAGTGGGCCACCCGCTCCTCGAGAGCCCCGGCATCTCCGGCTCCCGGCGCGTCGGTCTTGAAGTCGACGATCTCGGCCGCGGGGGCGCCGCCCTCCTCCCAGATCACCAGCCGGTCGATCTGGCCCCGCACCAGGCTTCCGTCGATCCGATGCGCGAAGGCCACCTCCGCCTCGATCGTCGCACCTTGCGGATAGGCAGCCCGTGAGAGCACCTCCCGGATCGGCCCGGACTCGAGCCATGCCCGGAATCGGCCGAGGAGGCCCTCCACCTCCTCCCGGCTGAGCGAAGGCGCCTCGCGCCGGGCGATCTCCCGGAGGCGGGTCTCGGGCGGCGGCCCCTCCTCGATCCACCCGACCTCCTCGAGCCAGGCGTGGGCGAGCGTGCCGCGTGCTCGCTCGGCGACTCCGCCCAGATGGAGCGTCCGCGCGAGGTCGACCGCGCCTCCCCCCTCGAGCGACGACGGCGAGCGGTGGGGCAGGATTCGGGAGCGGCGCCCGGAGATCCGGAGCGGGACTCCCGCCGCAGCCCCGCGCTCCGGTCCCGCCTCGCCGTCGTCCGCGGCCCTCGCACCGGGCTCCTCCGCGGTCTCTCCGGCGTGCTCCAGCTTCACGGCCGGATCCCGGTGCCACCCGGGATCCCCCCGCTCCATCAGGACTTCGCCCGTGCGCACCGCGTCTCTCGCGCCGAGAGCATGACGTAGGATCCACGCCGGGTCGCAGCGGGACGAGGGGCCGCGCTCCGCGTCGTCCGCGGGCACGAGGAGGTGCAGGGCATGTCGGGCCCGGGTGAGGCCGACGTAGAGGAGTCCCATCGAGTCGCGGAGCTCGGCCGCCCGTGCCTGCCCCGCCGCCTCCTCGACCTCGCCCAGCAGCGGACGGAGCTTCCGGCTCACGTAGGGGAAGACGCGGTGGACCCGGCCCGTCTCCGGATCCCGCTCGGGCAGGGCCGCGGAGCCTCCCCCGCTCCCACCCGTGAGCAGGAAATCGAGCTCGGGCAGCACGACGACGTCGAACTCGAGCCCCTTCGCCTGGTGCACGGTCATCACCCGGATGCGCGAGGCGCGGGGATCCTCCATCCGCTCCGACTCGACGTAGCGGACGAAGTCGCCCGGGCGGAGCGTCGGCCGCTCGTCCCAGCGGTAGCCGAGCTCGACGAGCTGGAGCAGCCGCCCGACGTCCCTCCGGTCGACGGCCCGGGCCTCGCAGAGCGCCCGCGCCCACCCGGAGAGCGTGCGGCCGTACCCCTCGGTGAGCAGGCGGCGGCGGACCGAGGCGGCCGTCCGGTGGGCGGCCTCGTCGTCGCCGTGATCGACGAACCCGACGGAGGCCCCGATCGGGGTGCGCGCGGCGTGGTACCGCTGGATCGTGTCGGCCGGGTGGTCCGCCATGCGGAGCAGCGCGAGGACGCCCGCCACGGCGGCCGTGTCCGTCAGCCGCGTGCCGGAGCGCTCGGACGCATCCACGCCTCGATCGCGGAGCTCCAGGATGAGGCGGGAGACGGCCTCGTTGTGGCGGACCAGCACGCCGATCGATGCGCCCGGGATCCGACGCTCGAGCTCGGCGATCCGCGCGGCGGCGTGCGCCATCATCGCCGGTCGCGCCGTCCTCCGGGGATTCTCTTCCCGGGGTCCCGCCTCCAGGCGCACGTGGCCGGGAACGCCCCGCATGGGGGGTGCGGGCACGTGACGCCGGAAATCCCGGAGCCACTCCGCGGCTACGGCGCGGTCCGCCCGCTCCCGCTCCTCGTCTCCGCTCGCCGCCCAGACCTCGCTTGCGGCGAGGGGCTCGAATACCTCGTTGACGAGCTCCAGCACCTCGGCCGAGGAGCGCCACGAGAGCTCGAGCGACGCCTCGTCCATCGCGTAGCGGCGCCCCACCCGGTGGACGAGGTCCGGCCGCGCCCCCCGCCACCCGTAGATCGACTGCTTCGGGTCGGCGACCACCAACACCGTGGCGTCGTCGGTGCCCTCCGGCTCCGGGCGCAGGAGCCCGTCCGCGAGGGGGCGCAGCGCCTCCCACTGCGCGAACGAGGTGTCCTGGAACTCGTCCAGGAGCAGATGGCGCACGCGGCCGTCCAGGCGGTACCAGAGGTCGGCGTGCGCGGTGATCGCGGCGCCCGTCGGACCCCCATCCTCGCGATTCGCGCCGAGCAGGTGCGTCAGGTCGTGGAATCCGTACGCCCCCTCCTCGCGCTGCCGCCGGCCGAGGGCGCCGTCGAAGTCTCGCGCGAGCCGGCCCATGGCGGTCGACTGGCGGTGGAAGCGCTCGACCAGGACGGCCCGGGCCTCCTCGACGCACCGGTGCAGCGCCTCGGCGAGCGCGGGCGGAAAGTCCTTTCCGTGGTAGGCGAGGCTTCCGTCCAGCACCTTCGCTGCGAGCCCGCCCGCGCAGAAGCCCTCCCAGTCTCCGGCACGGAGCTGCTCGGCGCCTCGACCGAGGGCTCGGGCGAACCGCCCGTCGGGCTCGCCGCTCTGCGTGCTGGGGAGGTCGGCGGCCTCCAGCGCCCGGACGAGATCCTCGACGTCGGCCGTCGGGCCCTCGCTCCCGGCGCCCCCATCCGCGAACGGCCGCCACGGATCGGCGGCCCTCGGGTCGATCTGGCGTCCGATCTCGCGGAGCTCGCTCACCTGTTCGAGCAGCCGCCCGTGCACCGAGCGGGCGGTGTCGCCGCGGAGGAGCATCCGCACCATCTCGACCACCTGGCCGGGATCGGCGTCTCCCAGGACGTCCTGGAGCGCCTCGGAGGCGAGCCGCTCCGCCGTGGGCCGGTCGGCGACGCCCCAGGTGGGGGGCAGGCCGAGCTCCGGCGTGAAGCTCCGTGCCGCCCGGACGAAGAAGGCGTCGAGGGTTCCGACGTTCGTCCGGTGGATCTCCCGGGCCAGGGCGCGGAGGAGAGCGAGCCAGCGGGCGGATCCGCCGTCGGCCTCCTCCTCCCCGGCCGCGGGCGGCCCCTCCCGTTCGAGCGCCTCGCCGGCCACGTGCCGGGCGAGCTCGCCCGCCCCTTCGGCCGAGAGCGCCGCGTCGGCGAGCCGCTCCAGGACCCGCTCCAGGATCTCGCCCGCCGCCTTGCGGGTGAAGGTGGAGGCGAGGATCTCGCGCGGTGGGACCCCCGCGTCGAGGAGCGCGATGATCCGGGTCGAGATCCGGAAGGTCTTCCCGGCCCCGGCGGAGGCGAGAACGAGCTCGCGCCGCCCGCTCATCGGTCCTCCTCCTCGTCGCCGTCTCCTTCCCCGCCTTCTCCCACCGTCACGAGCGCGCCGCCGAGGAGCGAGGCGAACGGGTCGAAGCGCCCCCCGCTCGCGGCCGACGCGTCCCACTCCGCCGCGCCCTTCTCCCGGAGCTCGCGGATCACCGTGCGGGCGACCTCGTCCGCCTCGGCCAGCACGGCGTCGTCCCACCCCTCGGCCAGCACCCCGCCGACCTTCTCCTCCTCCTTCGGCAGCCGGACGTAGCCGAGGAGCACGGTCCACCCCTGCGGCACCAGGCGCTCGCCGTCCGGGTCCCGGAGGTGGGGCAGGAAGTGGCGGTAGAGCGGGAGCTGGAGATCCCTCCACTCGCCGCTCCGCGTGCGGTGGGCGCGGTCCGGATCGCCCGTGGAGTCTCCCGTCTTGTAGTCGAAGACGGCGACCGTCCGCCGCTCCCGGTGGAGGTCGACACGATCGATCCTGCCCCGCAGTCGAATGGGCTCGGCGTCCACCTCGAAGAGGATCCCGTCCTCCACCGTGACCTCCGTCCCGACGGTCTCCCACCCCTCCCGCACCCGCGCCGCGTGCCACGTGGCGAACGCCCTCAGCCGGGAGCGGAGCTGTTCGATCTGGATCGGGACCGAGGCGAGCGCCGATCGTCCGAAGCGGCGCCGCCTCGTCTCTTCCAGGATGCGCTCGAGGCACCGGGCCACGCGCTCGGGGTCGTCGCTCCGGCACTCCTCGCTCCGGCCGAAGCGTTCGAGGACCTCGTGGGCCAGCGAGCCGAAGCCGAGCGGGTCCATCTCGCGGTCCCGGTCGTGGGCGGCCTCGAGCCGGAGCCGCCGCTCCAGCGCCCAGCGGAAGGGATCGGAGAGGAGCGCCCGGAAGTCGGTGACCCGGAACGCCTCCGGGAATGGATCCAGGGGGATCCTCCGCTCGGGGGGGAGCTCGAATCGGCTCGAGGGAGCGGACGGGAGCGGGAGCGGGAGTGCCGGCGGCCGCTCGGCGCCCTCGTCCGTGAAGCGGCGGATCCTGCGTGCGAGCGCCCCGTCCCGATCGGTGAGGAGGAGTCGGCTCGGCCGCAGCGGATCGCCCGCGGCGTCGCGTCGGCCCGAGACGAGCCGGACGCCGGGACGGGAGTGGAGGATCGCGGTGAGGCGGTACGCGTCTCGTGCGTAGCGGCGTCCGTCGTCCTCCAGTCCGAGGTGGGAGCGCAGCGCGTCGGGAAGGAACGGGTCGCCCCCGGCCGACTCCGGCAGGTGCGGCTCGTTCACCCCCGCCACGACGAGCACGGGGGCGTCGTCCAGGTGGAGCTCGAGCCAACCCACCATCTCCACCGCCTCCCGGTCGGGCTCCGGCGCGATCCGCTTCCCGGCGGCCTCGGCCAGGAGGATCCGGAAGGCGGCCGCCGCACCGCACTCCGGATCGACCGCCGCCGGGATCCGGTGGAGCTCGGCGGCGGCGTCCCGGAGCGCCTCGGCCCCCTCGACCACGTCCCGGTCGCCGGGCTTCCAGCGCTCGAGCGAGCGGCCGCCGTAGACGGAGGAGAGGACCTGGAGCGCACGGGGCATCCAGGACGAGAGCGGCGCGTGGCCGCGAAGGTCGCCCAGGCGCTCGGGAGCGTGCAGCCGCCCCACCAGGTCCCGGATCCGCCGTGCGCGGCCCGAGGAGCCGGGCACCGATCCGTCGATCCGGGCCGGAAGGTGCTCCCGGAAGTAATCGTCCAGGAGCGCCGGCGCGTCCGCCGCGCCGAGCCACCGCTGGACGTCCGGATGTCGGAGGAGCGCCGCGAGATCGGCGAAGCGCCGCCCGTCCAGCCAGTCGGCCACGGCGGTGAGGAGGCGGTGCGGCGCCGTGCGCGCGACGGGCGTGCCCCCGGCATAGCGGTGGGGGATCCCGTGCGCGTCCAGCCGCTGCTCGAGGAAGGGTACGAGCCCCGGGTCCGGCACGCCGACGGTCACCTCCTCGGCCGTCGGGGCCGCCTCCGCGTCGAGCGCCACGTCCGCCAGGAGGCGGACCACCTCTCCCGCCTGCTCGGCCGGTCCCTCCACCACCGAGAGGCGCTCGTCCGGGACCGGCAGGACCTCGTCCTCCCACGCACCCGGGGCCACGCAGCCCAGGTCGTCGAAGGCTTCGGCGCGCGACTCCGGAGCGTGCACCACCGCCCGCACGGGTGATTCGAGTGCGCGGAGCATCGTCCTCAGGAGCGTGGGCATCTCGGCCATCCCGATCAGCCAGAGGTCCCGGTCGAGCGTGAGGCGGTCCTCCTCGAGGGCGCGCCGGCGCGCGGCGTCCCGGTCCGAGAAGCCGATCCCGTCCAGCAGGCGGCGGTACTCGGCGCTCACTCCCGCGAGCACCCGCCACCGCTCCGCGTCCCGGTGGAGGAGCGGCCCCCGGCAGGCGTCCGCCACCTCGCCGAAATCGAGTCCGCCGGCCCCCACCTCGCTGGCCAGACGGAACACGATCCGGGCGAGCGACGCCCATCCCACCGGGTCGTCGTCCGCCGGCAGCTCCGGGAAGACGGCGCTCAGCCGCTCGCGGTCGGCGATGGCGAGCGCGCGCGCCCACACCTGGCGGGACAGGGCGTCCGGAGCGAGGGGCGTGGACGGCTCGTAGAGGAGCTCGGTCAGGACCCCCTGCGTGACGATCCGAGGGGGAAGGAGGAGCCGATCGCTGCGCTCGGCCTCGTTCACCAGGATCTCGAGGAGCCGCCGTCCCGCGCGCGCGCCCGGGAGCGCGACGACGACGCCCGAGAGGTCCCAGCGCGGACCGCCGTAGTGCTCGGCCAGGAAGCGGGCGGCCGCCGGGAGGAGCGGCTCGGTCCAGTCGGCGAAGACGCGCTCCGGCCCCATCTACTCGAACACGTACGCCAGCGCCTCCGCGGCCTGCTCGATCGTCTCCACCGTGAGGGTCGCGAGGGCGTCCAGCTCCTTCAGGGCGTGGACGTGCTCCTCGGAGCGGATCAGGACCAGGGGCAGGTCGGAGGCGACCGCCCAGCCGGCGTCGGCGGCCGTGTTCCACTGCTTGTACTTCGGCCCGAAGAATGCCACCGCCACGTCGGCCCGCTGCATCAGGATCCGCGTGCGGAGGGTGTTCACGCGGGCCCCCATCAGGTCGCGGTAGCGGGGGCCGGGCTGCTCGCCCAGGATGTCCTCGCCCACCGCGTCCGAGCGGTCGTGGACCTCCTGGGGTCCGACGAGCTCGGCGTCGACGCCCCGCCCGTCCAGCGCGCTCCGGAGCTCCTCCCGCCAGTCGCTGTGGATCTCTCCGGCCGCGTAGATCACCAGATCCGCCATCCCTCGCCTCCCGTCGTTCGATTCACTGCTCGACTCCCGCGCTCGCCTCAGCGCTCCTCCAGCGCGTCCATCTCCCGCTCGACCGCCTCGACGAGCGAATCCTCGGGCTCGTAGAGGCAGAGTCGGACCTCGGTCACCGCCGAGTCGGGGTTCTCATCGTAGTGGCGCCGCACCCCTGCAACATACGCCCGGGCACAGACACCGTGCGGCACGGCGAAGACGCCCGCGCTGATCGCCGGCATGGAGACCGAGGTCCAACCGGTGTCGTGCGCCACCTCGAGCGCCCGCGCCACGGCGGAGACGAGCTTCTCCTCCTCCTCGCCCTCGCCCTGCCTGGGGCCCACCGCGTGGACCACCCCCTTCTGGGGCAGCGCCCCGGCGCCGGTCGCCACCGCCTCGCCCGCGTCGATCTGGCCGCCGTGCTCGCGCACCCGGTCGGCCGACTCCCGCCGGAGCGTCTCGCCGGCCGCCGCCGCGATCGCCGCGGCCACGCCCCCGCCGTGCTCCAGCCGCCCGCCGGCGGCGTTCACGATGGCGTCGACCGGCTCCTCGGTGATGTCGCCCACCACCAGCCGGAACCACCGTCCGCCGTCGAGCTCCACCGATCTCCTCACCTCGTTTCCCATCGCCCTCTCCCCGATCCTCGAAGGTTGCCCGGACCCGGCCGCTTCCCGCGACTCCGACCCGCCCGATCGTCTACCCCGCCACCCGCTCCGCGTACTCGCGCACCGTCGTCCTCCGCACCCCCATCGCGT